>JADFXU010000029.1 GCA_015233365.1 Nitrospirota bacterium | reverse complement strand
GGGTCTTGAACGCAGAGATGCAAAAGAGGCCTCAGCAGGCGAGATTGTTGCCCTTGCCGGCATAGAAGGAATCAACATCGGCGATACCATTACAAACATCGAAGACCCGAAGCCGTTGCCGAGAATAACGGTTGACGAGCCTACCATATCCATGGTCTTCTCTGTGAACACCTCACCTTTCGCGGGAAGGGACGGCAAATATGTCACCTCCCGGAATCTCAGGGAGCGGCTCGAAAAAGAATTGCTCTATAATGTGGCCATTAAAGTGAATTTCGATGCGACCGAGTCCTTCAAGGTCATGGGACGCGGCGAATTGCAGCTTGCCATCCTTATCGAAATGATGAGGCGTGAAGGTTACGAGCTTTCCGTCTCCATGCCGGAAACAATAACCAAAACTATCAAGGGCGTTCTTCACGAACCCATGGAATTGCTGGTTATTGACGTGCCCGAAGAATTCGTGGGCGTCGTTACGCAGCAGGTGGGCATGAGAAAAGGGAGAATGCATAAGATGCAAAACAACGGCCACGGCAGGGCACGGCTGGAATTCAGGATACCGTCCAGGGGATTAATAGGTTTCAGATCGCAGTTCCTTACCGATACAAAAGGGACTGGCCTCCTGAACCACCTCTTTGACGGGTATGAACCATGGCACGGGCATCTCTCAAAAAGGCAATCGGGTGCCCTGGTTGCCGACAGGACAGGCAAATCAACTACCTATGCCCTTTTCCATTTACAGCCCAGGGGAACGCTCTTCATCACCGAAAACACCCAGGTATACGAAGGGATGATTATCGGAGAGAATGCCCGGGAAGCCGATCTGGATGTCAACGTCACAAAAGAGAAAAAGATGACGAACATGCGCGCTGCCAGCGCCGATGACACCATACAACTGATCCCTCCTCGTGTACTGAATCTCGAACAGGCACTGGAGTTCATAAAAGAAGACGAACTGGTGGAGGTGACCCCCCAGTCTGTCAGGCTGAGAAAAAAGGTACTTGATGCGCAGAAGAGGCCGAGACACGAGAGGGGCTGAACCCTTGCGGATTACCCGCCCCTCACTTGGGGAAACCTTCTAAAGGTCCCGGTTTTGGAATTGTGCTGCAATAAGAAAAGTTTTCCATGCAGTCCTTACTTGCCCATAATCCTTGTATAAACAAACTCATCTTGTTTGCATTTTGGGCAGGGCAATGCCCGCCTCGTTTTTTCGATTGTCATTTCTTCTTTACATTTCGGATTGACACACTGGATAATGCCTGAATAGGGAGCTTTTTCGCCCGCTGTTATTCTTTCCATGACCCGCAATCTCCTCCAGATAAGTGAAGTGTTTGAATGCCATGCATTCCCGTTAAGAGCCCGATATTAGTGATAGTCATCATATTATCATAATTGGCCGTTATTGAAAAGTCGCAACCCGGAAAATCAAAGTGTGCTTCCCGGCTATATCATAGCGATGTTGCTTTCATAAGAGGGTATCCTTTACAATTTAAAGAGAAGTTTTTGAGAAAACCACACTGATATATATGCATTACAGGAACATCGCTCATGCCGCGCAATAATAAATCCTTCATTGGCCGCTTCAGAATAATCCTGCTCCTTCTCCTCGTCGCCGCCATACTTGGCGTGTGCTACTCTTTTATTTACCCTGATATGGCTTCTCTCAGGAAAGGGGCGGTCAAGAAGACCTCCTTCATGGAATACAGGGAAAGAGAGTGGCGGAGAGAAGGTAAAATAATAAAGATACGGCAGATCTGGACACCGTTTTCGAATATCTCGCCCTTCCTCGTTAAGGCGGTCCTGATCGGAGAGGACGACAAGTTCTGGAGACATGAAGGATTTGATCTTGAAGCTATGCAAAAGGCTATGGAAAAAGACCTGAAGGAGAAGAAATTCAAGTTCGGCGGGAGCACCATAAGCCAGCAGCTCGCAAAAAATCTTTTCCTTACACCCTCAAAAAACCCCCTCCGGAAATTGAGAGAGGCGATACTCACATGGAGAATGGAAAAAAAGCTCACCAAGCGGAGGATACTCGAACTCTATCTGAATGTAGCGGAATGGGGAGAGGGCATTTTCGGTATCGAGGCCGCATCGCGGTTCTATTACGGCAAGCCCGCATCAGCCCTGGGTCCTGAAGAGGCCGCAAAGCTGGCCTCCGTGCTTCCCAATCCGAGGATATACAATCCCCTGGGAACGTCACGCTATGTAGCAAACCGGTCGCGGATAATCTACAACATAATGGTCAAGAGGGGCATTGTAATCCCGCAGTATGAGGAAGTCATATCGGAACCCGTGGAAAAAGAAACCGATGCAGAAACACCGCAACAGCCGGAACGGCCTGCAGAGTCCTCCGGCGCCCCATTCTCCCCGGCAGTCAGTCCCAGGCAGTAGTTACCTTCACTTGTATCTTGCGGCTCTTACTTTCTTGACCTCTGTTGTAATATCCTCACTCGGTACCTTCCAGGGAGGTTCATTTTAACTACTTGCCCGGTAGAACCGACTTACCGTTCCACTACCAAAGGTAGTGGTTTAATACGATTAATTAATGTCAACAATTCTACAGCGAGTTTCCCAATCTTCACCGGAGTAGAGGGAAGCAATACCTCTGGGGAATCCAACTACAGTCCGTAAAATCTAACAGCCAGCATGGTAATATCATCGGACTGGGGGGCGCCTCCAGTGAAAAATATGATCTTATCCATGATCCCGCTGACTAATCTCTGTATGTCTACCGCATTCAGCGATGCAAGCTCCCTCTCCAGGCGTTCATCTGAGAACAACTCCTCCTTTTCATTCATGGCCTCTGTCACGCCATCGGTGTACATGAAAAGCGTGTCGCCCGGTCCGAGCATGAGCTTTTCGAGCGTGTATGTCATGCCCTCAAAAGCTCCTATGACAAGCCCACCCGCTTCCCCGAGGAAGGAGATATCGCCGTCCTTTCTTATTACCAGCGGCGGATTATGCCCCCCGTTAGCATAACAAACTTCTCCAGTAGAGATGTCCAGAATGCCGCAGAATATGGTTACGAACATATTTACATCGTTATCGCGGCTCAATTCATCGTTTACTTTCATAAGTATGCGGTCAGCTGTTATTCCCTCTTTAGCTACCGACATAATCAGAGTTTTCGTCACGGCCATATATAGCGCCGCCGGGACGCCTTTTCCAGATACATCTGCGATGGTAAAACAAAGATGGGTATCATCGACCTGGAAAAAGTCGTAGAAATCACCTCCCACTTCCTTTGCCGGCTCTATCAGGGCGAAGATATCGAATTCCGGCCTGTCCGGGAACGGCGGAAATATCCTGGGCAGGATGCTCATCTGTATGTCGCTGGCGATCTTCAGTTCGCTTTCTATTTTCTCCTTGGCAGCAGTAGTTTCAGCAAGCTGCCTGATATAGTCTTTCAGGGAATCCCTCATCGAATGGAATGCGTCCAATAGCCTTCCACCCTCGCCAAGGATGCACGCCACAATGATCGATACCAGGACTATACCGAGCATGTATGGAAAAAATCCGAGGAGTTTAAAGGCCCGGTCCACGCTGTTCTGGAAAGCAGTCTCGTTGATTTTGAGGGTCTTGTCGAGTGCTTGGTCGAAGCGGTCGAATGCCCAGTTTGATTGCCCTGGATCAGTACCCAAGTTCAGTTTAAGCGCTTCCTGATAGTGCCCATGCCTGAGCAGTCCCGTGATTTGGCCGTCTATCTTCTTATACTCGACCCAGGTCCGTAGTGTTTCCTTTGCTGCTTCCTCCTCTCCAGGGAATGTGATGTTAGCAAGTTCATCACCTAACAGCCCCTTTATCCTTTTCTTGTCTGCTACTGCGGCTAAGGCTTCTTCCGGCTCGAGATCGACCAGTTCCGCCGCTTTAGCCTTGAAGCTATCGAATGTTTTTAACTGTTCAGCAGGGCGTCCATTGTAGATAAGATAAAGGGACTCGTCAGCGTTGGCGTCATGGGCGATGGCTTTTGCCTTCCACAGGGCGTGGATGGAATCGAAGGAGTTCTTTTTGAGGGATATCAAAGTCGTTTCGACCGATTTCAGAGTAAAAGCGCCGCAGACTGCGAATGCGAGCGCAATTGCAGTAGCTGCCGCCATAGCGGGATTCAATATCCGGCGTGTCTTCTTAAAGAGGGATATCTGCGTTCCGATGATAACGGCAAGAGTAACCAGAGCGAAGATGATGAAGGGGAGCGCTGCTAACAAAGCATGTTTTCTGTGGGCATCATAGGTGGCGGTGAGATGCCGGAAGTTGGCTTGATCCAGTTCAATCGCCGCGGGAAGTATCTGCCCCCGCATCAGGCTGTTTGAAGCAAGGATTGTTGCTATGGCGTTGTCTCCGGATTGCACCCTTTCCCGACCAAGTACCCTCTCATATTCGCCAAGCTTGGTCATCAGCGCCAGGATAGGTTTCTTTTCTTCATCACCATAAGTGATGTTTTGAGCAGCGGCAAACAGGTCGGCGTGTACCTGGTCCATGTCCTGGCGGTATTTCTTGAGAGACGGTCCATCTTCGCCCTCATTAGTCACCACCGCGTTCATAGCGTTAGCGTGGGCGTCACTCAGTGTTGCCCGGATACGTTCAGCTGCAACGATGGATGGAACAGCGTCCTTTCCTACAGTCTGCACTGCCTGACGTGTGCTACTATAAGCACCGAAAGCACACAATGCCATGACCACGGCGCCAATAATGCACCCGGTCAGAGCCGCTGTCATTTTGCCGGGGGTAGTAGCATCGTAGTTTTTCACGTCTTTGATTGCAGCATCCATTCCTACTGAAGTTCCCATATATCTTGTTTTCTCCTTTTTGACAAAGTCAGCGCTGTGTTATTCGGCGTCTCGTCCACATGCCAATGATGAATTCATCGCCAACCTTGAGTGGAAAAAAAAGGTTGTGAGTTCATCCGCATCCAAACCTGAGTTGATTATCGTATGATATTCGTTATACCACATGGCCGATGCGACGTCGGTCCCGCCTCTAAGAAAGGGATTAATCGAGTAGGACTGTGGAATGATCTTTACCTTGAGATTGTATTTACGGAAAAACATGCGCGGCTGGATAGCCAAAACCCCTTCCCACAAGTTGACTTTTTTATTGTTCATATCCGCATAGGTCTTTATGCCCCTGGACTTTCTTGCAACCAGCATGACTGTCCGTCGGATCAAGCGGCGACAACTACATCTGAGACCGCATTGTTCATCCCGTAGAGTACCACTTGAAGTCCGCATTATTATAACAAACATAGTGGCACCAGAGTTCAGGAAGTACATGAGAAACTGGTTTTAACGGATTATCTTGGCAATCTTCATCAGTTTAAGTTTTCGATACTTATTGGCTTTCATGTGAAAGATATATAAAATGGTTGCCATCTCTGTGTCTCAGTGTCTGGCTTAGCTTAAGCGCCCATTCTTGCAGCTATTATTGGCTGTGGTTAAGGCTTTTAGTGTTGGTTAATTGCACTATTGGGGTTAATAGAACAGGTCATGTTCAGGCAGGTTGTACAATTGCTGGACATATAAGCTGAGCGTCTCGGGAAGATACCTTCCCCAAATCTTGACAGGGACGCGGTCAATATCGGTCCTGGGGCTGAATCCCACTGCGAACAGGGATTCAACAAGCAACTCTACGTTCATGGGGATATAGCCTTTGTATCGTTTATTTTCCCTCTGGGCGATTATCCTTTCTTCATGAATACTGTTGCCCAGTTCCGATTCTACAACGTCCGGGAATGTGGAGAGTATCAGCTCTACGTTAATCTTGGGCTCTGCGTCAACCAGTAAAGGCTCCAATCCCTTTTTCAGTTCCTCTTCCGGGATTCCCCGGTCCAGGTATTTTCCCCAACTCCTGCTCTCCCTGTACTTTCGACAAACATCTTCAGCGTCCCATGTTATCTCAAGGACAAGATTGGTGGCCCGGTAGCTGCCGCTGAATTGTTCCCTTTCAGTAACACTGATGTCCTGAGTTTGCGCCAGGCTCTTTTCAAGGCTCAGCAGCTCATCCTCACTCCCCACAATCTTTATTCCCCCCACGTCCTGCATAGTCATAGCCGACCTCTCCAACCTGATGCTCCTGTCCCTGAAGCTCCACGCGATGAATTCTTCCGCGCGTATGAATTCTTCGGCCATTTCTTCTTCAGATGTTACAAGACTGTCCAGCGGGACCCCTGACAGCCTGGCTCTCTCCCCTGCCATCTCCCGGGCCCTTCCAAGGACTTTTTCAAAGATCCAGTCAGCGATCCTCCGGTTCGCTTTTTCAGCGATCCTTTTAGGGCGCTTTATCCTGAATAATCCGATAAGGCGGTCCTGTTCATCGAGGCACATCACCCCGTTTATGGGAGCTTCGCGATAATAGTAATCAGGGTTTTCCCTGTACCGTCCCGCAAGCTCCGCCATCCTTGGATCTGCATCCCCTGCATCAAGGCATATGCGGTCCCGAAGTTCGCCTTTAAAGCTGATACGCTTCTGGCGGACAGGTCTCTCATGAATCAGCCCCAGCAGCCTTTTGGCCATGACCTCCAGAGTTTCACCTATGACAAAGCCGTCACAGATGAGAATCCCGGTGAGCGCCCGGACGTCACCAGGATCAGGGCAACCGCATAGCCAGCGTTCCGCGATCCTGAATAACTTTTCCCTGTGTATAAAAGATGTCAGATACATTTCAGTAAAAGATGAAAAAAAGGAGAAGCGTAAGGCCCGCGCCGAGCACCGCTCCCGCAATGACTTCATAAGGGTTGTGCGCCCTCACCGTGACTCTGCTCTGTGCTATTATGGCCGCCAATGCGAAAGAAAGCAGCGAAGCAGCAAAACTTTCGGTGCTGTATGTGATTGCCACCCAGACAGAAAAAGCAAGCGCAGCGTGGCCGCTGGGCATGCCGCCGCGAAACGGCTGTCCCTTGCCGAAATATGATTTCAGCACTATGACCGTAATCAGCACCAGAATTGTCGCAATAAGGGTGATTTCCTCTTTTGAATGCTTCGCTATATGTAAGCCTCGCTGAAACTCCGCGCTGAAATAGGGGAACAGTATGATATACCCGATCACCGCTGCGCCGAAAGCGGTAATCAGCACTGCGCCTGCGGCGACATCTTTGGCAATCCGCGCACTCTCATTGAGTTCGGGTGAAAGCAGATCAACAACGTACTCAATCGCCGTATTGATCATCTCCGCAATCAGCACGAGGATAACCGCAATGGCGATTATCAAAAAATCCGTTCTGGTCAGGCCGAGGACATAACTCAAAAGCAGGACAAACGCCGCAGTATAAAGATGATAACGCAGGTGCCGCTGTGTCCTCGCTGCATAAAGTATGCCCTCAATGGCAAACCCCGTGCTGTCAACCCACTTCCTTAGCGGCATATAACCTCTGCAAGTTCAGCTTCCAGCCGCCTCATTTTCGCCGCCTCATAACCTTTCTTTTCGTGGTCATAGCCCAACAGATGAAGAAGGCCGTGAACAAGCAAACGTGCAAGTTCACGGTAAAAGGTCGTCTCATACTCCTTTGCCTGTCTTTTGGCCTGCGGAAGGCTTATGACGATATCGCCCAAAAGCAAGTCAGAAGCAAAAGATGGCCGGTGAGAAGTAAAAGAGGTCATCAACGGGAAAGAAAGGACGTCAGTTGTCCTGTCAATGCCGCGATAGAGGCGATTGAGCCTCCTCATCCCCGCATCATTAACTAAAAGAACGCCGACTTCAAGGCGCTTCAGGATCTGCCTGCCGGAAAGAAGTGCATGACACCCTTTAAACGTCAAATGGGTGAGCGCCCTTTTGAGCACCTTCTCTATCGCCCGGGTGTTTGCCTTGATCAGCCTTTGGTTGTTCTTTATTACTATTTCCATTTACCTGAGACGCCGCTCCGGAAGAGTCCTTATCAGCCGCACTCCTGGCTATCGACGCTTCCGACAAACCCTTTTGCTGCGAGCCCCTGATTGCGACCTCCGGATACTCTATTCTCCTGTGGAATATGCCGGTGAGTATGTAAGTAAACCGTTCCTTTATTTCGGAAATGTCCTTCAGCGTGAGTTCGCACTCATCGATCTGTCCGTCGAGAAATATGTGATTGATAATTTTATCCACCAGCGCGGAAATCCTGGCAGGCGTGGGCTCGGCAAGAGAGCGCGAGGCCGCTTCAACGGCATCCGCCATCATGACGATGGCCGCCACCCGGGTCTGGGGCTTCGGTCCCGGATACCGGTAATCTTCCTGCAACGGCAGCACATCTTTAGTCTGTTCAAGGGCCTTTTGATAAAAAAAGGTGATCAGGCTGGTGCCGTGATGCTGTTGAATGATATCTACAATGTGTTTAGGCAACTTGTATTGCCTCGCCAGTTCAACCCCCTCTTTAACATGAGCAATAAGGATCATGCTGCTCATGTGAGGCATAAGTTTTTCATGCTTGTTGGCAATATTGGACTGGTTCTCAACAAAATATTCGGGCATTCGTATCTTTCCTATGTCATGGTAACACGCCGTTACCCGTGCGAGCAGTGGATTGGCCCCAACCGCTTCCGCTGCTGTCTCCGCAAGGTTCCCGACAATAATGCTGTGATGGTACGTGCCCGGTGCGCTGATCATGAGATTATGCATTAACGGCTGTTCCAGATCCAGCAGTTCAATCAGGCTGATATCCGTAGTAATGGTGAAGACATATTCGATCACGGGGAGGACAAGAGAGACGAGAGCGGCAATCATTATACCGGACATCGCGGCAAACAGCAAGGCATGCGGCGCCATCGCAGTCAGGAGCTTGCCCTCGAACAATAAGAGGACCCCGGCTGTGAAAATATTGACTGCGCTGACATACAAGCCCCCTTTCAGGAGCGAGGACCGTTTTTTACACCTGATAACGCTGAAAGCCGCGGTCAGGCTTCCGACGAACGCATACACTGTATAGTGCGGATTATTTAGCCATATACCGGCCATAATGCTGGTGACGAAAGAGAAAATAATCGCTGTATGAAAGTCAAATATGAGCGTGACAAGCATCGCCCCCGCGGGAATGGGGATGCCGTACAGAAAAGCCCCGCTTCCAGGCAGGACAAGCCCCCTGTGAAGCCCGGAAAGCAAGTACTCGAAAATCCGCCCCACCAGGAGCGTGCCGGAAACAAGCAGTCCGAGCAGCAGCATCATTTTCTGATCATTGAGGTAAACCGGCTTATAGCGCTGTATGTCGCGGTAGAATATAAAAAGAATAATCGCCGCGATGAAAAAACCTCCCAGAAAGTGATCGATGCCTATACGTTCCTGTATCAGGAGGGCGCATAGGAGGCTCAGTCCCAGCAGGACATAAATCTTGGAGAGGTCACGCTTGTACCTGTCAAGGTATTCTTTCAGGAATCCCTTCACAGTCCGGGTCTTTTTGGCTGTATTACTCTTCGGCGTTCCGTTTTTCATATTTCTCGTATGCCCGGACTATTTCCTGGACCAGCCGATGCCTTACAACGTCCCTTTCGGTAAAATGTATGATCTTTATGTCTTTGATGTCTTTAAGTATCCTGATTGCCTCTACAAGTCCGGAGACCCTGTCCAATGGTAGGTCGATCTGCGTAATATCTCCGGTCACCACTGTCTTGGAGCCGAATCCCAGTCTGGTCAGATACATCTTCATCTGCTCCGGGGTGGTGTTCTGGGCTTCGTCGAGTATTACAAAGGAATCATTAAGCGTTCTGCCCCTCATAAAAGCGAGAGGAGCAATTTCAATAATGCCGCGCTCGATGAGCTTTGAGGCCTTGTCAATTTCCATCATGTCGAACAATGCATCATAAAGCGGCCTCAGGTATGGACTGACCTTTTCAGCTATATCGCCCGGCAAAAATCCAAGTTTTTCACCGGCTTCAACCGCAGGCCTGACCAGCACTATCCTCGAAACCTGTTTCGTCAGGAACGCGCTGATGGCCATGGCCATTGCGAGATAGGTCTTGCCGGTGCCGGCAGGACCTATTCCGAATACAATATCATACGTGCGTATAGCATCGATGTAACGCCGCTGCGTCTCTGTTTTAGGGATGATGAACCTTCTCTTCGATGACACAGGGATATTGTTCGAAAAGAGTTCTTTAACCGAAATAGCTTCGCCCTCGGATATCGATTTCACCGCGTAGCTTATATCCTCAGGCTTAAGCGTATATCCATCTCTGTTGACCGACCTGAGCTCGTCGACCAACCGTTCCGCTATCTGAATTTCTTGCTCCTCGCCCTTGAGAATCAGTTTGTTTCCTCTTACGCTGATGGCAACACCCAGGGATTCCTCGATCACTTTCAGAGTCTTATCCACTCCACCATGAAGGAAAGGATACTCCTTTACTTCGTCAAGCTCAAGTTCTATTGTCCTCGTAACAGTCTCCATTAATGTGTATATTGTATTATTATTTTGGATTTAATGATACTGGCGGGAATCTCCGCGCAGTGGAGTACCTTCATGGCCGGATGCCTATTGAACTGCCGTCACGAAATTGTGCAATCCCGTTTTTTTCAAAAGTGCCGCAGCACTTTTTTCTGCAGCCTGTTTATTTTTGAAAGTCCCCACTCTCACCTTGTAATAAACGTTGTTTCCGCTTGCGCCGACAATATAAGGGGCATAGCCGTTTGCCTTCAGATTCTGAGACAGTTGTTCGGCTCCTTCCTTGCTTGGGAACGCTCCCATTTGCACTGTGTACAGCTTCTCGGAAGCAACCCTGTTCTTTGCCTTCTTTATTGCCTTGCCGTGTTGATGAGCGGGGCCTTTGGAAGGGGCACTCACGGCCTTGGCCTCAGGAGCAGCCTGAGCAGCCCCCGCAGCCTGGACAGGCGGTTCCGCGGCGTCATCCTGGGTCTTATTCGCAGCTGCAGCAACATTGGCTCCGCTTTTATTCGGCTCAGGGGATGATTTAGGGGAAGAGGTCCCTCCCGCGTCTGCTTTCGGCTTTGCAGCCGCCGGTTCCTGAGGCTTTTGCGAAGGGGCTTCAGCCGCCTTCTTGCCCAGTACCTCTTTTGCCACGGGAAGTTCGATTATCCGTTTGTCTTCGATAGGCAACACTTCGCGCGTACCCGGACTCTCGGCAATTGGCTTGTCTTGTCCGGATGGCCCGCCGCCCCTGTAACCCAAAAAATATCCTATTCCGAAACTTGCCACGGTAATCAGAAGCGCACCGATCACTACCGAATTCCGGCCCAGCAGCAAGATTGATGATCTTTCAGATATCCTGCCCATCATAAAATTAGCATAGCATCACCGTAGGAGAAAAATCTATAATCCATGGCAACGGCTTCCCTGTAAGCCCTTGATATTTTATCGAAGCCGGCTAACGCCGATACAAGCATCAATGGTGTGGAGCGGGGCAGATGAAAATTGGTGAGAAGGCAGTCGACTGCCTTGAACCTGTACCCGGGATAAATAAATATATCGGTAACCCCGCTTATTGATGTTCGGGGCGAATCAGGGGACTCATCCTTTAGTCCGTCCCATACACTCTCCAAGGCCCTGGTTGTTGTTGTACCGACTGATATAAGCCTTCCGCCACGCCTCCTGACCTCGCGTAATTCCTGCATAACTGACTTATTCAACTCAAAATATTCCGCATCCATCCGGTGGTCCTCCAAAGACTCGCACCTGACCGGCTTAAACGTACCTGTCCCGATATGGAGCGTCAGGAACCTGACGCATATTCCCTTATCCCGTATTTTATTTATGAGTCTGTCGGTAAAATGAAGTCCTGCAGTCGGTGCAGCTATGGAACCCTGCCGTTCGGCATAGACAGTCTGGTATCGCTCCTTATCGGCATCTTCGGGCATGCGTTTTATATAAGGCGGAAGAGGCATGTATCCGTATTTCCAAAGCAGGTCATTCAACCCTGCCGCAGCGCTTTCCGGAATCCGCAGGTATCTTTTTTTTTCAGCCTGGTCCCCGGAATAATGACTTTCGATCTCTGCGTTTACATCGTCAAAAACCGTTACCGGACCATCGACATTTCCCTTGCACAATATTTCCCAGGTCCCTTTGCCGTTCGTTTCCCTGACCAGCAGCATATCGACTGTCTGACCTCCGGCCTTCTTTCCGATGACACGGGCCGGAAATACTTTTGTATTGTTCATAAGCATCATGTCGCCTTTTTCAAGGAAGTCTGTGATTTCAAAGAAGCGCTTATGCTCCACAGTCCCGTCCCTGTGAAGAACCAGCATACGCGAATAATCTCTCTTTTTGGAAGGAAGTGACGCAATCAGCTCATGGGGAAGATCAAAATCAAAATCAGCGGTCTTCATAGACCTCGATAGTAGTGCCGGGATAAAAAAAGGAGAGTATCTCCCGGTAATCTTTCCCCTCTTTTGCCATTCCGAGGGCAGACCACTGACACATCCCGACGCCATGGCCGTAGCCTTTCCCCTCAAAGACATATACATTCCCGTCCCTGTCAAGACTTGTAATCATAGTGCTTGGCAGCTGATCCCAGCCGATGTTCTTTCTGAAAATCATACCCGGGATTTCGACTTCTCCGGTTTCAGTCACGAGCCTGAAGGCCTTGACACGGTTTGAAACAGTATATGAGTCGATGACAACGTCCTTCAGACCCGATACATTCATGGCCTTTTCAATATCTGCCGCTGTTATTCTCTTTTCCCACATATAAAAAGGCGACAACTCGCAATTTGTCTCTACGGGTTTTAAATAGGGATAGTGTTTTCCAAAAACCTCGGCCGGATCTTCTGTCATGCCCCCGCTCGTGGAGTGATAGTAAGCGACGATAGGTCTGCCGTTGTACATAAGCACCTGGCCCTTTGTATCATCTACCGCTTTTGCTATTCGGGCCGGAATGTTGTTTCCCCTGTATGCCTGATGAAGGACTGATGAAGTAAGATCGAAGGGCATCCCGGCTGTTCCGTTACCGGACCGCTGGTGCAATGCATAAGTCCTGGCGGCAACCGCCTGGGCCTTCAGTGCCTCGATGTCCCATTGGCTTCCTTCTTCGGCGGCAACGACTCCTTTTACGTAATCCTCCAGACCGACCTCGTTAATAACATAGAGTCCCTTGTCGCTTCTCCAAACCTCGATATTGCCTTGATACTTCATTCCGTTCAGGATAACTTCACCCGCGGAACTTCCGACACGTTCGACCTTCTCATCTTTCTGGGGTATTCTTGCAAATTTGCCGTCAACAAGCAACACCCGGATATAAGACTGTGCAAAAGATTCGGAAAAAGAAAGACACAGAAAGCAAAAAAGGCTAATGGCAAAAGGCAAAAAGCGAAAGGGTGAAGACCGCAACAGAGACAGACTTTCTCTTAAACCTTTAGCCTTTAGCCATTCGCCTTTTGCCCGCATTTATCGCCTCCCGATAAGCCAGAATAAGAGCGTCAAAAGAACACTCAAAATAATACTGGTCGCCAAAGGGAAATAGAAAGTGAAATTTTTCCTTTGAACAATAATGTCGCCGGGAAGCCTGCCGAGCCACGGGATCTTTCCTGAAAGCAGCAGCACGCCCCCTAAGGCGGCACAGATAATGCCGACGACAATTAATAACTTCCCCATATGCGTTATAGCGTTCATCGCGTTATAGTGTTATAGCATAAGAAAACATGTTAATTTTTCCCCTTACTGCTTGCTACTTTTTGGTATCTTTCCATTTCGGAATAAATGCATCCGCAGTATTGCTGACGGTAGAGGTCCATTGTCCCGGCCACTCGCCGGCCCTCGCGGTAACCCCCTCTGAAATCCTCTGAATAAAACTCTATGCCATATCGCTCCTGCATCAGACGCCCGATATCGATTATCATGTCAAATTTCTGATAAGGGCTCACGAGGAGCGTGGTTGAAAATGCGTCGGCCCTTATCTCAAGGGCCTTCATTGCCGCCTGCTCCAATCTGACTGTATAACAGTATTCGCACCTGCGGCCCTCATTTCCGACTACGTTTCTCAGATATTCCTGCAAGCCGTAACAGTCGTTGTACTCTATATCCAGGTCCCACAGTTGCTGAAGCTTCCGGAGTGATTCAAGCCTCTTACCGTATTCCGTATATGGATGGATATTAGGGTTGAACCAGAGGCCTTTAACAGCAATGCCCCTCTCTTTGACCACCGATAAAGGATAAGTGGCGCAGTTTGCACAGCAGATATGCATCAGCAGTTTCATGCCGTTAAAAGAGGTCCGTCCCAATAAACTCCTGCGATTTCCTGGGGTGACCATGCGGCAGTTTTTTCCCCAAATGCTCGTAGGCCAGCTTTGTGGCAAGCCTTCCCTTAGCCGTCCGCTCGATCAGGCCCTCCTGAAGCAAATACGGTTCATACACATCTTCAATCGTTTCCCGGTCCTCCCTCATTGTGGCCGCAATAGCATCAACACCTGCCGGGCCCCCGCTGAACTTGTCGATAATGGTGCAAAGCAATTTTCTATCTATCTCATCAAGGCCGCGATGGTCCACGGCAAGAGCTGTAAGGGCGTCCCTGGTTATCGCCATATCTATGCAGCCGTCCCCTTTGACCTGGGCAAAATCCCTGATTCTCTTGAGCAGCCGGTTGGCTATCCTGGGCGTGCCCCGTGATCTCTTTGCAATTTCGATGGCAGCATTCTCTTTTATCTTCATTTCGAGCAGGTGCGCCGACCGTCCGATTATTTCTTTCAATTCTTCCGGCGTGTAAAACTCCAGTCTGCAGATGACACCGAACCGGTCGCGCAGAGGAGAGGTCAAAAGTCCCGTACGAGTAGTGGCTCCTATGAGCGTAAAGCGCGGGAGATTCAACTTTAATGTCCGGGCATTGGGACCCTGGCCGATAATAATGTCAAGATTGAAATCCTCCATAGCAGGATAGAGAACTTCTTCCACAATTCTCGGCAGCCGGTGAATTTCATCAATAAACAATATGTCGCGGTCGGAAAGATTGGTCAATATCGCGGCCAGATCACCGGGCCTTTCGAGCACCGGGCCGGAAGTGCTTCTTATCCCCACCTTCAACTCATTGGCTATTATAGCGGCAAGAGTTGTTTTGCCAAGTCCCGGCGGGCCGAAAAAAAGGGCATGGTCAAGAGGCTCTTTCCTGAGAGCTGCGGCAGCGATGAAAACCTTCAGGTTATCTTTTGTCCGCTGCTGTCCTACAAATTCGTCAAGCGACCGGGGCCGCAGACTGATCTCATAAGTGACCTCCTCCTGTTCAGCCTCAGGAGATAAAGGTCCAATCCCTTTGTCCTCTATTCTCATAATTTCACGCCATCCGACAAGGGTTGGAGGTATTTCTCGGCGAGATAGCACGGGTGTACTGGAGCAGGGGCGAGTAACGCCGGGCCCCAACCGAAAATGTGCACTAATAGTGCAATTCGATAAAATGGCAGGGGGGAAGCAAGTAGTTTTAGCTCGCCGAGAAATACCTCCAACCCTTGTCGATTCATTTGGCTTCCTTTGTAAGATATTTTAAGGCCTCCCTCAGTAAACTTTCAATATCGTTCATCCCCGGAGTTCCGGCTGAGGCCTTTTCAAGTGCGTCCTGGGCAAGGTTTTTCTTATAGCCGAGGTTCACTAAAGCAGAAAGCGTATCATCATACACAGTGTTCTTTTTCTCTCTGAATGAAGGCAGTTTTTCTTTCAGTTCGAGAATCAGCCGGTGCGCAGTTTTCTTGCCGAGCCCCGGCACCCTGCACAAAACATCCACGTCTTCGTCATTGATCGCGGCATAAAACTTTTCAGGAGGGATGGTTGAAAGAAGGTTGAGGGCCGTTTTCGGTCCTATGCCTGAAATGCCGATCAACGTCGTAAATATCCTCTTTTCCTCCTCCGCCTGGAAACCGTAAAGCTGCAACGCATCTTCCCTGACATGAGTATGTATATAAAGAAAAATCTCCGACTGTTCGGCTGGAAGAGAAGAGATGAGGGTCAGGGGCACCTGAACGCTGTATCCTACGCCCTGAACATCGACAATCAGGTTGTCCGGTTTCTTCGAAAGGAGCTTTCCACGTAACGATGCAATCATAAAATATATGTATTATAACGTAACGGCTGCATTAATCTACAGCCTTATAACAGCGCGACTTCCTTCTTCATCTTTTCTCCGCTAATTTGTTAAGATAAGTCAAAATTAATCAGTATTTCATTTTTGACCTTTTGTCGTGTCGATCCCTTTTGGGGAGGGTCTTAATGGACAGAGAATCACACCAGCCTTTGAGCTGCAAGTTCTTCGACGTCGTCAACGACGCCATTTTCGTTACAGACCCCGAGTCAGGATGTTTCCTGGACGTCAATGTAAAGGCATGCAGCAGCCTCGGTCACTCAAAAGAGGAGCTTCTTACCATGGGAGTTTTTGATATTGAGGCTTGCATCCCGGATATCCCTGAGTGGAAAGATCAGGTGAACGAACTCAAAACACAGGGAATTGTTCTTTTTGAAGGCAGGCATAAACGAAAAAACGGCACAACGTTTCCGGTCGAGGTGAATGTCAAATATGTCTCTGAAAAAGGAAGAGAGTATATCATCGCGGTAGCCCGTGATATCACCAAAAGAAAAGCGATTGAACAGGATCTGAGGAAGAGTGAGGAAACATTTCGCGTTGTCACATCTTCTTTAGCTGAAGGCATTTATGTTATGAATAAACAGGGTCATGTTATTTTTATGAATCCCGAGGCGGAACATCTTCTGGGATGGACCTTGGCGGAATTATCCGGTAAAAACGCCCATGACATTGTTCATAGCAGGAAAGCAGATGGTTCCCCGTTGCCTTTGGAAGAATGCTGCAATCGCAAGGTAATGGAGAGCGGCATTCCGTTCGCTTCCAGAGATGAAGTTTTCGTCCGAAAGGATGGAACGGTCTTTCCCGTAGCTGTCATTTCCAGTCCTATCATTGAAAAAGACAAGATCGTCGGCACAGTCACGGCGTTTAGAGACATCACGGAACAGAAAAATATGGAGAAGGACAGAGAAAAACTTATTTTCGAACGGGGGATCGCGTATCAGGAATTGGAACAGCGCGTTATTGAGCGCACGGCACAGCTTGAAACCATTAACAGAACATTGCAGGATGAAATCTCAAGACACAAAAAATCACAGGAAAACCTGAAGGAGTTGGCACAGCGTTTCCAGCTTGCCGCAGCATCCGGTCAACTGGGCATTTGGGATTGGTATGTGCCGTCCGACTTTATGGTCTGGAATGATAGAATGCTTGAACTTTACGGCATCTCGGGAGAGGATTTCCCGAATAGTATTCAGGCATGGATAAACAGCCTTCACCCGGCTGATTCAGCTAAAGCGATAGGTGAATGTGAGGCGGCCCTTCGCGGAGAGAAGGAATTCGACACCGAGTTTCGTGTCATGCATGCCGACGGAACTGTCAAGGTGCTGAAGGCCAACGCTATAGTAATCCGGGATGCGGACGGCAAACCTGTTCGCATGCTCGGACTGAACCGTGACGTCACTGAGGTCAGGAAAATGACATCAGAACTGAACAAATCCAATGAACAATTGCGGAATCTCACCGCCCATTTACATTCTGTCAGAGAAGAAGAAAGAACGAGGATTGCCCGTGAGATACACGATGAACTTGGCCAGGCACTGACCGCTCAGAAGATGGAATTAAGCTGGCTCCGCGACAAATACGGAGACCATAAGGCTATCTACGAAAAGACTGGAGCCATGCTGGATGCCCTTAATGCGACGATCCGGTCTGTTAAGCTTATCTGCACTGAGCTGAGACCTTCGATACTGGATGATTTTGGTCTTATTGACGCAATGCAGTGGCAGGCGAATGAATTTCAGACAAAGACACGGATTGAATGCGCAGTTGAAAACCTGCATAAGGATATCCAGGTGGACAAAGACCGTAGCACAGTGCTTTTCAGAATTTTCCAGGAAACACTGACAAACGTCCTTAAACACGCCAGAGCGACAAAGGTGACGGCGAGACTGGCAAAAGACAATGACAATATAGTGCTGGAAGTCACGGATAACGGCAAAGGCATAACAGATAAAGAACTTTCAAAACATCAATCCTTTGGTCTCCTAGGGATGCGTGAACGTGTTCATCCCTGGGGAGGGAAGGTGGAGATCACCGGATATAAAAACAAAGGCACTACGGTAAAGGTTACTATGCCACGGGTGGCATAGCTACCGTTCGCCGAATTTCATTGTATTAGCGTGACAAAGCGCCAGCGCCAGGGCATCGGCACTGTCTGAAGATAACGAATGTCCTATCGACAGGATTTGTTTAACCATTTCCTGCACCTGGCTTTTGTCCGCCTTTCCATAACCGACCACTGCTTTCTTTACTTCAAGTGCGGAATATTCGTAGATATTGAGGTTGTTAAGGGCAGCGGTGACAAGGACAACGCCTCTCGTATGCCCAAGACTCAAGGCAGCCTTTATCCCCTTTGCAAAAAACATTTTTTCTATGACAATTTCATCCGGACCGTAGTCGGATATCACCTCGGCAAGTGTAGTGTAAAGCTCCTTAAGCCGCAAATGAAGCGGTTTGCGCGCCGACATAACAATTCTTCCGGAACCCAGATACAATGGTTGCCGGTTCTTCCCGAAGCCTGCAGACTGTCCATGTTTGTCGTGAGCCTTTATAAAACCATAACCGCAATAAATGCTTCCAGGATCAATGCCGAGGATTTTCATGAATACTTTCTATTTCTTTCTGGGTGCTTCAAAAAGTATCTCTTCCACCATCTGGCATATAACATGGGCAAGGGTTATATGCACTTCCTGCACACGCGGGGTATCTTCAGAAGGTACTATGAAGGAATAATCGTTCTTTGCGGCAAATCTTTCGCCTTTCAGTCCGGTAAAGGCGATTGTCAATATCCCCTTTTTTTTTGCCACATCCACCGCTTTAAGAATATTCTTAGAGGTTCCACTGGTGCTTATAGCAATGGCAATATCGCCGGCCTCGCCCAAGGTCTTGACCTGTCTAGCGAAGATTTCGGAATAATCGTAATCATTAGCAATAGAAGTCAGCACTGCCATGTCAGTATTCAATGCTATGGAGGGCAGGCCGGGGCGGTCTCTTTTAAACCGGTTTACAAATTCCGCGGCAATATGGGATGCATCGCATGCACTGCCTCCATTGCCGAACAACAACACCTTTTTCCCGTCATTGAAAGCATCGGCAATAACCCTTGAGACCTCGGCAATGAGCGGAGCGTTCTCTTTGGCAAATTTTTCCTTTACCGCAATGCTCTCCTCAAATGCCTTAAATATCTTTTTTTCCATCAGTGTAGTTTACACGGGGCAAAAGGCCCCGTCAAGCGCTCGCGGAAGAAAGTGCTCATTTACTCAAAATAACCTCTCAATTTAAAAGCGAGTTCCTCAGGAAGATTGATAATCAATTCTGAATGAAGAAGCTTTTGAAGAAAATAATCATCATTCCGGTAATCGGGATAAAGATTTTGTCTGCTGATGATCTTCGACATGCTTTCCTCCTTTTATAAGCAACAGTTCTGATTAATACTATGACGTCGTGCTTTTGTAGACAGCGGCAATAAACAACACAAAAAGCAGAGCCGACAGACTTGCGGTGATCGCACCGAAATAGAATGTCGCAGCAGGCGAGACCTTGTCCCAGAGAAAACCGCCGATAAGACTCGATGGGAGCATCGCAAGCCCTACGACGGTATTATATAACCCGAAGGCAGTCGCTTTGAAATCCTGAGGTATAATTGTAGCAAGGAATGCCTTTTGTATTCCCTCTGTAAGTCCCATAAAAAGCCCGTATAAACCGAATAATATCCAGATTGCCGTTGTACCCTTTGCGACTGCAAACCCGTAATACAAAACAGCGAACAGTACAAATCCCGAAAGGATGACCCGCTTTCTGCCGAACCTGTCTGCTGCAATGCCGGCGGGGATGGACGATAAGGAGTAGACAAGATTAAACAAAAGGTAGACTATGGGAATCATTACAGGCGCAATCCCTGTCTGCTGCGCCCTCAGGATAAGAAATACATCGCTCGAATTCCCTATGGCGAAGATGCCTGCAATAACAACAAAGAACTTGAACTTCCAGTCAAAATGTTTGAGTGTCAATTGGGATTTTTCAGAATGTGACGCAACAACTTTTTTCTTCTCCCTAATGAAAAATACAATCAAAAGCACTGCAACGGCGCCCGGTATCATAGAGAGCCAGAAGACCATTCTGTAATTACCCGAAAACAAACCGAGGAGGAAGAAAGCGAGCGCCGGACCCGCCACCGCGCCCATGGTATCCATTGCCCGGTGGAACCCAAAGGCCCTTCCGAGAAATGCCTTATCTGTTGATTCAGCGATAATGGCATCACGCGGTGCGGTACGCACTCCTTTACCGAAGCGGTCTATAAAGCGGGAACCCATAACGTGCTCCCACACTGAAGCCTGGGCGACAAAAGGCCTGCTCAGCGTGGATATGGCATATCCGGCTGCCATCAGCCATTTGCGGTTTCCTATCTTATCGGAAAACCAGCCGGAGAAAACCTTCAGCAGGCTGGCGGTGGATTCAGCAACGCCTTCGATAAGCCCGATTATCGCCTTGTTGACACCGAGAACATTTGCCAGGAAGAGTGGGACAAGAGGATAGATCATCTCTGAGCTTATGTCCATAAAGAAGCTCACAAATCCGGCTACTGTCACATTCTTGCCGAATCTGAAGACTTTTTTGTTTTTTTTCATGGGTTCCTTAATCCGTATATCACCTGTTCCCTGATAGAAACAAGCCGTTCCTTAATTTCATCCAGCTTCAGCGCCGTATCAGACAGTTCCAGCTTCCTTTCCTCGACCTCCTTTTCTCCCTTGTTCCTCCGGCTCATTCCCTTTTCAATAGCTGTGGCGATACCTGCAATGGTTACCTCTATCCGCTGAAGCATCTCCCATCTGAAGTCCCGCTTGCTCTTGTCGAGCCTTTTCTCAAAATCGTACCCTATCCTTCCGGCCTGCAAATCAACTACCCGGATCAGATAGTCCTTCATATTTTTCATGGTCTGCGTGCAGACCCTTATTTTACTTCAGCGCTTGCTTCCCGGTGAGTATATTTTATGACATCAACATTCGACATTACGACAATGCCCTCGCCTACCATATCATCCAGAATAGGGATGGCCTTGCTGATGTTCTCCTCTGTATCTATTATTGAAATCATAATAGGCAATTCCCCATGCTTAGTAAGCGTTTTCTTCTTGTGATACCTCCGGTGGGGCCCGTATCCCGCGATCGCCTTATATACCGTTGCTCCAGCGATATCATTCAGGATGAGCCTTTTGACCAATGCCTCGTACAACGGCCCTCCTTCCCATTCGTCGTCCTCGCTTATCATTATGCGAAGCATCTTCGCCTTGCCCTCGAGTTTCATATGCCCACCTTCCCCCTTTTCAAAAGCCATAGGACGGCTTTTTATTATATTCGTATCGGTTACCTCCACAAGCCCCTTCTCCACTACCTGGTAAACGTCTGGCAAGACCTTATCGATCATTTCCTCCGAATCCACCACCTCTATTTTTACCGGCAGGCTTGTGGAGAGTTCCAGCATCTTGGCTGTGTGGAACTTCCCGTCGCTTCCGTATCCCGCTATTCCCCTGAAGACGCTCACCCCGATAATTTTCCGCCTGAAAAAAATATCGAGCAGCACCTCGTATACCGGCTTCCCGTTATACTTATCGATCTCATCCACATACACAGTAAGCTTCTTGGCCGGACCTTTGGTGATCATTATTTTCTCCTATATTGTTTTGGCAATGACTTCGCCCAGCTTCAAGGCCATAAACCCGACCGCAACGCTCAAAACCATGTTCAGCGCCGCATAAACAAGTTCGCCGTCCATAGCCAGTCTGCCGGTCTCGTACTGGAACGTCGAAAAAGTTGTATACCCGCCCAGGCCGCCGACAACTAGAAGCAGTCTCCACTGCGGGTTTACTATGAGACGTACCGTAATCAGAGTCATCAGGAAGCCTATGAGGAAACTGCCGGTAACATTGATGACAAATGTCCCGAGGGGGAAACTCCTGCCCCAATGCCGTCCGATCCACGCACCCAGCATGAAGCGTATAACGGAACCGATGCCCCCGCCTGCAAAAACCAGAATAAAATTCATCATGAAATGCACATCCCCATTCAATTATTTCACAATCGTTACCGTGCAGTGGCAATGCGTTGCAACCCTTTTTGAGACCGATCCCAGAAGCCAGCTTTCAATTTTGGATTTTCCCTTTTGCCCCATGATCACCATATCGCATTTATTCTCCGCTGCATACTTTATGATCTGTTCGGCGGGATGCCCTATCATTACCTCGGTTTTTATTTCCACGCCCCTTTCTTTCGCCTTTTCCCTGAGAGCCTTGAAGAGGTCTTCATAATGCCGGGTCGCGTTATCGATCACCGCGTCCATTTCCACGATATCTATAGGCTCCGGGGGCTGGGCGATGGAAAGTACGACTATCTTGTGAACTGCTCCGGAACACGTTCCGGCCAAATCCAGGGCAAAGTCGAATGCGCGATATGATTGTATTGAGCCGTCGAATGCAACGATTAACATTTTAAGCATTGAATCCTCCTATTCTCATTCTTTAGTGACCGGGGTTGCTTTCAAATGCGCTTCCTCTTCTTTTTCCGGTAAAAGATATTTCGGGATGAAAAAGGCATTGGCAATAAGCGTCGGCACTACGGCACTTCCAATTATGACCACAATAAGAAGTGAATACTGCCGCTGGTCGATGATGCCGTGTGTCAATCCGAAAAGCGCTGATATGGAGCCGAACGTTAAACCCGTAGACATAAGCAGCGTCGTATAAATCCCCTCTTTCTGAGCGTACTTATAAAACTTTGTGGCAGGATAAACTCCCGCAATCTTTGTTATCATTTTACCCATAAAAAGCACAAAAAGGGTCACAGGAGCGGCGATAATCGCCGGAACCGAGACATACGATCCGGCGCGTATAAAATAAAATGGAGTAAGAAGACCGAAGGTCAGCGTTCGGAGCCGTCTGATGAGGACATGGTCTTTGCCCACTGTCCCGGCAAGAACCATTCCTATCACGTAAGCAGGAAGCACCGCTTCGCTGTCCGACCATACTGCCAGAGAGCCCATACCGAACAGAAACAGCAGAAGGTATTTGGCTTCGAGTTCCGATGGCCGGTTCCCGTATTTCTTAAAGAAACGCGGGGTGAGATAAGGCAGGATGAAGAATACGACAGCGCTGACACCGACAAAGATCAAGGTCTTCACAGAAAAAGGGGCGAAGATGAGCCCGAGGGCGAGGACAGTCCCGAGGTCCGTGACAAAGCAGGCTGCAAGCACCGTCTTGCCGAAGTCGGTCTTGTTGAGTCCCAGTTCGAGCATTACCGCATAGACTACGGCAACCGAGGTAGTCGAAAGGGCTACGCCTGCCAGCCAGCTAGCCCGCACAGTCCAATGGATGAGATAGTAAGCGGCTGCGGTGCAACCCAGAAAGGGAGCAAGGAAAGAGATAAAACCGATGGCTGAGGCTTCCTTCAGTTTCGCCTTGAATACAACCGGGTCAAGTTCCGCCCCTGCCAGAAAAGTCAAAACAATAGCGCCAGTGCCTGACAGGAATTTGATCCAGGGGACATCGGAACCGAGCGTTGTGCCAATAAGTGCACCTATAATCAACTGCGCAACCGTGCCCACAACGATTTCCGACAGGGCGGTTGCAATACGAAACCAGATGGAAAGCAAAGTAGCAATCAGTGCCAGGCCTATCCAGAGCGCCGCCAGTCCCCATACTTCATGCATATTCTGCCTCCTTTGCACCCCAAAACCGGGGACCCCGGTTTCCGGGCATTAAAAACTCCTACCCTTAGAGATCTTTAAGAGTAGGAGTCATCAGTCCTCAGAGGACGGTTAATGGCGAACTCCATCGCCCTTATAATATGTAATAAATTATCAGATTATCAGAGAATAGTCAACAAACAAAAACTCCTTTGTCAAAGAAAAACTCCTGCTTCTGAGATTAGGTAAAGGCACCTCTGCCTTTACCTCTCTTGAAAGCAGGAGCCAAGCGATGCTATCTTGCCTTGGAGTTTCCTTCCTACCCTATAATTTCCCAGTTAGACTCAAATGTGTTGTCATACTCGGTGTAGATGTAGCCCATGAGTCTTCCAACACCAGGCAGTACCCCCTCCTGAACACGCCAGAAAGACAGATAAATCCCTGGAAGTGTACGGGGCTGATGCGTTTTGGGATCGTCTTCCTGAACATTCTGCCAGACTTCGCGTTTTTCCATTATGCGCCATAAAGTGCCGTACTTTTTGTTCTTCACTGTTTGTCCGACCCTGGGCAGCTTCTTCCGCTGTTCCACTGCTTCATGTTCCTTCATAATAATACCTCCTCATGTGTTTATGCAGTTCGGGAATCTGTGATATCGACACCATTTCCAGGCACAGAGGGTTGTTACTGGGGCAATTATAACCCCGCCATTTGACGACTCCCATATCATAAAAAATATTATCCCATCTCATGAGAAATGTCAATCATCGGGCATTGGGAATGCCTTTTTTAAGGCTTGTCAGCTGAAAAAAAGGGGTTAAGTTTGTCGTAGGTATCGAGTAAGTGTTCCGGCATGACACGTATCTCCCCTGTAACCGTCATAAAATTCGAATCTCCGGCCCACCTGGGAACAACATGAACGTGCAGATGTTCCTTGATTCCTGCGCCGGCAACCTCCCCGATATTAACTCCCACGTTAAACCCCTCGGGATGAAAGGCCCCGGCAAGGCAATCGATGGAAAACCTGGTAAGTTTCATAATGTCGAGCAGGTCGGCATCACGAAGATTTTCAAGGGACGAAGTATGAATATACGGGACCACCATAAGATGACCGTTGTTGTAAGGGTATTTATTCATGATCACATACGCGCAAGCGCCCCTGTACAGGATGAGGTTTTCCCTGTCCTTCTGTTCACCCGGTTTCACGCAGAACAGGCATTCGAGGTCCTTCCTGCCAAGGATGTATTCCATCCTCCATGGAGCCCAGAGTGTTTTCATACGGAATTTCCCGTTGATTCCAGTTTCTTCAGTACAGCCTGCGCATCCTCCCACGTCAGCCATTTATCGCGCGGGTTCCTGAGCAGGTACGCAGGATGAAAAGTGGGCATGAGCGGGATTCCCTTGTAGTCACTGAATTTTCCCCGTATCTTCGTTATCGAAAACCCGGTCATCGGGCCTGACAGGCCCATAAGTGTGAAGGCGGCCACCTTTCCGAGTGAAACAATGACCTGCGGCGAAATGATCTCGATCTGTTTTTGAAGAAAGGGGAAGCAGGTTGCAATCTCATCCTCCCGGGGATCACGGTTCATCGGGGGCCTGCATTTGACAATATTGGCGATATATACGTCTTCGCGTTTAAAACTCATTTTTTCAATAAGCCTCGTAAGCAATTTCCCTGCATCACCGACAAATGGCCTGGCCTGCACATCCTCTTCCCTGCCCGGTCCTTCCCCGACGAACATAATACGGGCGTTCACGCTGCCCTCACCGAAAACAATATTTGTCCTGTCGTGCGAGAGCTTGCATCTCCGGCAATCGCCGATAAAAGCACGCAAGTCCTTAAGAGCTGCATCCCTTTCAGTCGCCTGACAAGGGGCCTCGCATTCTACATCGGACACGTGAGTTTCTGCCGGAAAACCGGCAACACAGTTAAGCGGCACCCGCTCAAAACCAAGCTCCCCATAATACTCAAGCAGCATCTTTATCTTGTCCAGCATCGGACTCTCCTCCTATAGTCTTAGAGGCCTTGTAAAAAGGCCATAGGCAAGGCGCGCAAGTCCTGAGGAATGAGGCGTACTCTTTTGTACGCCGCAGTGACGAAGGACGCAGCGCAACGCCGCATATGGGCTTTTTACGAGGCCTCGGCCTCACCTTTCGCCCCATTTGAGTTTGGTGCGCAGCACCTGAAAGTAGTCCCTCTCCATTGGAATAAGAAGTCTGGTGGCATATGCCGTCTTCATTATCTCTACGGTGTCATTTCTCTGCAGGGAAAAACCCGTCTGGCCGTCCAGCGTGAGAAAGACATCCTCGTTCGCCGCCCTGAGTGTAACCCGAATAGTAACGTCATCGGGCAGGACGATCGGCCGGTTGGTAAGGGTGTGCGGACATATAGGGGTGAGCAGAATGCTTTTCAGGGTAGGATACAGAATCGGTCCTCCTGCTGCAAGAGAATAAGCCGTGGACCCTGTCGGCGTCGAAATGATAAGGCCGTCGGCCCTGAACGTGGTGACGTAGTTGCTGCTGATATATGTTTCCAATTCTATAATTCTCGCCAGTGCCCCTTTATTGATGACCACATCGTTGAGGACGGTAAAATCCGCCACAGCCTTATCATTGCGATGCACCCTGGCTGTGAGCATAATACGGTCCTCCAGGGAACACTGGCCGGACAGCATTTTATCCAGGACTTCCAACACCTCGTCTCTGTTCACTTCGGTAATAAAGCCGAGCCCTCCCAGGTTAACTCCCAGTATAGGCACCCCTTTGTCGGCGATAAGCCTGGCGACCCCGAGCATGGTCCCGTCACCGCCCAATACAATCACCACATCGACAAGTGAGGGGATCTCCGCTCTTGAATAGCCTTTAATTTGCAGCAGCTCAGCAGTTTGCTCGTCGACAAATACATCATAACCCTTGTCTTTGAGCCATGGGAGAAGGGTCTTCAATATCCCCGCAGGCTCCGGCCTGCCGATTTTACATATAATCCCGATCCGCTTCATTTATTCTTCACAAGCAGCCATGAACTCCGCAGAGTTGACTCCCTCTATAATAATTTCTCTTTCCTCCGCCTTTAGATGCGTAATATACACTTTGACAGCGTCTTCAATATCTCCGTGAAGCCTTTCAGCCCACTCTATTACAACTACGCCGCCTGTCCCTATATACTCCCATACCCCCGCCGCGTCGACGGCTTCCGGCCTTTCCAGCCGGTACAGGTCCATATGATAAAATGGCGGAGACGTTTCATACTCCGCTACTATTACGAAACTTGCACTGCAAATGTCTCTTTTTGCAATACCGAAGGCAGAGGCAATCCCTTTTACCAGCGTGGTCTTACCCGTTCCGAGATCGCCATAAAGCATTACCGTCTTTGCGCTCCCGGAAGATTTTAAAAAAGTTCCGAGGTTAAAGCCTATTCGCTCCGTCTCACCAGGAGACCGCGAAATAATTTTGGCTGAAAGACACCGCATGCTACCGCGCAATCCCTTTAATCAGATCCATCTTTCCGATTATTCCCCGAATCTTTTTCCCGGAGACGACAGGTATAAGGTGTACATTCTTCTCGGCCATAATTGTAGCTATTTCCTCAACCGTGGTTTCTTCGGCAACAGTGATAACATCTTTGATCAATATATCATTGACAGTGACAGCAGCCATTTTCCGGATCTCTTTTTCAATCGCTGCCGGGCTTTCAAGCATGATATAGGCATCGAAGAGCCTCATGACTGTAGGTATATGCAAACGTTTGTTCTTGCTGATCAGATCATTTTCAGTGACTATGCCGATCAAATCTCCGCCATCGTTAACCACAGGGACCCCGCTGACATTATATTCTATCAGGATACGGGCCAGATCTTCGATGGTGGTAAGAGGTTTCACCGTTATAACCTCTTTCGTCATAATGTCTTTTGCCTTGAGCATGCTGTCTCCTTTTTACAATTAAAAATTACGAATTAAGAATTAAGAATGAATCAAATATTTTCTTCCGCAATTCGTAATTTTTCATTCGTAATTCATAATTGCCTCAGCCGTATTATAACCTAAATCAGCCAATTCCGATAACGCCGCACTGGCGGCCGGCTGACCCCTTTGAGTACCGGTAAGAATAGTATTTATCCGGCAGGCAAAATGTGCATTCACCGGACAGCCATATCCGTTCCGGCGATATGCCTGAAGAGACGGCCTGCTGCCTGTTGGCGACTGCCAGATCAAGGTAGTATTTCCCGCCCAGGGTGCGGTAATAGTCCCCCTCGCCGCTCGCCCGGGCTACAGCCTCTATGACTTCATATCCCACCTCGTAACAGCACCCTCGTATTCCGGGGCCTATAGCCATAATGATATCCGACGGGGCCGTGGAGAAATGCCTGGACATCTCTTCAATTGTTCTTCTCACTATCGACGCTGCGGTTCCGCGCCACCCGGCGTGAACAGCCCCTGCCACATGCCGCTTTCCATCATATAAAAGAACAGGCATGCAGTCCGCCACCTGCACGCCGATGAAAACGTCTCTGTTGGCGGTGATGACTGCATCGCCGATTTTAGGATCACGGTCGTAATCCAGAATTACGACTTTGTCGGTATGCTTCTGGACCGGCATATAGATACTATCTTGAGGCACGGCAAGAAACTTCGCAAGGGCCTGCTTATCACAGCTCAATGCCTTCGTAGTGAAAAAAGCCTTTACAGGCCGTCCATCGAAGATCGGAGGAACAACAATGCCACTCATACTTGTTTCCTGCAATTCAGACACTGGACGAGTCTCTGAAGCGAATCGAGGAGTCTTGGTAACAGTTCTCGGCAAGTAAGCGTATAGCAGGCGCGAAACTGAAGTCCGAAGGACTGAATTTCGCGCCTGTAGCGTGACGAGCCGTTAGAACTGTCAAGACGCAGCGTTTGAGCGTAGGAGACTTGTCCAGTGTCTGGGTTGCAAACACTCGTTTCATTGACGCTTGACGCTCTTTTGCCCCTGCAATTCCATAAATGCATCTGGAAGGGCATTAATAATATCGGATGCTATAAGAGAGTATTCTCCTGTCTTCACCGCTGCTTTGTCTCCGGCCATGCCGTGAATGAAAACACCGAGCACAGATGCATCGCGCGGATTCAATCCCTGCCCCAGCAGAGATGCGACAATGCCTGTCAGGACATCGCCGGCACCCGCTGTAGCCATACCCGGGTTTCCCGTTGTATTTATGAATACACTCCCTTCCGGCACAGCGGTAACAGTGGGGACCCCCTTCAACACAAGATAAACGCCCGCACTACCCGCAAAAGACAGCGAAATGCCGATCCTGTCCGTGACCTTTTTCTGATGAATAAGCCGTGCCATTTCACCCGGATGCGGGGTAAGGATTAGAGGTGATTTTGCCTTCTGCAAAAGGTCTTTTGTCTCCTGGGCCTGCCCCGCTGAAGCACTTATGGAGTTCAGCCCATCAGCATCAATTACCATGGGGATGGCCGAACTCTGTACCAGCCCTGTCATGATCTTCTTCGTGGCCGGCGATACGCCGATGCCGGGACCGACGGCAATGACATCGATTTTCCCGGCCGCAAAATCAAGTATGCGGTCGAGCGCCTCTGAAGACATCATACCGTTGCCGTCATCAGGAAGAGGCAGGAGCATCTCTTCTGTAACCCTGCCCTGAAGGCTTTCGACCAGTGATTCCGGAATACCCATAGTAACAAGCCCTGACCCGCTCCTCAATGCGGCTCTTGCCGACATCAGCGCAGCGCCTGTCTTGCCCCTTGAGCCCGCGACTACCAGCACATGACCGTAATCTCCCTTGAACGAATTCCTGGGCCTCGGACAAAGAAGACCGGCAGCCGTGACCCTGTCCACCAAAGCGGTTTTAATCGAATCCGATTCCATAAGGTGTCCGAGGAAACCGATATCCTCTATAAAAAGCATGCCCGTATAATCAGCGCCGGGATAAAGGAAGTGCCCCCTCTTGGGCAACCCGAAAGTGACAGTGCAATCAGCCATGACAGCCTCGCCTAAAATTTCACCTGTATCCGATGATATTCCCGATGGCATGTCAACAGCAACAACCGGTACGTCAGAACTATTAAGGAAAGAAAACAGCCCTGCAATATCGCCCTTGACCGGACGGCCCAGCCCCGTGCCGAACACAGCGTCGATGACTACCGCACTATGGATGTCTCTGGAAGCAAGAGTCTTCCGGAACTCAATCGGCACACCGATTTTTTTTGAAATCTGGTACTGAACACCGCAGTCCGGACTGAGAGCTTCTTTCTTTGCCGTCATGACAACAGTCACCTTAAAACCCCAGTTAAAAAGGTTACGCGCAGCTACGAGACCATCACCCCCGTTGTTGCCGCCCCCGCAAAGCACCATCACCTTATTAGAGTGAAAAAGTTCCCTGACCTTTGATGCTACAGCCAGTCCCGCCCTTTCCATCAGCACAAGGCCGGGTATGCCGCAGTCTTCAATAGTAAGCCTGTCGATTTCTCTCATTTCTTCAGCAGTGACAATTTTCATATGCGCAATCGTCCTTTCATACCGCATTGTTATGATTAATTAGCTGGGAATATTATATCACTAAAAACAACTTCCATCCGACTTTTCCTTACCCTATTCTCTGCCCCTCCCTGAAATCGAGATCGGCGCTTTTCGCGAGAAATTCCGCAGTACACCTGATAACTAACGCCAGAGATATCTTGCTAAGAA
>JADFXU010000028.1 GCA_015233365.1 Nitrospirota bacterium | reverse complement strand
GGTAATAGATGAGATGGAAGAGGTCCGCAACGCCATCCGCGAGGCTAACCGCATTATTCTTGCCTCGCCTATTTTTTTCTTCGGCCTCAGCGCCCAATCAAAAATCATGGTAGACCGCTGCCAATCCTTCTGGTGCGAAAAATATTTATTAAATAAGACTATTCCCCCAGGCCCGCATGGCAGAAAGGGACTGCTTATGCTTGTGGGGGGCATGAAAAAAGAGACTGGCGTTCATTGCTCGGAAGCCACTGCAAAGGCCTTTTTCAGGACCATAAGCGTACCTGAACATAACACCCTCAGCTTTCTCGGCGTTGACGCAAAAGGAGAGATACGCAACCACCCGACAGCCCTGCAGGACGCCTTTGAGGCAGTGAAACGGCTGCTGGATTAATGAATTAAGGAGGTACAACATGTCGGAGTTACCAGGGCAGTACGTGAGCATAGTAAAGAGATTCAAGAAGTACACCAGGGCAGTAGAAAACCTCGGGAAAGCGGCCAAAGAAGCCGGCCCCATTGATGACAAGACATCACATTTGATCCAGATGGCCGCTGCCGCTGCCATAAGATCGGAAGGTTCTGTTCATTCACATGCGCGGAGGGCTTTACAGGCAGGCGCTTCCCAGGATGAATTGCACCACGCTATCATACTGCTGTCAAGCACCATAGGATTCCCCACTGTCTCAGCCGCCTTGAGCTGGGTGGATGACGTGGTCAAGGAAAAGAAACGCTGACGGTTTCGTAAAAAGTCCATATGCTGCGTTGCGCTGCATCCTTCGTCACTCGCACCCCAAAAGTTTTCGACTTTCGGGGACCCCGTTCTGCGGCGTACACAAAGTACGCCTCATTCCTCAGGATTTGCGCGCCTTGCCTATGAACTTTTTACGAAACCGTCTGTTTCTAATCTTGGTGATGACTTTTTTATGAGTGTGCAAAAGCTGAATGAATACTTCTGTTCCTGAGTATATACAGTTCTTCCCTACTCTTGAATGCAACCTGCACTGCGGATTTTGCTTCAACAGGGGCTTGAAGATTGATGGCGCAATAACGGCGGGCGGCTTTGAAAAGCTCGTCCGCAAACTGGTCGATTCCGGAATACGTGAAATAGATATCCTTGGCGGAGAACCCACTCTTCATCCCGATATTGCCCGGCTCGTCGACATTGCTGCGAACCTCGGGCTCCGCCTCAATCTCAGCACCAACGGCACAAACGTCGCCCTTCTGGCGAACCTTTCCGAAACATACGGTAAAGACATCTTGCATATCGGCATATCGCTCAACAGCAACTCCATGACAAGGGAACTTGAAGACTATATCTCAAAATACCGTCCCGTTCTTAAAAGCATTTACAATAGAACCAGCATACCCCGGCCGTCTGATATCTGTTCGGGCACGCCCGGCATAACATACTATCTGCTTTACATGGATACTGTCACAGAATATGACCTCACCGAAAGCCTGCCTTTTCATGACTTCTTCAAGCGACTGTCCGTTTTTCGAGAAAAACACCCGAATATCTCCGGCGTCTACTGCGGCGGATTCCTTCCCGACCCGGAAAATAATCCGCTCTTAAAAAATGTCAGGTGCCCTGCGGGGACTACCAAACTCTCCATACTTCCGGATGGGTCGGTTTATCCCTGTTATCTTTTGTTCAGGCATCATGAATTCATGCTGGGCAATATTTTCACGGATAGGTTCGATGTTATTTGGAACAAGCCGGCACTCGATTATTTCAGAACATTCAAGGGCAATAAATGCCCCGATACGGAATGCGATTTGTTTTCAGAATGCCACGGCGGATGTCCTGCTGTGAGCCTGTTGATATCCAACGACATCAATGCACCCGACCCAAGGTGTATCAGGCAATAGTTAAGCGTCTGATTCGTCAATTACGGTGAAAGGCAAAACTAAAAAGACTAAACGGGGCATCCCTTTTAGTCTTTAGTTCTCGATTTAAAAAGCTTCTTTTCTCTATCCTATTACCACTGACGGTATAATGCCGATCACAAATACCATCACCACTGAAATGACAAGGGCCAGCCCAAGGGATGGTGAAGGATTGATCGCAGCCGTTTCCGCCGGTTCTCTCATGTACATGTTCATTACCACTCTCAGGTAATAGTAAGCTGAGATGGCGCTGAAGATGACCGCAACGACAACAAGCCATACGTAGCCGGCGTTTATGGCCGCCATGAATATATTGAATTTTCCGACAAATCCTGCCGTAGGCGGTATGCCGGTAAGAGAGAACATGAAGACGAGCATTAATGCCGCTATTACCGGGCGGGTCTTTGCCAGGCCTTCGTAGTCTTTTATCTCATCTCCCTTTTCGAGCATTATTACAACCGCGAATGCACCCATATTCATAAAGGCGTAGATAAGCATGTAAGTCATCATTGCCTGCTGTCCCTCGGCAGTGCCGGCGATGATTCCCACCAGCATATATCCGGCATGAGCGATTGACGAATACGCAAGCATTCTTTTTATGTTTGTCTGGGCAATGGCTAGGATATTGCCTACCGCCATGGTCAGAATTGCGATACCGATAAGTATGGGAGTCCAATCCGCCTGCACGTTCTGGAATGCGACATAAAATACCCTGCCGATAACAGCGAAACCCGCCGCCTTTGGTCCGACAGACATAAAAGCGGTAATGGATGTCGGAGCGCCTTCATAAACGTCTGGGGCCCACATATGGAATGGTGCGGCAGCTATTTTAAAGGAGAAGGCTACGGCAATAAGGATCATGCTCAACAGCAGTGTGGTCGAAACTTCGGATTGCTGAAGTTGCGCTGCTATCTTATACAGGTCTGTCGTAGTTGTAAGGCCATAAAGTAGCGATATACCATACAGGAGCAACGCGGATGAAAACGCACCCAGCAGGAAGTATTTCAGCGCCGCCTCATTCGATTTGATGTCGTTGCGCTTGATTCCGGCAAGGACGTATGTGCTGAGCGCCATAAGTTCGAGGCCTAGATAGAGGACAATGAAGTCCCTTGCCGATGCCATGATCATCATTCCTGTGGTGGCAAAAAGAAGGAGGCTGTAATACTCTCCGCACTCCGCTTTTTCGCGCTGAAGATACTTAAGAGACAGCAGTATTGTAAGCGCGAGATTGATCATGAAAATCAGTTTAAAATACATGCTGTAACTATCGCTGATAAACATGCCGCCGAATGTTGTGCCAAAGCTTGACGGCAGCACGTAAAGTGTCACGGCCACAGCAATAAGTCCCGCGAGGGCGAGGACCCCTTTGTTCTTGAACACGAGTTCCATCAAAAGCAGCAGCATGGCCGCAATTGACAGTATAATTTCGGGCGTTACAGGCGCCAGGTTAGGAAAAGGCATGTTCATTGTATCACCTCTATTATATGCTGCGCCACATTCTGCTGCCCGGCGGAGTTCAGCCGCTCTATCAAGTGCTGCACGGACACATCCATGAAGCTCAGGAAAGTATTGGGATACACCCCTATCCAGAACACCAGAATAATGAGCGGGACAAGCGTTAAAATCTCTCTCAAATCGATATCATTATGTCCCTGTATTTTGGGATTGACCTCCATAAAAAAGACCCTCTGATAGAGCCAGAGCATGTAGCCGGCTCCGATTATTATTCCAAGTGCCGAAATAGTACCAACGGTTTTTGATGCGGTGAATCCACCGAGTATTATGAGAAATTCACCGACAAAGCCGTTCGTGCTCGGAAGCCCTATTGAGGCGAGAGTAAAGACCATAAAAATAGCGGCATAAACAGGAAATATGGTAGCGGCACCGCCGTAATCGGCAATCTGCCTGGTGTGCGTCCTGTCATAAATCATCCCTATGCATAGAAACAGGGCGCCTGTGACAATCCCATGGTTGAGCATCTGAAGGATTCCACCCTGTAATCCCTGAATATTAAGTGCAAATATGCCAAGTGTCACAAATCCCATGTGGCTCACTGAACTATAAGCGATAAGCCGTTTCAGGTCGGTCTGCCCTAGGCAGATCACTGCACCGTAAATAATACCAATCACTGACAGCACCATCATGGCGGGGGCCATGGCCTTTGTCGCTTCCGGCAATATGGGCATACTGAATCTCAGGAAGCCGTATGCCCCCATCTTTATCAGAACACCGGCAAGGATAACGCTGCCTGCGGTCGGCGCTTCGGTGTGTGCGTCAGGCAACCACGTATGCACCGGAAACATTGGAACTTTCACCGCAAATGCCGCAAAAAATGCCCAGAAAAGGATGAGTTGGAGATTAAAGGGATAATTGGTTACCATCATTTGCAGTATATCGAAGCTCTTTCCTGTATTAAAATACAGGACAATAATGCCGATAAGCATAAGCACGCTGCCTACGAGAGTAAAGAGGAAAAACTTTATCGCCGCGTATATCCTGTTCGGCCCGCCCCATACCCCTATCAACAAATACATCGGGATAAGCATTGCCTCCCAGAAAATATAGAAGAGGAACAGATCCACGCTGCAGAACACTCCGATCATGGAGCCTTCAATGAGCAGCAGTGCGGCAAAAAACTCCTTCGTTTTTTGCTTTACACTTTTCCATGACACGCTTACGCAGAGGACAGTCAGCAGGGTGGAAAGCAGGACGAACAGTACGCTGATCCCGTCAACGCCAAGGGCATAGTTTATGTTCCACCCCGGAATCCACTTGTACTTCTCTGTAAACTGCATTGCAGCGGTTGTTTTATTAAAGCTGGTGAAAAGAGGAATGCTCAAAATGAAATTGATTATGCTGAACGTCAGCGCCGACCATTTGATCAGTCCCTCATTGGACCTTTGCATTAACAGTATAATCAACGCGCCCACTACGGGCAGGAAAATGACTGTGCTTAAAATCGGGTAATCCATCCATCCTCCTTTATTTCACTGCGCCGATCAGCACCAGCGAAAACAAAATGAACAGCCCTATCGCCATGCTCATTGCATAGTGCTGTACATATCCGGTCTGCAGCTTTCTCAGTTTCTGGCCAAAAGCGGCGATCATTTTGGGCACGCCGTTGACAATGCCTTCTATTATTGTGCCGTCCGTTACGGGTATTAGTATACTTCTTGCCAGCCACGTAGTTGGCCTGACAATGATGGCATCATAGAGTTCGTCGACATAATATTTATTCCACAATACGGCATATATACCGCTGAATTGAGAAACCAGCGTCTTCGGTATTTCGGGTTTAAGCACATAAAAGATCCAGGAAACAAATATGCCTCCGACAGCGCAGGCTATCGAAATAGCCATTACCATCTTTTCTTCCGCCTCTCCGGCATGTACGTGCGGATGTCCGAGTACGGGCTGTAAGAAGTGGCCCACGAAATTGCCGCCACCAAGCGCTTCAGGGATTCCTACCCATCCGGCAAATATCGATCCAACCGCGAGCAGCATTAGCGGTATCGTCATTGACTTCGGCGATTCGTGAAGATGATGCTCCTGCTCATGCGTGCCCCTGAATTTTCCGTGGAATGCTACAAAAATTATTCTGAAGCTATAGAATGCCGTCAAAGCTGCTACCAGAGTACCAATGGCCCAGACAATCCTGCCCACAATGCCGCCGTTGTAAGCCAGCCAGAGTATCTCATCCTTACTGAAAAATCCGGAGAGTCCGGGAATTCCTGCGATACTCAGGGAAGCAATCAGAAATGTCCAGTAGGTAGCAGGCATAAATTTCTTTAGCCCGCCCATCTTTTGTATGTCGAGTTCGCCTGACATAGCGTGCATGACACTGCCGGCCCCGAGGAACAAAAGGGCCTTAAAGTAGGCGTGCGTATACAGGTGAAAGATACCCGCGCCGTAGGCGCCCACGCCGCAGGCAAGGACCATGTAGCCAAGCTGGCTGAGTGTCGAATATGCAATGATGCGTTTTATATCATTCTGCACGAGAGCGATAGTTGCAGCGAACAAGCTCGTAATTGCGCCGGTAATCGCCACGACGCCCATGGCAACAGGCGACAGGCTGAAAACAGGGTTGAACCTGGCTACCATAAATACGCCGGCAGTAACCATGGTGGCGGCATGTATGAGAGCACTAACCGGCGTAGGGCCTTCCATAGCATCGGGCAGCCAGACGTGGAGCGGAATCTGCGCGGATTTGCCTACTGCTCCGCAGAACAGGAGAAGTGCAATAAGGGTGATAAGGTCAACATTGTATCCAAACATGGCTATCGAGTGACCCTGCAGCGTGCCGATTTTACTGAATATATCTGCATAGTGGATGCTGCCGAGGGACAGGAAAATCAGCATTACTCCCAAGCCGAAGCCGAAGTCTCCGAACCTGTTAACGATAAAAGCTTTCTTGCCGGCGTCCGACGCGCTCTTCTTTTCGTACCAAAAACCAATGAGGAAATAGGAGCACAATCCAACGGCCTCCCATCCAAAATAAAGCTGGAGGAGATTATTGGCCAGAATAAGCATGAGCATCGAAAAGGTAAACAGGCTCAGATACGAGAAAAAGCGGTAATATCCACCGTCGCCGTGCATATAACCGACAGAGTAGATATGGACAAGCAAGCTGATGCTGGTGACTACGATAAGCATTATGGCCGTGAGTTGGTCTATTAAAAACCCCACACTGGCTTTGAAGGTGCCTGATACGATCCAGGTATAAATATCCTGGTTGATGACCTTGCCGCCCATAACTTCAGCAAAAGCCATCAATGCGAGAACAAAGGAGCCGAATACCGCCGGAATGGCTATCCAGTGTGCCTTGTCCTTTATGGCCGATTTTCCAAAAAGGATATTGATCAGAAAAGCTGTAAGCGGCAGTAGAGGAATTAAAATATATTGTTCCATTGTCACCCCTTCATTTCAGTAACTTGATCGGTCTGTATTGCAACCTTATTCCTGAACAATGACACCAGTATCGCCAGGCCTATTGCCGCCTCGGCCGCCGCCACCGTTATTATGAAGAAAACGAATATCTGGCCCCTCAGATCCTGAAGGTAGTGGCTGAATGCTACAAAGCTGATATTGACCGAATTCAGCATGAGTTCTATGGAAATAAGCATAATAAGTATATTGCGTCTTATAAGAAATCCGACAGCGCCGATAATGAATATTATTGCGCTAAGCATTATATACCAGTTTAACGGTACCATCTGTCCTCCTATGTCCTCTTTTTCGCCAGCACCATGGCGCCTACGACTGCTATCAGTAATATGAGAGATGCTATCTCAAAGGGGTAGAGGTATTCCGTATACAGCGCCTTGCCGAGAGCCTTGACATGCGTCTCTGCCTGTATGGCCTCCACAGTGTACTGGCCTACCGGTCCCTGTGTTAGTGTGGTTAATGCCATAATAACCAGGACAAGCGTTGCTCCGCCGACAAATACAGCGATCGGCCACTCCCCCAAAAACCGTTCCACCTCGACCTCTTTTCTCAGGTTCAGCATCATAATGACAAAAAGGAAGAGCACAAGTATGGCCCCTGCATACAATATCATCTGCACCGCTGCCAGAAATTCCGCGTTAAGAAATAAATAAAGTCCGGCAATATGAAAAAACAGGACGAGCATCCATAAAATGCTGTGTATGGGATTCCGGCGCGTAATTATCAGGATCGAAACAAATATCATCGCAATGGAGAAATAACCAAAAAATATCTTAGGCAGCATTGCTCAACTCCTTTTGTTTGGCGCCCCTGAATACCGCCTGGTCGTCATGGGCTTTGAAGTCCTCACTCATTGGCCTCCAGAACCGTTTGTGATATTCTTCCCCTTTTGCGCCGGCCATATAATTATCCCAATTCGAAAGAAGCTTGTCCTTGTTCATAAAGAGAGCTTCCCGGGTGTAATCGGAATACTCAAAATGTTCCGTAAGCACTACCGCTTTATAGGGGCATGCCTCCACGCAGAACCCGCAATAGACGCACCTGAGCACTTCAATGTCGTACCCGTCGACAATCTTTCTATGGTCAGCGCCTTCACTGGTATAAACATGGATACAGCGGGAAGGGCAGACCGCCGAGCACAGGCCGCACCCCACGCACCTCGGGGTCCCGTCTTCTCTTCTTGCGAGCGCATGCAGCCCACGGAAGCCCGGAAATGCAGGTCTCTTTTCATCAGGGTATTGCCTCGTTACCGGACGGGTAAGCATCATTCGGAAGGTCAACCCCATTGCCTTCACAATTTCGAGCAGGAAGAGCTTTTTTGCCATTTTCTTTATCATGATTGAATTACCTCTCCACCATCCTGACTATGCGACCAGGAATTTCACAATAGAAGTTACCACTATATTAATCAGTGCCAGCGGCAGCAGCACCTTCCATCCTAATGCCATAAGCTGATCGTACCGGTATCTTGGAACAGTCGCCCTGACCCAATAAAAAAGGAATATGTGGAAATATACCTTTGCCAGAAATATGATTAGGCCGGGTATCAACAGGAGAGCGGGGATTGCATTGGTAATGAAAGGCGGCAATGTCCAACCTCCCCAAAAACAGACGACAGCCATAGAGGACATTACAATCATGCCTATATATTCCGAGACGAAATACAGCGCAAAACGAAATCCGCTGTATTCGACAAAATAACCTGCCACCAATTCGCTTTCGGCCTCGGGCAAGTCGAATGGAGTTCTGTTGGTCTCGGCAAATGCGGCAGTCAGGAATACAAAGTAACCGACACACTGCGGTATCAAGTACATGCCATACCAGTGCTGCTGCTGCGCTTTTACGATCTCTGACAGGTTCAGGGAACCGGCAAGGAGCATAACGCCTATAAGGCTCATGCCCATTGCAACCTCATAACTGATGACCTGCGCCGACGACCTCAACCCGCCCAGGAAGGAAAACTTCGAGTTGGACGACCATCCGGCCATGACTACTCCATAGGCCCCCAGTGACGACATGGCGAGAATATACAGGAGCCCTATATTGATATTGGCCACTACGAACCCGTTGTAAAAGGGTATTACAGCGAGTGAACTCATTGCCGCAAAGGTAAATATTATGGGGGCCAGCTTGAATACAGCCTTGTCAGACTCAGTGGGTATTATGTCCTCTTTGAAGAAGAGTTTAAGACCGTCGGCAAGCGGCTGCAACAATCCATGCGGCCCCACCCTCATAGGTCCGAGCCTCACTTGCATATGTCCGATCACTTTTCTCTCAAAATAGGTACAATACATGACATGCAACATAGTCACGCCTATAACAATCGCTATTTTGACAAGAATGAAGATGAATGGCATTATGAGATCAAAGTTCAATGACACGCTGATACCTCCACAGCTTTTTAATTACAAACAAATGGGTCCGACTTCTTGCCTCTAACCTACCTGTCGCATTCGCCCAGCACTATGTCTATAGTGCCGACATTTGCAATAAAGTCCGCCACCATTGCGTCCCGGCAAAGTACCGGCAAGGCAGACACATGAACAAAAGAAGGTGACCTTAGCCTCATCCTGTACGGCTTTCCGCTGCCGTCACTGATTATGTAGAAACCAAGTTCGCCTTTCGGGACTTCAGTTGATGCATATAATTCACCCTCGGGCGCCGCAATCGGACCCTTGGTAATCAAAACAAACTGGTGGATAAGCGACTCCATATCAGCCAATACCCTGTCTTTGGGAGGCAGGGTGAATTTGGGAGCGTCAGGCGCCATGATTGCGCCCTTCGGCAGTTGCTCTATGCACTGCCTTATAATCCTGTTCGACTGTTTCATCTCCTCCATGCGGCAGAGATAGCGGTCGTACACATCGCCGTTCTTTCCCAAGGGGACATCGAACTCCACCTTATCATAAGCATCATAGGGAGCAAATTTCCTGATATCGTAAAATACGCCGGAGCCCCTGAGATTCGGACCGGTCATGCCCCAATTTATTGCTTCCTCAGCAGTTATGACTCCGACACCTATTGTCCTCTGCTTCCATATCCTGTTTTCATTCAGCAGGGTCTCATACTCGCGCTCTATTGTTGCAGGGAAGGTATCTGTAAATGCGTATAATTTATCGAGAAACTCCTGGGTCACATCGTTCCTGACACCGCCGATCCTGGGATAGCTCACAGTAAGTCTTGCGCCGCATAGCATCTCGAACAAATCCAGCAGTGTTTCCCTGTCCCTGAAAGAATACAGGAAGACAGTCATGGCGCCGATATCCAGGGCGTGGGTCGCCACGCCAAGTATATGGCTGCTGATCCTGGCCATTTCACAGGTCATTGTCCTGATGAATTTTGCGCGCTCAGGCACCTCGATGCCGAAAAGCCTCTCAACCGCCACACAATAGCCCACGTTGTTACACACGCTGGCAATATAGTCAAGCCGGTCCGTCAACGGCAGCGCTGAAAGGTACGTCATGCTTTCGGCAAGCTTCTCCACACCTCTGTGAAGATAGCCGACATACGGGGTGCATTTAACTATGCTTTCACCGTCGAGTTCGAGCACTACCTTGAGCACACCATGCGTCGCCGGGTGCTGGGGCCCCATGCTGATAGTCAAGTTTTTTGTTTTCATGTCGTTCGTGATCGGCATCTATCTAACCTCGTAAGCTTTGTTCTTTTCCGACAGTTTCACAACCTCTTGAAAGCCCGGCCACTCTCTTTCCCCGAGGTCGCTCCTGAGCGGGTAGTCTTTCCTCAGGGGATGCCCTTCCCAATCTTCGGGCATGAGAACCCGCCTCAGGTCAGGATGGCCTTTGAAAGTTATGCCGAACAGGTCAAAGCATTCGCGTTCATGCCAATTGGCCCCGGCCCATATATCGACAACACTGTCAATCGATGCATCTTCTTCAGCCACTTCAGCCCTCAACCTTATCAGGTGCCTGTGCTCAATGGAGTAAAGGTGATATACCACTTCAAGCCTCGGCTCCTTTTTGCCCCAATAATCCACCCCGCAGAGATCCACGAGATAATTGAAATTGAGTTCCGGCGTCCCATGCAGGAACCGCATTATTTCTTTGATCCTGTCTTTCTTCAGGATGACCGCCACCTGGCCGCGAAATTCGCTTACTTCTTTCACTTCCCCGGCAAATTTCTCTTTTATCTGTTCAGCAATATCTTTCGGTTCCATGTTTACCGCCTATCTCCACTTGCTCCATTTGAAATGTTCTTTTTTCATCTTCGCCTGCAGCTTCATGATACCTTCCATAACGGCTTCAGGCCTGGGGGGACAACCCGGAATATAAACATCCACCGGCAAAAAAGTATCAACACCCTGAACAGTGCTGTATGTGTCAAATACCCCTCCAGTGCAGGCGCAGCTCCCCATAGCTATAACGTACCTCGGCTCAGGCATCTGGTCATATACCGTCCTGATAACAGTGGCCATTTTCTTGGTAACAGTGCCGGCTATGATTATGCAATCCGACTGTCTCGGAGACCCCCTGAAGATTATTCCGAATCTATCCAAATCATAGTGTGATGATCCAGTTGTCATCATTTCAATAGCGCAACAGGCAAGTCCAAAGGTCATGGGCCATAATGATCCTACTCTTGCGGCGTTCACGAGCTTATCAACAGCTGTTATGATGGTGTTTGCGCCAGGGATTATATGGACGCCTTTCTCAACTTCTATTGGCGCGGTCGCGTTTTCTAATACCATTGCCATGTACCTCTACCTCCTCAGTCCCATTCAAATGCTTCTTTTTTCCAGGCGTAGACATAGCCTACTACCAGCACCCCTATAAAAAGGAGCATTTCTGTCAATGCATAAACACCGATTTTATCGTACACCAGGGCCCATGGATACATGAAAACAGCTTCAACATCGAATATGACAAAAAGCATTGCAATGATGTAGAACCTGACGTTGAATTGCTGCCTGGGCTCTCCAATAGGCGGGTTTCCCGATTCGTAAGGCGTGAGTTTTTCCCGATAAGACCTTTTCAGCCTGAAGAACGTGCCTATCATCAATGTCACCAGACCGAAAGCAAAGGCGATTATCATAAATATCAATACAGGGAGATATTGGGTGGGTATATAACTGCCGGGAACTATTGGATTCATACGTTACCCCTTCAGACTTGGACTTTTTATACACCAAACGGTCTTTTATAACTTATGGCACAATCACTTGTCAAGCAATTCGCTATTAAAGATCACAATACGGCAATTAATGATCGAAATACCTTGCAGGGCTATAGTTATACGAGCTATAAAAAGCCTTTTCAATCAGAAACTTTGCCAAGGCAGGCCATTTGGTTTTCACAGGACAAAGACTGCCGGTCAACTGTTAATTATTATCCCTTAAAGTCACTATCACTTCATTAACGTCTCCGATTACTACGGGCCGTTGGCCCACTCCGCTCAGCCCTCCTGCCATTCAGGCGGCAGGACCGACAGCGTAAATCCGGCGTCCTCATTTCCTTGTTTTAAAAAGCATAAATCCGGTAGAATCACTGTGTATGGATGTACTTGCCACAATAATAGGAAAAAAGGCTGAGCGTCTGGCGTATTCGAAACGTCTTGTTTCATTGCAGGAGTTGAAACGCGCCATTGCCGATGCCGAAAAGGAAACCAGAGACTTAAAGACTGCCTTAAGCCCGGGAAGCGGCAAGATACGGCTTATCGCAGAATTGAAAAAAGCTTCTCCATCAAAAGGGATCATCCGGCCTGGCTTTGACCTCATTGCAATTGCCGAGCTATACGAAAGAAAGCCTGTCAGCGCCCTGTCTGTCCTCACCGAAGAAGATTTTTTCCAGGGCAGCCTGTCCTACCTGGGAACAGTAAGGAAGGCTACCTCAAAACCGCTCCTGAGAAAAGATTTTATTATCGATGAATACCAGATATATGAATCAAAAGCGAACCATGCGGATGCGCTGCTCCTTATTGCCGCTGTTCTGGAGAGGACCCAGGCACAGGAATATCTGCATTTGGCCGGCGAATTAGGTCTGGGCGTGCTTTTTGAAGTACATAATGAAAAAGACCTTGAAAAGGCCCTTATTGTAAAGGCCGATATTATAGGCATAAACAACCGCGATCTCACAACATTGCAAATCGACCTTTCCACAACGCTCAGGCTTAAAAGAGACATCCCGGAAGACCGCATCGTGGTAAGCGAGAGCGGCATCGGAAACAGAGATGATGTTATAAAACTTATGGATGCCGGCGTTGCGGCAATACTTGTAGGCACATCCCTGATGGCAGCCGGCGACATCGGAGCAAAAATCGACGAGCTGATGGGGGCTTAGGGGCGGATTATTCAAGCCCTTGCAGATATTCTTCCCATTCAATGGGGAGCAGGTATTTTTTCTTATTGTTGCAGGTTTTGCACGCGGTGACGATGTTGCTCTTTACCGACTTTCCTCCGCGTACAATCGGTACCAGATGGTCCATGGTGAGGAGTTTTGCGGGGACTTTTGCATTGCAGTAATAGCAGGTGCCGGCTGCGAGCTTCCTTTTCCACCACTGGCTTTTCCGGAGTTCTCGGGCAATGCTGCGCTCTCTCCTGATCTCCGCCTCAGTAATGTTAACAGCGAAAAACACTTACCTCCGGCCTTTTTTTGAGTCTTCCTCTTCAAACAACTTCCTGTACATTATTTCCCATTCGGGGCTTCCCTCTATGAGCTTTTTTGTATAGGATTGCAATTTCTTTCTCACTTCAACATCAATGTCTTCGCCGATCTTTAATTCGCTGATGATGGTCCGTTTAATTTCTCTCCTCAGCAGGCTGTCATCTTCCTTCAAAACAATCATGCCCTTGTCCATCAACCCTTTCAACAGCGCATAAGTGGTCTGGGTTATCTTGTCGTCGGAGAGCGTCATAATACTATATTCCTTTCCCTGACAAGCTTTTGTTTTGTCATATCGAATAGTTTTCTGAAGTCAAGCCTTCCTTTTTCGATTTCCGATTCGTATTTCTTTAATAGCTGCCTGACTTCGTCGTTCAGCCTGTCTTCAACCATCAGCTCATCGAGCATCAGGCGCTCGGCTTCCTCAACAAGCTGTTCAACCGGAACAGCCGGTTCAATCAGGGCCTTGCTGACAAGATTGTTCACAATCTTCTTTGCCATCAAAGTCACCCAGCTCTTTGGTATACGCATTTCTATTTTTCCATAAACGGCAAGAGTGCAATATACCGAGCTCTCTTGATTGCAGTGGTCAATTCCCTCTGATGGGCTGCGCAGTTTCCGGTCATTTTCCTTGTAAGTATCTTGCCGCGCTCCGTCATATAGGTCCTCAGGCCTTTCAAGTCTTTATAATCGATAAATGGCGTCTTGTCAGCGCAAAACCTGCAAAATTTCCTCTTTTGAAATCTCTTCTGTTGCATATTGTCTCCTTTGCTTTAAAACGGCTCCAAATCCGTAGTTTCATCCGGCGGCAACGCATCGGCTATACCCGCCCCTTCGCTTCCGGCACGGGCCTGGCGCTGCTCTCTTTTCGGCAGAAATCTCACATTGTTCGCCACGACTTCAAACCTGCTTTTTTGCACACCGTCGGACTCCCATTTCCTCTCCCGTAATCTGCCTTCAATTAATACTGGGTTGCCCTTACTCAAATACTTGCCGCAACTCTCGGCCTGTTTGCCGAATACAACCGCACTGATAAAAAGCACCTCTTCCTTCGTGTCATCTCCCTGTTTGTACTTTGAATTGACTGCAATCGAAATAGTTGCCACAGGAGTTCCGCCCGGCGTATACCGGACTTCCGGATCTCTTGTAAGGTTTCCTATCAAAATGACGCGGTTAAACATCGGTGCTTGCTTTCACCTCAGCGGAGGGCTCAGCCGCCTGTGTTTCAACTGCGCCACCCAGCACCTCTTTGGGAAGGGCCGCTATCTGTTTGCGGTCAAGCCTGATAACCATGAATTTGAGAACAGGATCGAAGACCTTAAAATAGCCTTCGAGCTTGCCGATAGTAGCGGATGGGGCCTTGAACAGATAGAAGATATATACTCCCATCTTTTGCTTGTTGAGTTCGTAAGCGAGTTTTCGCCTGCCCCAGTTATCAGACTTGTAAACTTCGCCGTTTGAATTCTTGATAAGCTCTGAGACCTTGTCGACGGCGGATTTGATTTCCTCGTCGTTGAGAGCCGGATTCATGATGACCATACTTTCGTACCAGTTCAATAAACACCTCCACATGGATATTAAGCCCTTTCACAAAGAAAGGGCATGGAGAATCTGAGTCAGATCCTAAGTCTAGTTTTATAGCATATTAAAGGCTTAAAGATCAAATTAGTTTATACTCTTTCATCTTCTTGCCGAGAGTGTTTCTGTTGATCCCGAGTATCTTGGCAGCCTTGAGCTGGTTCCCGTTGGTCTCCTTCAATACAATGCTGAGGAGTGCTTTGTCCACTTCCGCAATGATCGTTTCATAGAGATTCGAATTGTTCACCCTGGTCATTTTATTCAGAAAACCGTTAAGCTTGCTTTCCAGAAACTCTTTTATGGAGCACGCGTTATAATAATCATTGGCAAAGAGGTCTTTCTTTTCAATAAGACTCCCCTTTGAAAGAATAGACGCCCTCTTGATGCAATTCTCAAGCTCCCTGACATTACCGGGCCACTCATAGGCAGTGAGTGCTTTTTCGGCATCGTTTGAAAAATCTTTCGGAGGCAGTTCAAAGGCCTTTATCGATTCTTTAAGAAAATGCCTCGCCAGTGGAAGGATATCTTCTTTCCTTTCCCTTAGGAGCGGCAGCTTTATCTCAATGACATTGAACCTGTAGTACAAGTCCTCCCGGAACAATCCACGGCTCACCCACTCCTTGAGGTCCCTGTTAGTGGCGCCGATAATCCTGACATCGGCCTTGATGACCCTGTTGCTGCCGAGCTGACTGTACTCCCGGTCCTGCAGAAAGCGCAGGAGTTTCGCCTGGAGCTCAATGTCAAGTTCGGAAATCTCATCAAGGAAAAGCGTGCCGCCGTCAGCCGCCCCGATCTTCCCTTCCGCTTTCTCCACTGCACCGGTAAAGGCTCCGCGCTCCCAACCAAAAAGCTCCGCTTCCATGAGTTCTTTGGGAATGGAGGCGGAATTGATGGCAACAAACGGCCCGAATTTTCTTCTGCTGTTATTATGGATAGCCTTTGCGACAAGCTCCTTGCCGGTGCCGCTGTCCCCGGAAACGAGCACTGTAACATCTTTCGGCGCAACTCTCCCTATTTCCTTGAATACTTTCAGAATACCGCGGGATTTGCCGATAATCTGGCCTATTCTCTGGAAGGGCATGGCTTCTTCCTTGCTTTGCCTTAACTTCAGAAGTTCCTCGCGCATGGCCAAGTCCTTAAAGGCCTTGTCCACGACGATTTTCAGCTCCTCGATGTCAAACGGCTTTTCGAGGTAATCGTAAGCTCCTTCCTTCATGGCGTCAATAGCGCTTTCCATCCGTCCGTGGGCCGTAACTATAATCACCAGAGTATCGGGACTGCAAACCCTTATCTCCTTCAAAGCGTCGATACCGTTGCCGTCGGGAAGCATGAGGTCGAGCAACACAAGTTTATACTTGTCGACAACCTTAATGCCGGCCCGGACAGTGGTGCGCGCATCCACATAATAACCCAGAGATTCAAGCGCTTTCCGTATGACCCAGATTACGCTCTCGTCATCATCTATGACCAGTAATTTCTTGCTCATTCTCTCAGTTCCCGCCCCTCACCCCAACTCTCTCCAAAGGGAGAGGGGAAGATTCCAGCGGGAGGTATACGCTCACAATCGTTCCATGCCCCACCTTGCTCCTGACCTTAATGGTCCCTCCATGGTCCTTTATAATCTTCTTTGACAGGGCCAGACCCAGACCGCTGCCGCCCTTCTTTCTTGTATAAAACGGAAGAAATATTTTTTCAACTTCATCACGAGGTATTCCGATCCCGCTGTCCTGCAAGGTAATTACTACCCACCTCTGTTTTTTCAACTTTCCCCTTTTTTTATCAGGGCCGTCGCCTTCATAAATGACCATATACTCTTTGGATGGCCTTGTATTAATACCCAATGTGCGTGATGGATACTGTCCCTTCACGGGATCCATGGCTTCTACTGAGTTTTTCATAAGATTGATGAAAACCTGCAGCAGTTTGCTTTCATCACCGCGAATAGCGGGGAGACTGGGATCATACGATTTATCTATGTGGATTTTTTTCTTCTGAATAGTTGTTCCCATCACTTTCAATGCATGCTCTATAACTTCATGGATATTCAACTGATTGAAAACCGGCATCCTTGTCATGGTAAGGTAGCTGTGCAGCACCAGATTCAGCCGGTCCGATTCTTTCAGAATAAGATTCACGCACTCTATCGCTTCCGAATCCTTTGCGCTGCCCTTAAGTATCTGGGCCGCGCCTTTTATGCCGCTCAGGGGGTTCTTGATTTCATGTGCAATAGAACCGATCATATAGGGCAATGCATCAAAGTTGTGGTCTTCCTTGCTGGTTATCGACAAGTTTTCCCTTATGCAGAGCAGAGCGCCTTCCAGATTATCAGCCAGATAAAACGGCGAAATATTAACGTTAATGGTACCCGTTCCGCACCTGTCTATCTCAAGATCCCTGCAGTTGAACAACCGCCCCTCCCTGATAGTTTTTTGCAGGAGCACGACAATATCCTTGACATCGGAAAAAAGCTTTCTAAAAGTCTGGTGCCTGATCTCTTTCAGCCCTTTACCGAAGAACTCCTCTCCAGCCTTGTTAACAAATGCAAGCCTCCCCCTTTTGTCAAACAGGAAAAGAGCTTCGTCAAGATTATTGATAACCGCTTCAAACGATATCATATATAAAAACCAGTAAGAAGTAGTAAGTAGCAAGTATTAAGGGGAACGGCAAAGAGGCCTTTCCCTTACTACTTACTACTTGGTACGTATAATTTATGCTTTTTAATATACCGTTCCACTGATGCAGGCAAAAGGTATTTGATGCTCTTTTTCCTCCCTGCGAGACGCCGTATGCCGGTTGAGGATATATCGATCTGGGTAACGGGCACCAGGAAGGCGCTCCTGCCGCTGACCAGGGAGCAGCATGTATATGCATCATCCCGGCTTTCAACAGACTGTATATATGGAGAGTCCTCAATTGCATCAAAACCAACGCCCGGCCGTGCCACAATAACAAAGTCTGTCATGCCCGTCAGCTTTTCAGGCTGATGCCATTTCGGCATCTCAAAAAACGCGTCTGTTCCGAGAATAAAGAACAATTCATCTCCCGCATATTTTTTTTGAATCAGTCGGAGTGTATCAACCGTGTAAGACTTCCCCCGTTTGACTGTTTCCAGATCAGAGACGATGAAATCCTTATTGGAAGCAGTACCAAGAACCACCATTGCATAGCGGTGCGACGCAGCAACAGCATCATGCTCCTTTAGAGGAGGATTCCCGGACGGCACAAAAATTATCTTGTCAAGGCAGAGCTTATACCTGGCTTCCTCAGCTGTCCTCAAATGCCCTGAATGAACAGGATTGAATGTTCCCCCGAAAATTCCCAGCCTCAAGTCAGACCCCGTAATACTTCTATTGCCCCAGGCCCATCTTTTTCAGCGCCTCATCGCCCTGTCCTTTCATGGCGGGGGCATCTTCCGGCAAATACAACATCACGCCGCCTTTCACCGGCCTGATCACAATTTTGCCTTCCGAGGCGAGTTGATTGGTCGCCTTGACAGGGTCTTCTCCTTCAAAATACTTCTTGAACGCCTCGTTGAACCCTGAATATACCGTATGAATGCCTTTATACCCTTCCTTCCTGAGACTCACGATCGCTTTCTTGACAAACTCTTCCAATCCAAGCTTCTCTGACATTTACATGACCTCCTTTATTCTCTTAGTTGCCCGTTACCAAGGACTACGAACTTTGTACAGGTCAACTCCTCGAGCCCCATCGGCCCTCGCGCGTGTATCTTATCAGTGGATATGCCGATCTCCGCGCCGAGGCCGAACTGATAACCATCGTTCAGGCGGGTAGATGCATTCACCAGTACAGCGGAAGAATCCACTTCCCTCAGAAACCTTATTGACCGTTCATAGTTCATGGTTACAATCGCATCCGTGTGCGCCGACCCGTAGCATGAGATATGCCGCATCGCCTCATCCATGTCTTCCACAATTTTCACATTCAATATCAGATCAAGATATTCACTTTGATAATCCTCATCCGTCACTACGCTGATTCCCGGGAACAATGCCCGGGTCTTAGCGCACCCGCGCAATTCAACGCCTGCATCTTTGAACCGCTTTAACATCACGGGAAGGAAACTCGCTGCTATGGGTCCATCAACCAGCATTGTTTCCATCGCGTTGCAGGTCCCGGGTCTCTGGACCTTGGCGTTAAAGCAGATCGACTCTGCCATTGCCGGATCCGCATCCCTGTCTACGAATATATGACAGACCCCTTTATAATGCTTAAGCACGGGAATCCTCGAGTTTTCCGTTACCGCCCGTATGAGTCCTTCTCCTCCGCGCGGGATAATCAGATCTATGACTCCTTCCAGTTTCAACATCTCCATGATGGCTTCCCTTTCAGGAATATCTATGAATGTGACAGCGCCTTCGTGAATCCCTTCAGCCCTCGCGACATCCCTGAGAACAGCGGCAATTGCCCTGTTTGAGTGCAGGGCCTCGGACCCCCCCCTCAATATAACCGCATTGCCGGCCTTCAGACACAAGCCGGTTGCATCGGCAGTCACATTAGGGCGAGCTTCGTAAATTATGCCGATTACTCCTATCGGCACTCTCATCCTCCCGACAGCCATACCGTTCGGCCGCTGTCGCATGTTAATGATTTCTCCGACCGGATCAGGAAGCTGCGCAACTTCGATAAGTCCTTTTGTCATCTCTTCCACCCGTTTTTCGGTTAAGGTCAATCTGTCGACAAGGGCCTTTGAGAGACCTTTTTTCTCGGCATACTCAATGTCTTTCCTGTTTGCCGCGACAAGTTCCGCCGCTTTGTTTGCAAGCGCCTCCGCCATCTTTACCAGGACGGCATTCTTCCGGCTGGAAGATGCCCTCGAAAGACTCCTGGCGCCTTCCCTGGCCTCTTTCGCCTTTTGAAAGACAAATTCCTTTATATCCATACCACCCTCCAGGACAATTACTAAAACTTAAAGACAATTAAAAATTAAGAATGAAAAATTACGAATAGCGGAACAAAATATTTTATTCATTCATTCTTAATTTTTAATTGTCTTTAATATACTATATATACAATAAGTAATACCTAACAATTATCAGGAAAACTGTTGTAAAAATCAATAAAAAATTAAGCCGGCTTTTTTAGCCACGTTTTTTTAATATTTGCTATAATTGAGAAATGCTGACGGTTTCGTAAAAAGTTCATAGGCAAGGCGCGCAAATCCTGAGGAATGAGACGTACTTTGTGTACGCCGCAGAACGGGGTCCCCGAAAGTCGAAGACTTTTGGGGTGCGAGTGACGAAGGACGCAGCGCAACGCCCGGGTCCCCGGCAAGTAGCAGACTTGCTGGGGTGGAACTAGCATATGAATTTTTTACGAGACCGTCAATACTACTTTCCAGGAGGTTTCTGATGCCAACACCTGTCGTTGATATGGATCTCTGTATTGGTTGCGGTTCATGCAGTGAATTATGCCCCGAGGTCTTCGAACTCAGGGATGAAAAGGCTTATGTAATCAGCAACAAATGCGATACTTGCGATTGCGACGAAGCCATGAATACCTGCCCTACCGAAGCAATCAAGATGGAATAAACGGCGTCAAGCGTCTGGCGTTGAGCGTTAAAAAGACATCAAGTTCTGTCATGCCCCGACTTGGTTTTCTTTTTGGCGCCCGACGCTCAACGCGTTTTTTGCCAATTCAACGAGTCCGTAGATTTTCAAATCTATAAAGTCGCCGCTTTCCCGGCAGGCATTAAGGCGCTCGTACATGGCCGCGAGTGGTGTCTTGATAATTTCAATATTCTCCGACTCGTCGGGAGGGTAGAGTTGTTTGAGCCGGGCAGAAGCAGGCGATACATCCTTCGCAAGAAAGACGGTCAACACTTCGGTCGAAAGGCCCGATGAAATCGGACCCTCAGCCAGAAAGATGAATTTTTCTGCTGTGTGGCCTGTTTCCTCAATCAGTTCACGCCTGGCAGCTTCCTCAAGACTTTCATTTTTGTCATTCAGACCTGCAGGGAATTCAACGACGAAGCTGTCGAGCACAGGCCTGAACTGCCGTATCAGCAATATATCGCCCTCAGCCGTCATCGGCACAATTGTAACAATACCGGCGCAGTTGACGCGCTCCACCGCTTCCCATATCCTTGTGTTCCCGGAACGGTCAGTATAAGAAATATTCAATGCCTTCAGGAATCTGCCCTGCCAGACAGTGCGTTTACCTGTTATGTTCATGCGCCGGTCATCCGAAAGGCCCGTGCAACTGGCGGCCGCCAAGCACATGCAGGTGGACATGATACACTACCTGTCCGCCCTCCGGGTTGCAATTAGTGATAATTCTGAATCCCGTTTTGGCAATGCCCTTATCACGGGCGATCTTCTTGCAAACTTCTATCAGGTGGCCCATGAGCATGCTGTCTTCTTCTGAAATGTCGAGGATAGTGGGGATATGTTTCCTGGGTATGACCAATATGTGAACAGGGGCCTGCGGGCTTACATCCGCGAACCCGATGGCCAACTCGTCCTCATAGACGATATTCGATGGGATCTTCTTTTCCACAATCTTACAAAAAATGCAATCAGTCATAGGCACCTCCGGTATTAAGTGGCACTGATTTTCCGGTAAAAGCAAGTGCGCTCCCCGGTATGGCACGCCCCTGTGCCATGCTGTATCACCTTTATAAGCAGCGTATCGGCATCGCAGTCGTAGAGAATCTCCCTGACCTCCTGCACATGGCCTGAGGTCTCGCCCTTTTTCCAGTATTTTTGCCTTGACCGGGACCAGAAATGGGTAAACCCGGTCTCTATGGTCGTTTTCAGGGAAGTCTCGTTCATATACGCCATCATCAGGACTTCCCCGTTATGCACGTCCTGGATAATGGCCGGAATGAGCCCGTTTGCATCGTATTTAAGTTCCGGCAACATCAATGCCTCTCCTTGCCGCAAGCCGGTAAGCTTGTCAGCCGGCCAGCCAAAGAAATTATTGTCAGGCAGTATCTATGATACCATTGCTTGTCCCGGCTTGTCAGCCTATGTGTCTGTGGTATAATGAAAATAAATTTTTAGGGCTCGCGAATAATATGTCAGGTAAAAAGGCCGGAATAATAACAATTTCCCTTCTCATCCTCCTGGAGCTTCTTGCCTTCGCCGGGATGTGTAATGCCGCCGAAGTTTCGGAGATCACGTACAGGATCAGCAATAATGAACTCTATGTATCGACCATGATCAGGCCCGACCAAAAGATTATGAATGACCTGAATGACGGGCTATCCAAGGAATTCATTTTTTATATAGATCTCTTCAGAGTGTGGGACATCTGGCCTGATGAGTTTGTCCTCGGGACAAAAATAGTAGCAAAATTAAGAAGCAATCCGATAAAAAGAGAATACATTGCCGCCAGCACCAGCGGCAACATAGTCAGAGAGAAACGGTTTAACGACCTGGAAGCCATGGTCAACTGGGCAACAACGCTTTCAGATCTAAAGCTTACAAATATCAGGGAACTGGATGCGGGGACCTATTTCGTAAAGGTTACTGCTGAATCCCGGATCAGGAAATTGCCTCCTGTTATAGGCTATCTCTTCTTCTTTGTCAGTGATAAGGAGTTTTCGGTTTCAAGAGACTCCCATACATTCCAGATAAACACAAAGGGAGTTCAGCCATGAGAATAGTAAGGCATCTCATGACTATTTCCGGGCTGATACTTCTTGTTGCATTAATAACTGGTGTTGAAATCCATTTTATCAAACTGCCGAGCGTTGATATCACTACACGCATCCTGCTTATAAGCCTGCTGACATTCAATGTCGTTGCGCTGTTGACACTGATGTTTTTTGTGGCGAAAAACGTCTTCAAACTTTATATGGAGAGGCGCAACAAGGTCCTGGGCCACAAGTTCAGGACAAAACTCATGACTATTTTTGTTATCCTCACTCTCATTCCTTCTTCTCTGCTTTTCATTGCCGCAAGCGGACTCGCAACTAACTACATCAACCGTATTTTTTCGCCTCAAATAAAGGAGTCCTTAAAAAAATCCATTGAGCTTGCCAGAGCTTTTTACGATTTCGAGAGACAGAGGGTGCTTGTCATAGCACAAAGCGAGGCCGGCGGTGTCCCGGCAAAATCGCATATTATTTCCAAAGACATATCCATCACCAGGTATACATCAGTGCCTGACAGCGCAACCGATATTATCAGGGACGCATTTAAAGGTAAGGAAGGGACCGAAGTAATCTCAAGAAGCAACGGCGATATCGTCAGGGCTGCGGTGCCCGACCGGTCGCGCGGAGTCAAAGCAGTAATTGTGGCAGAGATTTCCCTGCCCGGTAACATTTCCGGGAAATCGGAAAGACTGAAAGAGGTTTACGAAGATTACCTGCGAATCGAGTCTTTCAAGGACCCGCTGCGGCTGAATTATGTTCTGATACTAGGGTTCTTCACACTCCTGCTCGTCTTTTCCGGATTCTGGGTATCTCTGAAAATATCAGGAGGGATTACGACCCCTATTCAAAGCCTGGCAATGGCCACTGAACAAGTCGCTTCGGGCAATCTCGATGTCCAGGTCACGGTAAAAACTGAAGATGAAATAGGCCTTTTGATCACCTCATTCAATCAAATGGTAAAGCAACTGAAAGACAGCAAGGACTCGCTCCAGAAAGCGTATATTGAATCGGACAACAGGAGGCTCTATCTCGAAAACATTCTTGAAAATATCAATTCCGGAGTCATATTTCTTGACAATAGCGGGACCATACTTACCATCAATAAGGCGGCTTGCTCCATACTGAACGTACGGCCGGAGGCTGCAAAAGGGCATAATTACCTTTCCTTCATCTCCTCTTTTAATTCCCCGGATATTACGGCAATGGTGAAAGATATGGAAGGCAGGGAAATACGGGAAATCAAACGTGAAGTCAAGGTGAACATAAACGGCAGGATAGTCATATTGAGAGTATATGCATCAGGCATAAGGGAATCTTACACATCACAATCGATAGGCATGCTGGTAGTTTTTCATGATCTTACCGATATAATAAAGGCGCAAAAGGTGACGACATGGCAGGAGGTTGCCAGAAGATTGGCCCATGAAATAAAGAACCCCCTGACTCCTATCAAGCTTTCGACTGAAAGACTGGTGAAGAAATGGCACCAACAGGATACGGACTTTGGCGAGATATTTGAAAAATCCACAAAGACGATCATCTCTGAAGTCGAGAGTCTTAGAAAACTTGTAGACGTCTTCTCCCGCTACGGCAGAATGCCTGAAGTGAACAAGGTCCCCATGGACCTCCCTGAGTTGATCGATTCTGTTGTCGGCCTGTATAAGGGTTTTAAGGACATTGAAATAACAATCGCCCCGCACATGGACATTCCTCCGGTGCCGCTCGATGGAGAGCAGTTCAAGCGGGTCCTCGTCAATATAATAGACAACGCGATAAAGGCAATGGACAGTAAAGGCTCTATTTCCATTTCCTTAAACACGTATGAAAACAGTAAAGTGATAATTGACATAGCTGATACCGGTCCGGGCATAAGAGATGAGGAGAAGGAAAGGCTGTTTCTGCCTTATTTCTCAGGCAGGAAAGGCGGCACCGGACTCGGCCTGGCCATAGCAAACAAAATAGTTACGGACCATGGGGGGATCATTCTGGTAAGGGACAATACCCCTCATGGCAGCATATTTACCCTGGAATTGCCGATGGCGTAAAAAGCGCCGCGCGTCGAGCGAAGCTTTTTAAGGAGTGATTATGGCTAAAGAAGTGATCCTGATTGTGGATGATGAAGAAGGCATTAGAGAAAGCCTGTCCGGTATCTTCGAGGATGAAGGCTATGAAGCGCTGACCGCTGCTTCCGGTGAAGAGGCCATTGAGATCATTAAAGAGCAAATGCCTGATATCCTTCTTATCGATGTCTGGCTTCCGGGCATGGACGGGATCGAAACCCTGACAAAAATAAGAGAGATTAATCATCACATACCGGTTATTATTATTTCAGGGCACGGGAATGTAGAGGTAGCTGTCAAAGCCATACAGTCCGGCGCTTATGACTTTCTCGAAAAACCGCTTTCCCTTGAAAAGGTGCTTATAGTTGCACGCAGGGCGCTTGAAAAGAAACATCTTGAGACAGAGAATCGCGCCCTCCGCGCGGATTTGACAAAAAGATCCAAATTAATCGGAGATTCGCCCAAAATGGCTTTACTGAAACAGCAGATAGACATGGCTGCCCAGAGTAACAGCAGGGTGCTTATATTGGGAGAAAGCGGTACAGGCAAGGAACTGGTCGCCCGTCTGTTACATGCGAAAAGTGCCCGCGCCGGTGAACCCTTTGTGGAAGTCAACTGTGCGGCAATTCCTCAGGAACTGATAGAAAGCGAACTGTTAGGGCACGAAAAAGGCTCTTTCACCGGCGCCACAGAGAGAAAAATCGGAAAATTCGAACTTGCCGACAAAGGCACATTGTTCCTTGATGAAATCGGCGATATGACCCTGCAGACACAGTCAAAGGTGCTCAGGGTAATCGAAACGCAGGTCTTTCAGAGAGTGGGTGGCAACAGGAACATCAAAGTGGACGCGAGGATTCTGACAGCCACAAATAAAGACATTGCCGAAGAGGTAAGGAAGGGGAATTTCAGGGAGGACCTCTACTTCAGGCTCAATGTGATTCCGCTGACTCTGCCGCCATTGAGGGAACGGCTTGAGGATATCCCGCAGCTTACAGATTACCTTCTCGCGTCATTTGCTTTCGAAAATGGAATGAAACCGAAAGAGATTGAACCTGATGCGCTCAGGCTCTTTCGAAATTATGACTGGCCTGGTAATATAAGGGAACTGAAAAACGTTGTCGAAAGGCTCATCATAATGGTGCCGTCGCCGGCAGTCACCAGAAGGGACATTGAAGCGCTCAGAATTTTCCGGACCGGTCAGGCCGCTAAAGGAAATGACTATTTCACCAATAAGACACTCAAGGACGCACGGGATGCCTTTGAAAAAGACTTTATCATTAGAAAACTCGAGGAGAATCATTGGAACATATCAAAAACTGCCGAAGCCATTGCTGTAGAACGCAGCAATCTGCACAAGAAAATCAAAGCCTATGAAATTGATGTGTCACAGAACTAACGGTCTGTGCTTAGGAACTGATCTATGAGCGCATTGGTTGCCATAGTTGGAAGACCTAACGTGGGAAAGTCGGCGCTTTTCAACCGCCTCCTGAGAACAGGCGGCCTCCCTGCCCAGTCGACTGCAATCACCGAAAGCACACCGGGAGTTACCCGCGACAGGAATTACGGCCAAACCGAGTGGGAAGGGAAACGGTTTACCATAATCGATACCGGCGGCTTTTATGCTGAAACCCTTCCGCATGAAACTGCTGAAATAGCCCGGCAGATCAAGGAGCAAGCCCTGCTTGCCGTAAACGAGGCCGATGTAATAATTCACCTCCTCGACGGCAAAGAAGGGCTGAATCCGTCAGACATGGAGCTTGCGGGCATACTGAGAAAGTCGGGTAAAAAAATACTTTGGGCCGTCAACAAGATAGATAGCATGCCAAAAGAAATCGGGGTGATGGAGTTTTACCGCATAGGAGCAGAAATAATTCTCCCTGTTTCCGCTATAACAGGTCTCGGAATTGATGACCTGATGGACATGATCATTGCCGTCCTGCCTTTATCGGGCCCGGGCCTTTCGGATAGCAGCGAGGAGCTCCCCAGGATAGCGGTTGTCGGAAGGCCTAATGTCGGAAAATCCACGCTTATCAACTCACTGCTGGGCAAAAAGAGACTCATTGTCAGCCCTGCTCCCGGCACCACGAGAGACCCCGTTGATTCCATCTGCACCTATTACGGGAAAAAGTATTTGCTGGTTGATACTGCGGGAATCAGAAAAAAACAGAAAGAATACTCCCTGGAAAGTTTCTCCATGGTCAGAGCGGTGAAGAGCATAGAGCGGGCTGATGTCGCAATTATTGTACTGGATGCTTCGGAAGGCATAACTGATCAGGACCAGGTAATTGCAGGCATTGTCGAGGAATACGGTAAGGGTGCACTGTTTCTCCTCAACAAATGGGACATAGTTAAAGATCCTGAAACAGCCTTTAAAAAAATTACTGCCCAGCTCGACACCATGATGTGGTTTATGAAATATTCTCCTGCCATTACTGTTTCCGGACTCGAAAAAAAGAGGATAACCAAAATATTTCCGATTATCAATGAAATCATAACTGAGAGAAGGAAAAGGGTCCCAACCGCCGAACTTAACAGGTTCATGGAAAAGCTGATCTCAACCATTCCAATGCCGCGATATAAAGGCAAAGAAATCAAACTTTATTATATAACGCAGGTTGACATTGAGCCTCCGGTCTTCACTATTTTTGCGAATCACCCGTCCGCAATCAGGGCGACGCAGCGCAAGTATATCGAAAGAGTCATAAGGGATGAGTACTCATTTAAAGGGACACCGATAAGAATTTCTGTTAAGCCACGGTAAAATATGCTAAAATAATGTTTACGTATATGGGTATACGGGTAGATGAGTGTATGGGTGAACGAGGTTTTACTCATATAGTCATATACCGATATACCGATATACCCATCTTGTAGGAGGGAATAATGCAAAAAATACTTGTTGCCCACGATGGTTCGAAGTCATCCGATAAGGCATTAAAAAAAGCCCTGGAAATATCATTGAGCTTCAATGCGTCGCTGACAGTACTTGCCGTTGTACCTGAACTGTATCTAACAGAACTTCCGGATGCTGACAGAAACCGTATCTTCGAATCCTTGTCCGACGAGACACGGGATGCAATGGAAAAAATAAGAAAATCCCTGACAGGCAAACAAGTTGACGTAAAGACCCTGATCAGGCAGGGAGATCCTGCTGAAAAAATACTGGAAACCGCGCAAAAAATGAAGGTTGATCTTATTGTCACCGGTTCTCATGGCAGACACGGAGCAAAAAAGTTTCTCCTGGGCAGCGTCTCATCCAAAATTGTCGATTACTCAAGATGCTCGGTACTGGTGGTCAAATAACAGAAGGGCTAAAGGCAAAAGGTTAAGGGCCATTAGCCTTTCACTTTTTAACAAACAGTCTCAAAGCTTCTTTGTAGCGGATAGGTATAAAACCAAACTGCTTTTCCACTGAATCCGTATCGCAAATATTGTCGATTTCGAGGAGGCGAAGCTGCTCGCCGGTGATCGACGGAATCTTTTTCCCGAACAGGCTGCCTACGCTCCTTGAGATCTTTGATAAAGGCAGGCCCAGTTTTACCATCTCCAATGGAATATGTATGACCGGCTTACTGGAACCCATTGCCTCCATAAGCTGGAAAAGGATTTCATTATAAGTAAGCTGTTCCGGGCCTCCTAATTCATATACCGGCGAAACGGGATGGGCAACAGGAAGTTGGGTTGAAAAGAGTTTGATAAAGCACTTTATCAAGTCTTCTACAAAAATCGGCTGGAACTTTGTTTTGCCTTCCCCGGGCAAAGGGACAACAGGGCTGTACGAAATGAGATCTTTCAGCTTTGCAGTAAACCCGTCTCCCTTTCCCACTACTATACACGGCCTGAATATAGTGTGAGGGATGCCGCTCTCCCTTACAATGTTTTCTGCCTCTGCCTTTGTCTTCAGGTACCTGGACCAGGAAGAGGTCGAGGCTCCGAGTGAACTTAGATAGAAGAAATGCCTGACCTTCGCCCTTTGTGCTTCGTTGACCAGATTATCAGTGCCCTCGACATGGACTTTCTCAAAACTAATGCCTTGATCTTCATCGATTATCCCGACAAGATGGACAACAATCTCACAACTGTCCAGCTTGCCTTTAAGACTCTCACGGTTGGTAATGTCTCCGACGACCGTATCGAATCCGGCATTCTTGCATATAGCGGTACTCCCTGAAGATTTCAATGACCGGATAAGGCAGCGGCCCTGAAGGCCTTTCTCACCGAGAGAAGTTACAAGATGACTGCCGATAAATCCTGTACCGCCGGCAATAAAGAACATGGCACGCCTCCGTCACCGACAATTCTCTATTTCAGGATTTGTGTAAGACGTTCCAGGGAACGCTTCTCTATTCCCTTGTGCAGGTTGCCTCCATGGGCATCCATAGTCACTATCACCGGAAAATCCTCAACCTCCAGCAGCCACATCGCCTCCGGCTCGCCGAACTCCTCGATTTTCCAGCCCTGCACAACGCGTTTTATTCTGTCAGCAAGGTAAACTGCCGCTCCGCTCATGGTATGCAGATAAACGCAGCCGCATTCCCTGAGCGCGCCGAGCGTCTTTTCACCCATTCCACCCTTGCCGATAATGCCTTTAAGGCCGTAACGGCTAATCACGTCCGCCTCATACATTTCGACCCGCATACTTGTGGTAGGCCCGGCAGCAATCAATTTGTAGGAGTCACCCTCTTTAACGATAACAGGCCCGCAGTGGTACAGTATGCCGCCGTCGAGCTTAAACGGTATTTCCGCCTTATCAGGCTTTTCATCAACGAGAAATTTATGCACCTTATCACGGCCTGTCATAATCTGTCCGCTAAGAAGCAGCATATCGCCGACCTTCAGGTCTCTCACATCCTCATCCGACAATGGAATAGTCATTCTCCGCGCCTCTACCATACAAGCCTTCCCCTTCTATTCGCCCAACAGGCAAAAGAAATATCGACGAAATATGATGCCGGATGGCGGTGAGCGGCCGCAATTTTTACGCCGAGAGCCGTGGTCTGCCCGCCAAATCCAAGAGGCCCTATGCCGAGACTGTTCACTTCGTTGAGTATCCTCGATTCGAGTCCGGCAATTGCCGGGTCAGGATGCACATCTTGCAGTCTTCTCATTAACTGCCTTTTCGACAAAAAAGACACCTGGTCCTTTGCTCCTCCTATAGCTACAGCTATAGTATAAGGAGGGCACCCTTTGCCCTGGGCCTTAAATAAGGCATCCAGCACACATTTCCTTATGCCGTCGAAATCGCGTTCAGCCTTCAGCGTAATGCATTCAGTGCCTTGTCCCAGGCATAATTCCATCGGAAGCTTATATACCTGCCCCAGGTTTTCACTGCCGCCGCCTTTTAACATGAGATCAACCGTGAGCGTCTGCTCTTCCGTTTCATCTATGTATATCAGAGGAAATGAATCGCCGACATTGTCACCGGAATTCATGTCCGTAATACTGCTGACAGCATTTGCCCTGAGCGGCACTCTCTTGGTGGCCAGCCGCGTAGCATCGACAATGACCTCTCGTATGTTGCGGTGGCTCAGGCCTATCGGCACTTTGACGAAAAAAACCGGGAAACCAGTGTCCTGGCATATCGGACGGCTGCTCGTTCTCGCGAGAGAGATGTTTTTCAGAACAATATCAATAGATTTCCTTGCAAGCGGTTCAGTCTCTTTCCCGAAAGTCGCCTTCAGCGCCTCCTCGATATCATTTGGAATAGAGGTCGCCACCTTCCTGTAAAGTTCAACGATACCATCACGCAGTTTAAGCAAATTATTCTCTCCAGTTAAAAACTTATATGGCAACCTGTGCCACTTCCGTAGTTTGTAAGCAAAGTATATCAGAACAGCGAAGATTTGGGAAAGGCCGCTGAAGCTTGAACAGAATTGACAGAAGAGGCACTTCTTATCTATACTTAGTCTGAATTCTGGTCAATTAGAAAAGGAGGTCAAATCCATGAAAACATTATCGCTGTCGGAAGCGAAAATGAAACTGAGCGGCCTGGTAGAGTCGATTTATACTACTGATGAGGAAGTTGTTATTACCAGGAATGGTTCACCTGTCGCTGTATTAATCAGCCCGGATGAATTTCAAAGCTGGAAAGAGACGGTCGCTATCCGCTCCGATGCCGATTTTATGAACGAGATAAAAAAAGGCATCGATTCTCTCAAAAAGGGCAAAGCCGGGCTCTATACACTTGAAGAGCTTTTCAAATGAATCCTCCCGGGCGCAAACTGAAAATACCTGATGAGACAGCAGCACTTGTCCGTTCCCTGCATCCTAATATTAAACGCAAGATCAAATCTGCATTGCAGGCAATCATGACTGATCCGCAGGCTGGGAAATCGCTGAAAGACGAACTCAAAGGCTTACGGAGTTTCCGTGTCGGCAAATTCAGAGTTGTTTATCGAACCGGGAAAAAAGAGCGGATTATTGAAATCATAGCTATCGGTCCGCGAAAGAGCATCTATGAGGAGACTTTACGCTCTTTAAAAGAAGAAAAGTAAGTCTATTAACCCGGCAAATTAATATGTAAACTATGCTGCATACTTGATTCTCGGATGTTGAAAGTATTTTCTGATCCGCCCAGGCAGTTTTTGAAGTTTTCTCATGTGCGAGACCATTTTTCGTTTCAA
>JADFXU010000027.1 GCA_015233365.1 Nitrospirota bacterium | reverse complement strand
ATCCTGAGACCTGAAGAAAGTCTTGCAAGGGATTGGCTTAAGGCGCTCTGGTTGGTATTCAGGTTTCTCTGGGCATTGATTGATGCCACATTTGTGTTGATTACAAGTGCCATTTTCTTTTCCTCCGTGAATTTTTGTTTTCAGGGCATCCTGCCCTTATGCGTCAAGCGTCGAGCGTCGAGCGTCAAAAAACCTGTTATTCACCTCCTCTTGAATCACCCACGCATCAAAAACCACGCTTTTACGCTTGTCTATTTTATCGGAGGGTAGTTTGAAAACATTAATGGGTAAAGAAATAAGAAATGAGAAATAGGAAATAAGAAATAAATAACAAGCACTTCCCACTTCTCACTTCTCATTTCCTATTTCTTATTTATCTTGTGCTATAATTCAGACATGGGAACAGCAATATTTGATACACTGCAATACGCAAAACGACTGAAAGAAGCCGGCGTGTCCGAGAAGCAGGCGGAAGTACAGGCTGAAACGCTCAGGGAAATAGAGCAGTCCCACCTTGATGAGCTTGTCACAAAACAATATCTTGACCTGCGATTAAAAGATATCGAGAGTGAAATGAAACTCCTCAAATGGATGCTGGGGATAGTCATCGCCGGCATTGCCTCACTTATCCTTAAAACTTTTTTTGCTTAAGATAAAGTGAGAAATAAGAAATGGGAAATAAAAGGTTATTTGTTATATTTAAGCCATGACAGCCACTGTTGAAAAAAAACGGTTTACCTATGAAGATTACCTGAAGACCCCTGATGACCGGAGATATGAACTTATAGAAGGAGAACTCATCATGACCCCATCACCCGTTCCCAATCATCAGAGAATTTCAAGAAAAATTGCATTAATACTTGAGAAATTTGTATCGGAAAACAGTCTCGGTGAGATTTTTTACGCCCCGCTCGACGTTCATCTCGATGATGAAACTGTATTTGAACCCGATATCCTTTTTATTTCCAAAGAAAGAGCACATATCATAGGTGAAAAAAATATCCAGGGCGCGCCCGACCTTGTCATTGAAATACTGTCTGAAACAACTGCTTATAACGACGTAATTAAGAAGAAAAAGATTTATGCCAAATTTGGCGTAAAGGAATACTGGATCGCGGATCCGATGGAGAAAACTGTTGAAATATATTCACTGAAAGATGGGGTATTCATCCTCGAAAAATCATTTTCAGAAAGCCATATACTCGAATCCTCTCTGCTTGCCGGTCTGAATATCAAACTACCATACGTCTTCACGTTTTAAAAAAAGGGGACAAGGTGCCGAGGATCCTTGCTTTTCACGCCGTTCACTCGACCCCTTGAATCCTCGGCCCCTCGGACCCTTGTCTTTTACGCGGTTCCACTTTTTTCTGAAATTACTATCTGATAAAGCGATGCCAGTTCCTGTTGGAACGCCGGCTGGTCCGGGTTCGCAAGCAATGCATCTTCAAAAAGAGCAACAGCCTTTTTGATCTCACTTTGCCCTATATAGAAATCGCCTAAGAGTTTATACATTTCAAATTGTTGAGGCGCCAGCTCTATCGCTCTCGTAAAGAACCTTTCTGCGGCATCCACATTATTGTTCTGAAAGGCTATAAAGCCGAGGTCCCTGTATAATATCGGGTTCCGGGGATCGGTTTCGATAGCCTTTTCAAGCTCTCCGACAGCCTTTTCCGTTTCACCCTGCGCAAGATATACATGGGCAAGACCGTAATAAGCGGCTGATAAGTCAGGGTCCGAGGGTTCCACTTGAACCCTTGAACCCTTTTCTTTTATCGCCTTTAAGTACGCTTTTTCCGCCCTCTCATACTCCTTCACCCGGAAATAGAAATAACCTGATTCAAGATCGCCGCCGTAATTTTCTTCAGCATCTTTCAAAAGTTTTGTCATCCTCTCTTTTCTCTGTTCCCAGTCCCTTATCTTTTCATCGCAGGTTTTAAGCAATTCAACCACGGTCTCTGCTTGTCGCCGGCCCCTGAGCCTTTCCAGCATTTCTTTCGCCTCATAAAACCTGAACTGCCTGATATACATCTCGGCAAGGGCGGCAATAACAGGCGCCGGGTTCAGGGCGCCGGCCTGATCTGCAACCATTGCTTCCAGATATTTCACTGCCTGGGCTGCCATGCCTTCCTTTTTATATATCATGCCGGCCTTGGATTTCTGTTCGTTCACAGGGAGCGTTTGGTCCATCAGTAAGGCGTTGACCTTCGCCTCCAGCTCAAGGCTTTTTATAAGTTTATTCAGTTCTTTCAAAAAGAGGTCTATCGCCTCTATAAGCTCACCGTAATAATTAATGCCCCTCCACAGTTGGGCCCCTATTTTTTCCCATCTGTCTTCTATGTCGTCCACATCCTGCATCTCCTGTCTTCTCAGATAAAGCTCGAGTTTATAATGATAGGCGGCAATAATGTTAAGGATGGGATGGCTGACCTTTTTTTGAATACTGTCCAGTCTTTGGAGCAGGCTGTAAAGCTGGGGAGACTCTTCCTTTTTATCATTTGTCATTTTCCTGGCTTTATCGATCAGTTTACACGCGCTTGCAGATTTTTTCCTTATGCCGGTAAAGATATTCCTCGCAGCTTTGGCCTCGGCTATGAGTCCGTCGAGATTATAGCTGACAGGCCCATGCTCGATATCCGCTAAGATGGAAAACATATCTATTTCAGGCAGATCGCAGTATTCTTCGATAAAATCGCAAAGACGCATTACTTTTGAGCCTTCTATTTGAAGGCCTCCCTCCGTACAATTAATGACGCTGCCTTTAAATGACCTTATCTTATTTTCGAAGGAGGTTTTGAAAGACAGGAAATCCCCCTTTGTCGATACTTCGTCTCCGAAGATATCTACAGCCGGAACAGATCCTGCCATCCTGACAGCGTGATAAACGTCCTTTGGGACCTTCAGGAAATCACGCGTCTCATACTTCATATCCTCAAACCCCTTTGAATAGACGACATCTCCTTTAAACGACAAATCCTGCCCTATCAATGCGATCCTGTCGCATCCCATGAATTCCGCGGCTGAAAAAGCCAGATGGGCAACTGATCCTCCAAAACATTCAATGCTGCCTTTGTCTTCCCACAACTGGGCAAGCCACTGATAAACGATATTAGTGGACACGCCGTTTACAAAAATCGGACCCGGATACATGTTCATGATTTCAGGAGTAAATTGTGCAAGGCATATAAAAGGTACCTCTTTTAAAACCGGTATGTCTTTAAACATAAATATGTTCACCGGAAGGGGATCGATTGCCGTGACCACATCCGGGATGATTTGAGAGGGCAGAAGCGTCGGCAGTACAGCGTCTACAGCGATAATTACCGCCCTGCCTTTCATTTTTTGGAGCAGGTGGATATTATTGTTGAGTGACGGACCGGCTGACACCACTATTGCCGGCCTGCCTTTAAAGATGTCCTTCAATTTGTTTACACCCGGTTTTCTGATGATATGCGGCACATTTGCCATGAAGGTATTGATAAACTCCTTACCGAGACCGATAACAGTCCCGACATTCATATCAGCCTGGAGTTTCTCTTCCTTGAGTCTCTTGAAAAATCTCTCATACGCCGCTTCATTCACTTTGATGGAAGAATGGTGTGTTACCAGCCAAAACCTTCCGAACATTATATGATTATGATATGCATGAATAACGCCAAAATCCTCTGCATTTTCACCGATGATTATTTTCACCTTTTCGGAGCTGAGAAAATCGGAAAGGTCTCTTACCTTCAGGGCTGTCCTGAAAAGCTCGGGAGATACCTCATAGATCATCATGATATGGCCTTTGCCGAGTACTTTTAAAAGCTCCTCAGCAAAGTATCCCAGTCCAAAGCCAAAAACAACAGCCACGCCCTCTCTTCCCATCGCGCCAAACATATCAAGGGCCTTTTTTGCATACTTCTGGGGGTCCTCGGAGCTATGGATAAAGATTTCTTCGCCATCATCTTTCCTGTATGCTATCCTTGGCTCTCCGGATTCGGCATAGAGCACCCTGACTTTGTCCTCGTCTGTTTCGGTTGCTTCCATCAGTGCGACCAGGTGACCGTGGTGTTTTCTTATCTCCTCCATATTTTTTTCATAGTAATCCATTTATCTTCCTCCCTCCTCTCCGTATATGAGTATATGGGTGAATGAGTATATGAGAAACAACTAAAAAGTAAATGAGATTTTCTTTTTGACTCATACACCCATTAACTCATCTACTCATTCACCCATATACGAATGGCCTTGTCAGGCATACATCAGTTTTCCTTTCGGCTGGGGAATTGGGCGGCCCAGCTCTTTTGCGGTCCCGATCCATTCCTGAATAATTATCTCAATATTCGAAAAAGCTTTATGATATGTACTCCCGTCTGCCATGCAACCCGGTAGTTCAGGAACCTCTGCGATATACGCACTGTCTTCATTGCTCCAATAAATTATGATTTCGTATCTGCTTTCCATCTTCTTCCTCCAACTCCAATCTATATTTTACCATGAGGTTCCGAATTTGCTTGACCCGATAAGGTTTTCCCTTCGCTCCCTTCGGTTGCAAATTCAAAATTTCATCAACACCAGACATGCTAAAAATATGATGGCCGCCTCGAATCCTCTCGGTAAATCCTAATTTCTTCAGCAAATAGCAGATGCTTGAAAAAGAAAAGTCAGCATCGGACGTGCCGCTTAGAATTTTTGTCTGCAGTTTCTTTTATTTCTCCATATTCTTGTTGAATTATAACAAATTTATTGATCTTTTCATTAATTCATGTATTTGTCTCTGTGCAACTGACATCTCTTTCTCCATGAAACCTATGACTTTTTTTCTCCAGACTTTCTACTCTGATCACCTGTGATATTATTCAGCCTCTGTTTCATTTCAGCAATTCTTCTTCCGGCTCTTCCTGCGTTTCCTGTGCTTTAGACCTTTTGATTATTTCGTCCAGCTTTTTGTCTCTATGAATCCTCCCGGCAAGCTCTGTAGTTTCTTTGCGCTCTTTCTCGTCAGACAGGTCGTACAGTTCGGCAATATCATAGTCGTCCTTCAAGCTGCCGGCTTTTAGCTTCATAGCTATCAGATAAGGCTTGGTAAGAACCGGAAATGCAATATCTTCCAGATGCCCAGCCTTTTCTATGCCTTCGAATTCCCACTTATATTTAGCTATTATAAAGTCAATTCTTGGATATTGTCTTGATTTGTCCTCTATAAAAATAACATCGTGCCGGAATGGATCGTCCGGAATTCTACTGCCCTCAACAAGCCTTATTTCAAAGTTCTCAGGCATGGATTTATCCATCAGATCCACAAAAGCCACAGCCCCCTCTTTATGAATAAGCTCGGTATAGACACAAAAATCGGCATCCGACGTTGTCCGCTCCACTCCATGTGCAATAGCAGCGTATCCCCCGACAAGAGCTATCTTAATGCGGTCTTCCTTACCGACCATACTTACAATGCTATTTATCAGATTTAAGATATCTTCTATAGACTTCATATTCCGGAATTCCCGAAGTTTTCGATTTGAGTTGCACCATATCATTAAAAATAGCATTCATCTTCCTCAGTCTTGAAAGAGGAGAAATACCAAGAAACTTCTCTTTCATATCGCTTCGCTTCGCTTCCATCACACCTTCATTTTCCATAGCTTTATACTACCACAGAAACAATCTTGTTCTCACTCATATTTTATAACGCAAGCGAAAGATATTCTTCTTTTACCGGACTGTCCCCTTTACCGGGAAGATGACTATTGATGCTTTATATGGGGAGCCCCTATGACGGCGGATATACCGACATCGAAGCAATCGACGATGAAATATATATACTCTATTATCTCGGAAATGAGGAAGGGGAACCTTCCATTATGTGCGCCCGGTTATAGAAAACCCTCGGCAGCTCCGTATCACCTACAAAGGCAAGCTTCTGAACTTCATCATATTGAAATGCTCGTCGAATGTAAAAGCCGTATCTATTTTCAATCGTTCCATCAAAGCAAAACTGCAGGCATCCGTATAAGAAAAGGTTTTATCACGGTATTGTTTCAGTATCTCCCATGCCCTCTTTTCATCTTCCGCGCTTATCCTATGCAGAATTATCAAAGGGTTGTTCATTATCAGTTCTGCCATATCAACCGCTACTTCATGAGATTTGCAGAAGTAAGTATATACTTCATCAAGAATGAAATTCGTGGTGTGCAGTTTGAGTCGTTTATCCCTGATTGTATTCAGGAAGCCCTGCGCTTTGCCGTAATTAGCATCGTCCTTTGCCCGCATAGCAATAAAAGCGCCTGTATCCACAAATATGTCTCTGCCCATTATTTGCCTTTGCCCCGATAGATATACTTGTCATGAGCTGCAGAACCGTCTTTTCTGCCCATTGACACCGCTTTCTTTCCTATAGAGAACAAAGGGTTTTTATCATAGTCCTTCTCCTTTGGCAACTTTTCATCTATCAGCTGTCGTACTGCTTCCGCCATGCTTATTTGTTCTCTTTCCGACAAAAGGCGCAAAAAAGCATGTTGTTCCGAATTAAGATATATCTGCGTTCTGTGAGTTACTGTTCCCATAAGACCCCCCTCTTATTATATACAGCATAACATATATACATCATAACAGCAACAGTCGCTGTTCGTATCTTGCAATTCAGACACCGGATGAGTCTGAAGCGAATCGCGGAGTCCTGGTAACAGTTCTCGGCGAGTAAGCGTGCCCGGGGTCCCCGAAAATATCGAAGATTTTTCGGGGTAAGAGGTGGAATTTTGCGCCTGTAGCGTGACGAGCCGTTAGAACTGTCAAGACGCAGCGTCTGAGCGTAAAAGACTCATCCGGTGTCTGAATTGCAGTAAAGCGCTTTTACCTGCTGATCACCTTCAGCGTCCGGTTCTGAAGAGGCAGCCGGACTCCCTTCCCCCTGTTCCTGCTCGATTCATGGATGGCCAGGCCTATCTCAAGGGCCGCCCTGCCGTCCTCCGGGCCGCTCACATTTTTTGCCTTGCCTTCCATGCAATCTATAAGATGCTCCAGAGCAGCGGTCCACACATTCAAATTATTGTCGCAAACCTTGTCCTTTTTGCTCAACTCGATGAGCCCGCTCTCTGTTTTACTTTCCTCAGCACGGTATACCTCAAAGAGCCAATTGCCTATCCTGATCCGGCCCTCCGTCCCGAGAATATCGAACTCAAAAAGGAAGTACCCCTTGCTATCTCCATGGACAGTAACATAAACGCCGTTATTAAAAGAAAGGAGAGCATAGCCGCCCACATCATACTCAATCAATTCCTTTTTCTCCCGCATTGCATCATGATGCCCGGCATATTGATATGCTTCCAGAAAGGCCTGGGCAAGCACCGCTTCACCGAAAAAGAACCGAAGCACATCGAACGCATGGGTGCCGGTATGAAGCATGCTGCTGCTGAAGTGGCAGACTGCTGAAACCGGTTCGCCGATCTCTCCGTCGTCAATGATTTTTTTTGCTAGGATATAAACAGGGTCCCATCTTCTCATATGTGAAACGATAAGAGACACACCGTTCTTCGAACATGCGTCCACAATCTCGTCCGCTTCCTCGAGGCTCGTGGCAAGGGCCTTTTCACACCATATGCCCTTCACACCCGCCTCTATTGCGTCGAGGACCATGTCCCGCCTCTGGGGAGCATAAGCGCAAATGCTTACAATGTCCGGCGAATCCTTTTCGAGCATCTCGCGGTAATCATGGTAAACAGAGGGAACCTGAAATTCCCCGGCAAATTTATTGCGCCTGTCCACGCGGATATCCGCGCCCGCCACAAGATCAGTCCTGGCGCACAACCGGTATGCGCCGGCGTGGGTGCAGGGTTTATACGTGCCAAGCGGGTCCGTCTCGAGGATCCATGCCACCCGCCCGCACCCGATAATAGCGGCTCTATAAATTTTTTCGCCCATAATCTTTAAAAGCAGTGTATGAGTATATGAGTATATGAGTAAAGAAGTAAATGAGTAAATGGGTATACGGGTAACAACCCATTCGCCTTTACCCTTTTATTCATAAACTCATCTACTGATTTACTGTCTTTCTTACTCATATACTCATACACCCATATACTCATATACTGCCTTTCAATCCGCTGATGCTGCATACGAACCGCACAGGGCCTGGAACTTGCTGCACCCTGCTTTCATCCATCTCGCCGCACGAGAAGAAAAGACGGCAAAAGAAAGAGGGGGCCGCATTTTTGTATACAAGCATGGGCATTGCGGCGCATATAGTTTGGTCAAAAATTATTGCAATGCCTTTATGGGAATCCCCGAGCACCATGACGCCTTCTGTAGCCCCCAGGCCGTGGGATGCTGTGACAATGCTCGAGCCGGGAGCATCATGCGCCATGGTTGCTCCGGCAAGGGGAAAAACCTCATAGTTGCACCCTCCGTTGTGGGTGGCATAAAAGAGCGACTCCTGCTCAAAAGATTCCGGCATTAGGGTCACCATTCCAGTCTTAAACGAGCCGTGCGGCACCACTGCCCACCGGCACAGAATTTCGATATCGATCTGCGGGATGTCACGGTATATGAAAAACTTCTTCATGATAGGCCCAGCTTCCGTATGTGTTTCTCCCTGGAATCCGATTCCTCCGCCAAACCGGCCCTCATTCAATGATATGGACGCTTCACACGGTTGCAAATCCGTGATCTGCGGTTTGCCGGGCCTCTGCAAAACAGTGTTGGCAGTATACCAGTCGGCACTGAGATTGATGTCGTCAAAATAACCGTGAAGAATTGTGCCTGCGAGCGGCTGTGAAGATATCTGCGGAAAAACAAGACGGTGAATAGCCAAACCGCGCCTCTTATTCAACCGGACCTCTACCGATGGGGTCACAATATCGATAAACCGACCGTCCTCATGGACCGAACATTCAGGGCAGGTCCCTATGCTCTCTTTTGACGCAGTACTCTGAACGCAGTACGTGGAACGTGTATATACATCTCCCTGTAAGCCATTCACCGAAAGGGGCTTCTGTTTATCTGAAGAAATGTATCCGCAGGAATCCGCGATCCTTTCTACTTCTTCCCTCGTGTTTTCAAGGTCGCTGAGGAAACCTTCCCACCGCTCGGCAGTCACATGGGTCCTGAAGTCGCTGGACCACAGGTAGCAAAGAGTCTTTGAAAGAGACCTGATTTTCTCCTCCGGAATAGACTTTGCCTGGTCCAACCAATCCAGTCTGCGGGCTATATTATAACAAAGGGTATTTGCGTGCAGTGAGTTGCGGCCTGTCACAGCCCAACGTGTCACGTTATATTTCGGCTGTTTTTTGACAGGGATAGGCTGTGCAGGGGATTCCAGTGCCAAAGAGGCAAAGGCGTGCGGCCCGGCCTGTGTATCGAGTACTGACGAAGGAAAAATGAGGGCAATATCTTTCTCCCTCATAAGCTGAAGGTACAGTTCACGTATGGCAGTCCATTCGCCGGTCTTGCTCATCTGCGGCTCCGTCCTGAACCGGCCCGGACGGAAATCGAAGATCTCGGCGTCATTGCCGTAAAGACAAAAATTGCGCGTCGCCCCTCCTTTATGCTTCAAAAGGTAAGAGCGGATGTCTTCCCAGTCTATATCGCCGTGAGCAAATCGTTGGAACTTTTGAAAGGCAATGGAATCATTCCATATGACTGGAATCCTGCTTCCATTTACGCCTTCTGCAATCTGCGGATAATAGCGGAATTCCTCTTTCCATTCCGGGTGAAGCGTCCTTGGATTATTCCACTCCATAATGATTGCCCCGGCGCCCAAAGAGCAATAATGCTCAACAATGCCTGCCGAATATGCCTGTTCGTTCACATACCAGATATCAGGCGAATAATTAAGCAGCCGTCCATAGATTTCTTTGCCTGTCTTTAAGTTCCACTCATTTACCCCGGCAGGCACAAGCGGGGCTATAAGCTGTGAGTATCCTGAACCTATAAACTCAACCTTGCCTGCTTGCAAGGCATTTCTTAGTTGGATAATCCATTCAGGTTCGATTTCTGCAACAACTTCAAGCGTATAAGCTGGAGACTCAATAGCCAAAGGGATATTATGTTCTGTCGCAATATCAAGAAGCGGCCAGAAACATTTCTGAACAACTTCTTTTCTTATTGCTTCGGGGACCGACGAATAAGCAATATTTAGATGAAAGACTGAATAGAGCCGCAACATTTTTTATTTATTGGTCTTTGTCCATAGGAACTGTATCTGTTTTAACGGCATTCACTGCGCCCACCGCTCTTGCAGTTGATTTCGACCTTTATACTCCGCACCATTCTTTCCGCCCTTTCCACAGACTGTTCCCGCGATTTCCCGATAACGAGGACGCTCCCCCTCCTCATCGTGTGGTTCTCCAGCCGGGATATGACGTCTCCCTCAGATACATTGACTTCAAAATACTTAACAAACCTGGGGAGGGAGTCCTGACTGGGGAATGCGACTTTCTTCACAGTTCCCGGTCCGACGAAAAGAAACCTGTTGGCCTGATGGCAGTGCGCCTTCAGAATTAACGGCGGCATGATCTTCTCTCCTAATGCCAGTAAAATCGCCTGTTCCACGATATTGATTTTATACACCAGCGGGATCGTAAAGGTGGAAAAAAACCCGCCGCTCAGACGCGCCGCGACTTCAATTATGTTCGGTTCTCCGTCTCTCAGGACAATATCTCCCTTGATCACCCCGTTCCGGATATCCAATGATTGCGCCGCTCTGTCCAATAGCTTTGTAAGTTTCCGGTCAATCGCAGGTGAATACCGGCTTGGTGTCTCTCCTCCATCCTCTACCACATGGGGAAAGGTTTCATCCAGCCGGGAATAGTTCCTGTCGGCAACACCGCACAGATAAGACTTCCCATCCACTACCAGGGATTCCGTACTGATCTGGGGGCCTGGAAACCACTCCTCCAGGATCAATTTCCCGGATTGTGAAAAATTCATGGAGTAATCAAAAGCCCAGTCAATATCGGTATTTTCATCAACCCTTAAAACACCCCTTGCACCCCTGCTGTCAACAGGCTTCAAAACCGCCTGTCCAAATATGCAGATCTGTCGCCTCAGTTTTTTTTTGGATCCTATTTCGGCAAAATGCGGGCCAGGGACCGATGCCGCCTTAAAACGCTTTTTCATTTCCAGCTTTTCTGTTGCCAGGAAAGCTGTTTCCTTGCTGATTCCCGGCAATCCGAGGTATTCGGCGGCTGCGGCAACTGCCCTTACCGCATCGCTGGCTATTGTAATGACTCCGTTGATTTTCCTTTTCCCGCGATATTTTGCCAGGGCTGATTCCACTGCCCCGGGATCATAAATATTTGCATGAAGAAATTCATCGGCAAGGGCACGTCCAGGGGCGTTTCTGTCCCCATCGCATACAATCACCTTCAGGTCCATGCCCTTGGCAATTCTAATGCCTTCAATGGCTTCTTTCCCTCCCGACAAGACCAAAATCGTTTTATTTACCGCACCCATGCTCCTCCGTTGATACTCAGGGTCTGGGCCGTCAAGTAAGCGGATTCATCAGAGGCAAGGAAGACAGCACCGCCTACCAGATCAGCATACGTACCGGCCCTCTTTATAAGCAGGAGATTGTCAAGCAAACTGCGGACCGAAGGCGCCATTGTCGCTTCAGTAAATTCATTCGCGATAATTCCCGGTGAGAGAGTATTGACGCATATTCCGCGCGACCCGAGAAAACGCGCGAGATTATGAGTAAGGGCCATAACGCCCATTTTTGCGCAGGCATAAGAGGGAGTTCTGGGTCCGCCGTACTCCCCCGATAATGAACCTATGTTTATAATACGTCCATGATCGGTCAGAAAAGGCAGGACCTCCTGACAGCATCTAAAAACTCCCGTCAGATTTACATTGATGACCTCATCCCATTCTTCCTCTGTCTGTTTATCGAAATCAGCGGTACGATTGATCCCGGCATTGTTGACAAGCACATTGATCTTTCCATAAAACGCGGCAATCTTGTTAAAGGCGTCCCTTACACCGTTCCGGTCTCTTACGTCAAGGTGGAGGACCAATTCGGCGCCGATCTCCTGCGCGACTTCTTCCGCTCTTTCCTTTTGCGTACTATATGTTATTACGACTTTTGCTCCCTCCGAAGCAAATCCTCGGGCAATAGCTTCACCAATGCCTCTACTGGAACCTGTAACAACACATATTTTATCCTTCAGTCGCATGGTCCCTCCGCTAATAAGTTTCGTAGTTTTTCCTTAATGCTGCGGGCAGTTGATTCCAGCTTTCCAGAAATTCCTTTTCGCCGAGTTGGAAGATAGGATTGTTGTAGACTTTTTCCCAACAGGAAGGCGGCACGGTCAGCGCATCAGAACCTGCGTTGACAGCCTCCAAAAGGTATTCGGGATTTCTAATCGAAGCGGCCAGCAGCTTCGTGGGGCTCTGCATCATGTCGATGGATTCCCTGATTTGCCCGATGGCGTCTTTGTTGCTGAGACCGAAATCCTCCACTCTCCCCACAAAAAGACTCACATAATCAGCGCCCAGTTTGATAAAAGGGATAGCCTGGGAAGGGTGGAAAATAAGCGTCACATTCAGCTTGATTCCCTTCTCTTTCAGGACACAGGCCGCCGCCAGTCCTGCCGTCGATGCCGGAATCTTTATTACCACGTTATCAGCCAGCTTGCTGATCCTGATCGCATGTTTTACCATCTTGTCCGATTCAGTGTAAGTAACCTCCACGGATATCGGTCCGGAAACCATCGATGCTATTTTCCTTACCTGCTCAAGCGGGTCCTGTCCTTCTTTCGCGAGAAGCGCAGGGTTTGTGGTAACGCCATCGACAAGTCCGAGTGTTTTATAAAGCTTTATGTCCTCAAGAGAGGCAGTGTCCAGAAAAAATTCCATATTCCCTCCTTTATTTTTTGAGCCTCTTGCAGGCAGGCTGCCGGGCTGATGCATAGCATACTGTTTCTCCAATAGATTGAGAATGGTGCAGCAGGAAAAGCCTGTACTCGGGAACCATCTCTTTAATGATAAGAGGTATCTCCCACAGATCATCAGGCTGATGATAGACGCAAATAGCGAGATTAGGCTTCATTCTTCTCACTGTCAGCGCAGCGCCCTTCAGGGCCTCCCGTTCAGCGCCTTCAATATCCATTTTGATGAAATCAATCTTTCCAATTTTATTTTCTTCAACATACGAATCGATACTGACTACATTTATTTTGTTCCCGCCGGATTCCCTCCCAATCTTGCTGCCCACCCTGTTGTCGGCATCCGAATCGATTCGCATCACGGCATTACTGCTCCAAACACCCAGATTGAGAGGAATAACATTGTGGATCCGGCCATTATTCAAGCGTGACTTCATGGCATTAAAAGTCTCTTCCACGGGTTCAAAAGAATAGACTGCTCCCGAATTGCCGACTTTTTCCGAAAAAATTTCAGCCGTGTCGCCGTCGTATCCGCCTATATCCAAAACAGTGTCCCCAGGAGAAATCGTGGTCCTGTCGTCGAAATACTGGTTGGGCGTAAATGGAAGCAACAGCGGATCAAGGGTCTTCCGGTATTCAATCACCTTATGGAGCACCTTCCGCGATTCCTCATCGGAGAACAGGGCCTTTGCCTCCTCTATTCTGCGCATGGAACGATCAATCAGTCCGGTATCATAATGTCTTGCATAACTTCTCTCATGGATAAAACAGAAATCCAGGACTTCACCGGCAAAACCGTTTTTCAAAAGTTGTTCCTTTACCTCAATCGAATACATGCAACCTATGAGCACATGACTTAAGACGAACCTGCCGATCTCGTCAGGGCTGCAGACTTCAACGCCGTCCAGTTGCATGCCGATTTTATTTTTGTCGTTGTCGAAAAAAACCTTTGCCTCAAATCCGCACGAACGCAATGAGGCATTGAGGACCCTGCCTGACCCGGACGCCCCGAATATGGCGAAATCCCGCAAATTCCGGAAAACCGACGACACGACTTCATTCTTATAGTTGAAAAACTTTTTTTTCATTTCTTTCTTTTCCCTCACCGGACACTTTTTTAAAACACAATGATTTTTTCCGAAAGCACGGGATAAAGCTTCCTTATATCGTCAATAATGCTTTCCCGCGTATTGGAATATGCGGAACAAATAACGATCTCCGACTCCGCATCGCAAAAAGTCTTTATACTATCGGGTTGATTTATTTGAAAGCCGGCTATCTTTTTTTCGTGCTTCGAGGCGTCCGAGTCTACCAGAAGCACATATTTCTTATCGAGCTTATCCCCGGTCAAAAACAATAATTCCCTCGTGTCGGTCCCCGACGGCCATATTACGGTTTTTATCCCCTTCGAGCTGTTATGCGATACCCTTTCTGCCGCGTTCCTTATAAATTCCCAGTACATTTTCTCTCTTTCAACAACGCTTTTGAATAAATCTTCCACGTTCTCTTTTGAGGCTGACGGCGCATCCACACGGCCTTTTTTTGCAAGGACCCTCAACACAGGTACGCTCAAACCGGTGTAATGCTCGCCCGAGATGACCGTCAAGCCCGACCGGTTCAACATCTCATGCAAACTTCGCAGCGAAAAGCAGGACAGATGAGAAAAAACCATATCAGGAAATTGCTTCCTGTCGGTCAGATACCCTGGAAGTTCGATATACATGGCCCCTTCTTCATTCAGCAAAGAACTCAGTTTCTTTACAAAAGACAGGGGATCCACCACATGCTCTATCACATGGGCGCACACCAACAGGTCGAATCGGATGTTGTCGGGCACCTCCTCCAACGACCTGTACAGATTGCTCAATCCATATGCCTTGCCGGATCTGTCGCGCCGGGGAGCGGACGGCTCAACGCCGTAAACCATCCCTAACCCCTCCATGGATAAAAAGTGTATCAGATGTCCGTCCCCGCTGCCTACATCTATAATCCTGCTCTTTTCATTCAACCCTATTACTGATGCATAGCCTTTGAGATACCGCATTACCTCTTGCGTGCGTTCAATCTCCGAGGTATCCGTCAAATCGGAATATGTCGAATAAAATTCCTTCAGGAAACCGGAATCCGTCTGCGGATAGACGGAAACAAAACCACAATTCCGGCAGAAATAATAATTAAAAATCCTGAATGTGTCATCCTTTTCATAGTAGAAATGATGTTCCTTCACATGGGTCAGATTCCCGGCAGAACATAAATAACATCCATTTTGCATTTGTGCTGCACCTGTCTTAATTTCCATCTTTTCGGTCATCCCCTGTACTTGTTACTCATTCATTTTTCCTGCTTCGCCGTGCTTTACTGCCGCAAGGCCGCTGTCGCTTTTCCATTGAAAAAGAGGCAATCGCTCTCGAATTTTTCGCGGCAAATGCTTTTCACATATTCCATTAGTGCCTTGTTTGTATTCATGTCACCCGATGCGAAGAGTATAAACGCCCCGTCGTCCACGATAGACGGTAAAACTTCCGGTGGTTTAACAGAAACACCGGATATGCTTTTATCCTGCAAAACGGAATTTCTATCGATTAAAAAAACATTTTCAGGAAGTTTGGAAAAAAATTTCTGCAGCAGCATTTGAATTTGTAATCCGCACGGATATATTACTAATGCTGCGCCTTTGCGCTGAAATAAACTTTGTTCCAGCTTAAGCAGGGCCGCATTAAGAAACCTGTCGAGTCCTTCCAGTTTTTTCATAACATTCATTTCAATGCGGCAGGCAGCGCTTCTTGCACTCGCCGCCGGTACAACAAGCTTGCCGGAATTCTTATCTTCCGCAGCGCAAAAAAACATGCGGAGAAACGTCGTTCCCATGTCATAATTGTCGCTGTCATTAATATTAAATCCATTCCTTCTCAGGAAGAGTTGAAAATTATCCTTCGAGAAATGATGAATATGGGGAAAGAACAAATCAGAAATAAAACCCTTACCACTCACATCCGGAATATCTACGTAAAAAAAGCCGTTTGGAGCAAGCATTTTCTTGGTACGGGAAAGAATCGCCTGCGGCTCGAGCAGGTGCTCCATCACGTCGGTCATCACAATCAAATCGAATTTCATGTCCGGATCAATCTCAGATAGCGACTCTGAAACAACTGCATCCTTCACCAGCTCGCTGCAAGACTTTCGCCGCTTGTCATTGGGCTCTATGCCGTACAAATACCCGGATTCCCTTCTCATCTGCCCGAGAAGATAACCGTCACCGCACCCGATATCGAGTATTTTTTTATTCCTCATTTCAATATTTCTCTTCAAAAAACTCAATACCCTGTCGCCCCTTTTCACATGATTGGGTTCATTCAAGTCAGGATGGTACTTGTAATAAAGATGAAGCTGCTGCACAGAGGGTTTATTGGAAGGATAAATCACTCCGCAAAGGAAACAAATCTCATAATCCAGCCTGTTAAGAGTTTTCGCCGCAGGCAGGGGATATGGACTCGAAAATATGCGGCGGCCATATCTGCTCCGGCACACCGGGCATACGTTTCCGTATTTCATCTGGGCCTGACCACCAATCTGGTAACTGTCATATTTTCCCTTAGCCTCACCGTCTGTGTGATAAGCCCCGCCAGCATTGCAGGGTCAATCAGGTTCTCATCCGGCCGGGGCGATATTCCTGCAACAAATCCCAGATCCTGCTGCGCCGGGGTATCAAGCGGCCCGGAACATATCGCTACGGACCGTATTCTCCCATGGATCCGGAACTCTTCATTAATCGCTTCAGTGAGCCCGACCAATCCGTGTTTACTGCAGACATATGAAGCACAGTAGGGACCTCCGGCAAGACCGCTGATCGACGCTACATTTACCACAAGAGGAAACCTTGCAAATTCATTCATTTCGCACGTGAAGGCATTAACAAGCATAAAGGGCGCGGTCAGATTCAACTGAAGAATCTGGTGCCATTTTTCAATGCTCGAATGTCCAAGCTTTTCCGAAATCATCCTTCCCGCATTATTGATCAGGACATCGATTGTTTTTTTCCTCTTCAAAGCCTCATTTTTAATTCTCGCGATACCGGAGACATCGGTAATATCCTCCTTTATAAAGAGAAAACGGTCCTGATGATCTCTGATTCGCTCATGATAAGAGTAATCATTTATGTCAACTCCAATTACATCAAAACCATCTTTAAGCAGGCTTATTACTATTTCTTTGCCGAGTCCTCTTGCAACACCCGTAACAAGTACAAGGTCTTTCTCCTTATCCATGCGTTGCCTCCCAAGGGTTATTTTTTGATTCCGAAAAGCACTGACTCTCTGCCGATACCATGTTCTGCCATTAGCTTATAAATATTTTTTTTAAAATCAATCAGAATTGGTTCATTCAAAAATAAATCAAATCTTTTTCTTTTTGCATGACACGCCCTTCCAACTTTATCATTGCCGACATAATTGTCCCCCATAAGAAGGAAGATATCCATAGGAAACATAGCTGTGCGCTGAAGAATCCGAAAGCCGCTTTTCTGAAGAAGTCTTTCGATAGAATCATAATTAAAGTAATTTATATGATGGGGCGGGGCAAGCCAGTACGGCTGAAATCCCAGTTTGTCCCTGAGAATTATCTGAAATGGATTATACTCGTTCGGAACAACGACACAAATAATTCCGCCGTCAGCCAATAAGTTATATGCCGTGTTACAAAGGGCCGCGGGGTCGGGGATATGCTCCAGAACCTCCGACATATGAACAACGTCAAATATTGCTCCCCTGTCCTTTATTTCCGAATCATCAAGGAAGCAATTAAGAACATCGATGCCTAAATTTTTTGCATGGGCTACTGCTTGCGTTGACGGTTCAATGCCAAGCGGCTTCCATCCTCTCTCTTGTCCCCTTTTCAAAAAAAAACCGGGTCCGCAGCCTATATCCAGCAGTCTGCGTTTGTCCTGAGAAAGATTTTGTTCAAAAAAATCATATCTGTCATCATAAACAATATTCCACCACTCCAGATCCTCCTGCTGCCGCTGGATGAAAAGAGGTTTTTCTGTAGTGTAGTATTCTTCCTTATAAATTTTGTCCAAATCTTCCTGTGTAGGCAAAGGGGTGATATGAACAAAGCCGCACTGTTCACATTCGATAATATCGTAGCCGTTTGCGTTGTCTATTATTCTTCCCTTATGCATTTTGTAAATAAGAAATGGGAAATGGGAAATGGGAAACAAGAAGAAATAAAAACCGCTTACTTTCCGGCATTTGTCATTTCCTTCAGATTTCTATCCATGTGGGATGTAAATGCAATTATTATACCTGATAAGGCAACTAAGAGATAAGAGATGGAAATAAGGAATAAAAAACAAAAACTATGCAATTTCCTTCACTTATTTTTCTTATTTCCTATTTCTCATTCCCCCATTTCTTATTTTGACATGAGGAAAAATTTTCTTAGTCATAATTTTGACAGGCAACCTCTTTTATCTGAGCAAGCCATCTTCCTACCATCTGCATCTTTTGATTGCGCCCTTATTGCCCATGTGTTTTATACTACCACGCCTTCACTTCCCATTTCTTCTTTCCCTTTTGTCATTTGCCTGATGATATCCACAATTCGCTCAGAACCGTGCCCGTTTATCAATGTATTGCCTTTCCTGGACATTTCTTTATAAAGATCCCTGTTTCCCAACAGCTCTTCAACAGCGCTTCTTATGTCCTCAACCTTCACATCCTTATAATATCCGAGGGGGAAAGCAATTCCGAGTTTTTTGAATGCTTCCATGTCGCTTTCATCATTTTTGTAATTCGCAATAATGACGGAAGGAACGCCCAGGTAAGCCAGCTCATAAAGTGTCGTTCCCAGCGCTGTTATTGCAATATGCGACTCAGCCATCAACAGGGAGAGGTCTTCAATGTTCCTGATAAATTCGATGTTAAGGTCTTTCTCCGCCTCAAGGATTTCGAGGTTTTCGTCAGGCGAAAATGAGGGCCCGATAACAACTTTAATTATAACTGGTCCATCCCATCCCCTTAACGCTGAAACCACCTTGTATGTTAAATGATTCGGATCGCTCCCTCCCATTGTTACCAGAATACGGTACGGAGGATCTAAAACCTTTTCTCCGTATCTTTGCCTCGATTCCCGGAAAGACTCCGCGATCGGCACATACTCCGCACCGTAAAACACCTTTCCCTGAAACCCTTTCCAGTTAAAATTATTTTTAAAAACTGCCGTTGGATAAATCACTATGTCGGCATCGAGCCGGGCTTCAGTAACAGTATCCATGAGAATGACTTTAAAGCCTGATCCTTTGAGGGCCTTTACCAATCCTGCAACCGGTTTTTTTGTGTCCATCATCACAAGACTGCATCCGTGCTCATCCAGCAAAGGTAGTCCTGTCTCGTCAAGGGGAGCAACGGAAAAAAGAAACCCATCCTGCCGTATCCATTTTGCGACAGCAGGGTTATCGTTTACGAGAAAATGCACCGGCATCCCCTTTTTCCGTATTTCATGAGCAATCACGAGACACCTGCGCACATGCCCCATGCCGATGCCCGCGTCTCCTTCCGTCCAGATACAAAGCTTCAACTTCTCATTTTCCATACCTTATTTCTTATTCATTCCTTCGTCAGACGAAAAAAGCCGTCGTGGGCCGGAGATGTCTTTAATCGCGACACAAGGGTACCGGTCTTCAGACCTTCAGCCATCAGCGCAAAAACTTCACGCACCGCAGTCTCGTATTGAAAGAGGTGTGAAGGTTCATGAGACCATGCTGCCTTAAACTGCCTGAATCCCAGAATATTCCGTTCAAGCATTTCCTGGGTGAAATAGGTGGTCAATATCTTGTTATCCGGGCTGTCGAATGACAAAGCCGCAAGCGTAGGAAGACCGCTTACCTTGATAGCCAACCCGCATTCTCCGGCTGCACGCAGCCATATGTTTTTTACTTCATTCCCCGTCTCTATAATACGGAGATGGACATTGTTGTCGCAATATTTTTTTATGGTAGCCAGAGCTGCTACGGGGCCGATCCTCTCCGTCCAGTTGGTGCTGGAGATGAAGGTAGTCTGCGCAGCCTGCATCACTTCCTCTATCCCGATAACGGCGGCCATAGGGTATCCGTTTGCAATGGACTTGGCGAAAACCGCCATATCCGGATTCACTCCATACCGCAAATGAATACCACCGGGATTCATGCGAAAACCCGAAGTTATTTCATCAAAAATGAGAACAGCGCCAATCCGGGAAGTAATCTCTTTCAGTGCTCTAAGGAAATCATCCGGCGCATCTTCTCCCCGCGCAGGCTCAACCACAACCGCAGCAATCTCCGGACCATGCTCTTTCACAATAGATTCGAGCTTTTCAGCATCATTAAAAAAGAAAGGGATAGAGGTCCCCTTCAACCCGCGAGGCACACCCCGGGGAGAAAGCCCCGGCATCAATTGTCCGTCAAGGTTTTTCTCATCGGCAAGGTTGGCCGAAAGGTACCAGTCATGCCATCCATGGTAGCCGCTGAAAGCAACCAGGTCTCGCCCCGTCTTCGCTCGCGCAATGCGCACCCCAACAGCCATGGCTTCGCCGCCGCTCCGCGTATAACGTACCATATTGGCCCACGGGTGCATAGAAACCAGCAGTTCCGCCAATTCTACCTCCTCGTGGCAATTCAATGTGGAAGAAGAGCCTTTGCGGATCGCCTCAATCACGGCGTTATCCACATCATCGTCAGCGTAACCGAGAATATTGGCCCCGATTCCCATGATACTCATGTCAAGATAACAGACCCCGTCCATATCCCACACATGTACCCCCTTGGCGCGGGAGTAATATGAAGGCCACAGATCAGGTAGAAACATCTCCGGCCGTTTCGAAAGGAGCTGGGTCCCTCCAGGTATCAAACGTCTTGCTTTTTTGTATAATTCCTGTCCTGTGCCCATGATCACCTCACTCGTCAATTATTTAGTATATGAGTATATGGGTGTATGAGTATATGAGTAATAACTCATTTCGCTCTCACTTTTCTTCCCATATACTCATATACTGCCTTTTCATAATGCCCGGCGTGTCTCCTTCAGGGGCCTGAGCCCATCCGACGGATCGGCCCTCCATGCCCGATCAGGCATTTCCGAAGGCGCCGGCCTCTTTTCTCCATCCCCGTCAGCACTTAATCCATGCCTGACATTCCTGATCACGTCCCTCATCGGTCCGGGCAGCCAGCAGTGTCCTGTTTTAAATTCGGCGCCTTCTCCCTCTATATCGATATGGAACTCGATCATATCAGCACCCCACCGGTTCACAGCGCGATAAATGACGCCGGGGTTGACGCTGTGGTCCGACCATCCTACCCGCAATGCAATCTCCGAACTCTTGCCTGCAAATGCATTTCTCATGGTCCCGAGTGCTGCAAGGTTGCATTCCGGCACGGGAGCGGGATAACCGGATACACAATGAAGAAGTGTAATATCCCTGCATCCGGCCTTTAGCAGGACTTCAAAGGAACGCTCCACTTCGCTCATAATTGCCATGCCTGTTGATATAACTACCGGCTTGCCTGTCTTCGCGCATTCGATAAGCAGATCATCCCACATCATCTCATAGGAGGCTATTTTGTAAAAATCCACATAAGGATAGAGTTCTTCAACAGCTTTAAGGTAAAAAGGGGTGCACGAAAACTGTATATTCCTCTTCCTGCAATGACCCGCGATATCAGGCAGAAAGGAGACGGGCAATTCCCAATTCTTTCTCTCTTTCAGTCGTGGGTTTTTCAGAAAGGCCTCCGGAGCAAAAAGCTCGTCGATCTTGAAAAGCTGAAATTTTACGGCCCCGCAGCCGATTTCTGCCGACGCATCCACAAACCGCAGGCACCTTTCGAGGTCCCGGTGATGATTGCTCGACACTTCCGCTATAAATAGAGGCGTGCGTCGAGAGACCAGAAACTCTTCGTCCTCCTTCAGGGATTTCCGATAACCTTCATTAGGGACAATATGTTTTACTTTATCGAGGATGTGCGGTTCGCTCCCGACCAGGACGGCAACATCCTCGTACGTGAAATCCTGTCCCTGGAATCGCTCCAAAATCAGTCCGATGGTTTCAGCATCTTCACGATAATCCAGGCTCAAGTGGATGGAAGACAGGTCTTTATCTCCGTAAGGAAAAGAAACCACCTTGTATATTTCGGGTCTTTTGTAAATGTATGGCGTTACGTGCTCTCTTTCAGACGGCAGCACGGCTTTTTCGTCGGCCTCGAGAATACAAAGGGCCCTCACCACCTCCACATCGAAACCGTCTATTATTCCCGAAAACCCGATATCGTCGACGCCGGTCTCATAGAATTTTTCCAGGGCTTTGTCGATCATGCGGTAATCGGTCAGAATGCAATCGCCGGTAATCCGCACGACCACCTCGAGGTTATAGTCCCGCACTGCCTTTGCATATCTGCTCAGGACATCGCCGAGGCTTCCCCGGACCACCTTCCAGCCCGCCTTTAGCGCTATTTCCGCAAGCGAATCGTCATCGGGGTCAACAGAGGTAGCGAGAATTCTATCGTCCACCGCGGCCCTGCCGCTTCTTTCCATCGTCCATTCAATGGCCGTTTTCCCCATAAAGTTATGGAGCATCTTTTTCGGATACCGGGTCGAACTATTCCGGGCCTGCATCACAATAGCGCTTTTCATTAAAAACCTCCAAAAGAGACAAATGGGAAATAAGAAATAATAAATGAGAAAAAGAAAATTTCTTATTTCCTTTATTTCTCACTTCCTATTTCCCATTTCTCATTTCCCATTTATAAGGGAGGATAATCTCTTCGTCATCTACCCGCACATCGGACAGGAGATTCTCAACATCCCTGAAAGAAAGCATATTGGTTTCCGAAAGGCAGCCGATGTTGGACATTAAATGCTCATTGCTGTCCACACCTGTAATAATTCCATCTATCCACGGCTGCGCAGCGACGAACAAAAGCGCCAGGCATGCCGTATTGACCCGGTGTTCATCAGCTATGCGGTTTATTTTCTCAATTTTCTCCCGGACCTTCGCAAAAACACCCGTTAAATCTTCTCTATTAAGGAAGAAGAGACCCTGCAAAAAAACAGAACGGGCAAAGAGCGTGTGGCCGCGGGCTTTCAGCCCGGGCAGAAAACCGTTGTCGAGGAAACGCCTGTCAAAGAGGTTCAATGGAAATTCCAGGGCAACGCGTTCTCCCGCCTCTTTGACGAACTCATCCGCTTCCTCCCTGTGATAGACAGAAATGCCGTATTGTCCGATCACACCGGCTGAACGAAGGGATTTCAGGGCCGGACGAATAAAATCGTTATATTGCCTATAGACCTGGTACGAGTGGAGAAGGACGCAATCGATGGAGTCGACACACAGGTTCCGGAGCGAAATCCCTATCTCTTTCTCCACATCCTCCACGCTGCAGTATTCCCTGTTGGGAAGTTTGGTAATAACTTTGCAGTGTTTTCCACGCTCCGAGAAGAATTCACCGATCACGCTTTCTGCGGCGCCATAGGCCCGAGCGGTGTCTAAGCCCCACAAACCTCGCTCATACAGTGACCCAAGAATGGTAAAAACCTCTGCCTTGTCCAGCTTCTTTCTGTTTGCAACGCCGTATTCGAGACCAAAATTGGCGGACCCTATAATCAGCTTTTCTATCATAACTTGCATACCTTGCCGAATACCTGCTCCACACCTGAGATTACAGCCGATGCATCCTCGTCGCTCATGGCTGGATACATTGGAATGCTTAGCTCCCCGGCATAAAAATCCTCTGCTACCGGACACAAACCCTTCTCATACCCCATTTCGCGATAAAACGGGTGGCGGTAGACAGGAATATAATGGACCTGCGTTCCAATACTCTTTTCTTTCAGGCCGGCAACAATCGCCTTTTTCAGTTCTTTGTATTTGACCTTTATCCGCAGAGGATAAAGATGGTATGCGGAGAAACTTGACCCTCTTTCACCCGGTACATCAAAACACGGGTTGCCGTAAAAAAACTTATTATACATCCCGGCGATCTTCCTTCTTTTTTGAACAAAACTGTCGAGTTTTATTAACTGGGATTTACCGAGTGCAGCCTGTATATCCGTCATGCGGTAATTATACCCCTGCATTTGCATCTCATAATACCAGTCTCCATCAGGCTCATTTAACAGATGCTTTTTAGTGATGCCGTGCGACCTGAACATAAGGAGCCGCTCGTAAAAATCTCTATTGTTGGTAGTAACAGCGCCGCCCTCGCCCGTTGTAATATGCTTTACAGGGTGAAAACTGAAAGCCGTCATATCGGAGTGTTTACAGGAGCCTATCCTTATCCAGTCATCTTCATCCGCCTTTTGCCCTTTGCCCTTCGCCTCTTGCCTTCTGTATCGTGCTCCGAGCGCGTGACATGCGTCCTCTACCACAAAAAGGTCATATTTTTCTGCAAGTTCATTTATTTTGAAGAGTTCTACCGGATGTCCGGCATAATGGACGGGAATGATAAGCTTCGTTTTCTTTGTGATTTTGGCTTCGATTTTGGAGGTGTCTATATTCCCCGTTTCCTCCTCAACGTCTACAAAAACAGGTTTAGCTCCCAGATAAACGCCGGCATTTGCAGTCGCGGCAAAGGTAATGGGGGTGGTGATGAATTCATGACCTTCGCCGAGTCCAAGCGCCGCATACGCTCCATGGAGAGCGGAGGTCCCGGAGTTGAAGACAACAGCGTGCCGCGCCCCGCAGTATGCCGCTATCTCATTCTCAAATTTTTCAATCTCGGGCCCTTGTGTAAGCCAATCGGACCGCAGGACATTCACAACAGCCTGAATATCCTCCTCATCAATCCACTGCCTGCCGTACGGAATGAAATGGTTATTATATGGCAATCCGGACTATCCCTTACACGTTCATGTTTATCTTTTCTTTCGTAATTATATTTTGTATATCCGAAGGCGACAGCCATTGATCGTTCCTGTCGCTGCTGTATATAAATCCCTCGGGCACGCGTTTCTTCCGGCTATTCCCATTAGCCGGGGGCATGGTTGGAGAATATACAATATAGTAGTCCCCGCCATCATAAGTATTTCTGGCTTCATCCTCGGGAATAAGTGTTTCATGAAGCTTCTCTCCGGGCCTGATCCCGATTATATCGATTTTACATTCGGGGCTTATCGCAGTACAGATATCAATCATCTTTGCAGAAGGTATCTTGGGAATGAAAATTTCGCCGCCTTTCATCAGTTTCAGTCCGTTTAATACGAGCTTGACGCCTTCATCGAGCGTTATCCAGAAACGTGTCATTCTCTTGTCGGTAACCGTAAATTTTCCATTCTCCTTTTGTTTCAGGAACAACGGAATGACACTGCCTCTGCTCCCAACCACATTGCCGTACCTGACAGCGCTGAAGCGCGTAACATGGGATCCTGCATATGAGTTGGCTGAAATAAAGAGTTTTTCCATGCACAGCTTAGTGGCCCCGTAAAGGTTTGCCGGCGCCACGGCCTTATCAGTGCTCAGGACAATGACTTTCTTGACCTTCTTGTCAATTGCTGCGCTGATTATATTTTGTGCACCGATAATATTTGTTTGGACCGCCTCAAAAGGGTTGTATTCGAGCGCCGGGACCTGCTTGAGGGCAGCAGCATGAACAATAATGTCAACTCCTTCAAACGCCCGGTAAAGCCTGTCCTTGTCGCGTATATCTCCCAGGAAGTACCTGATCGGATCTCCTTTAATATCGTTGTAGACCTGCTGCATCTCGAATTGCTTCAGCTCATCCCTGCTGAAGACAATCAATTTAGCGGGCTTGTATCTTTCCATGACAGTTGAAACAAACTTCTTGCCAAAAGAGCCGGTGCCGCCTGTAACTAAAATAACCTTGCCATTGAACATGTTCATCTCCCCTGAATCGGACTGAGTCGGTATATGAGTATACGCACAAATGAGCATATGAGTAACAACTCATTCGCCTTCACCCATGTACTCATTAACTCAAATACCGATTCTGATTCGCTCATAAGCGAACATAGATAATCCGGTTTGATTAAGCAATTTTAATACCAATACTATTTATTATTTCATTCCCTTGTATTGATGAGATTTTTTATTCGGCATAGTATGTTTTTTTGTCCGGGTGCGTCACATGCGGAAAATTCTTCCTGTCAACATTTTGACATTTAAAGGTAAGCAGTTACGAACGGATTGATAAGACAAATAATTATTTATTTTCAGAAGCAGCATCAATCAGCAACTCTACGTGGATTATATGCCCTGACACCGAAGAACCCGCTATACTATAGTTTCCTGAACTGATTGCACTTTCAATTCCCTGAATACTGTCTGCATTGATTTCAGGGTTGCTGCCGTTGTTAACGGACTGACTGGCCATTTCCCTCGCTTGTTGAGACAATGTAACGTGATACTCTATCGCGCCCTGATAATCCACCTTCGCCTCAGACGTCGCGCGGACCCCCTGCGGCCTCGAATAACTGCCGCTGATTGCGGCTACATTTGAATTGCCATGTACCTGCATTTCATCCTTGAGATGATTGCATTATTTAACACTATTCTATGCTTCACTATTACAGATGTCAAGAGGTTTCCGGGTGTCGGCTGTGGTCCACCGTTTTAGGTGGCGGATTCAGGTTTACAATATGACTATTCAATAGTTAAAATGAACATAATGATAAACAAAAATGTCGTTCAATTGCATTGTCTGAAAGAGGAAAAAGCGGAACCATCTGATGAGGTGATCACTGAAGATATGAAATGGGAGTGTCTGGGAGCTGCGTGCCCTTCTTCCTGCTGCCATTTGATGTATGCCCGCATATTCATCCATGAGATTGTTCCCTTGTCAAAACATTTTCCCATTACCTTCTGCATGACCGATTGCGGCGGCGAAAAACATGATATTGCCATTTGCATTCTTCTTAGACATATCAGGGACGGGAATTATTGTACTTACCTGGAAAAGGGCTCCGGATGCGCTATGGCAGACAACAGACCTTTGGCATGCAAGCAGTTCCCATTCTCTGCGGTCAAAGATGAGACCGGAAACAACAGGCTTCTTGTCAGGCTGTCCTGTCCCGGTTTTTCGGAAGTGTCCGGTCATCCTATCCTTATGCCCGGCAGGGACATATCTCCTTATCTGAAACAGGAGTGTATCGACCCGGCAACAAGCGGATGTGATTCATATGAAGAAACCAGGATATTTGTTGAAACTCTTAACCGTTATAATCTGATTGCCGATGGCGCATACACGCATAAGGGAGAAACCATACTTTTTAAACTTGTAGACCTGAAGAAACTCTATGAGCTTCCGAAAGAAACTCTGAATGATTTTAGGGCTAGAGGCTATATGCAGTTGATTAACGCCCATGCGAACTCTTTAATCGACAACATCACAAGGCATATAGATACCTATTTGGCGAGAATGTCAAAGTAAAATGGGGCAGCCATTATCTCTCAAAGTCTTTGTTGAAAAAACGCTGTACGAATGAACCCGGAGAGCACTGACGCCCAGGCACTTTTCTTCGAGGGGAATCGCTGCATGGCTGCAGGCGATGACGTTGGTGCTGAATCCTCCTTCCGGGAAGCTGTGCGGATTTCGCCGGATTTCGCCGAGGCCTGTTCCAATCTGGGCCTTCTTCTCGATAAAAGGGGAATGACGGAAAACGCAGAGTTTTACTACCGGCGCTCTATCGCACTCAACGCAAGCTATTCACAAACCCACCTGAACTTTGGCGTGTTCCTGGCAAACCTCAAGCGGTTCGAGGAAGCTGAGGCCGCCTATAACCGGGCGATCATGCTCAACCCTGAATCCCCCGCAGCCTGGTCAAACAAGGGGGCCCTTTACACATGCATGAGGCGCGAGGAAGAGGCGGAGCAGTGCCTTCGCGCAGCCCTGAATCTGGATGCCGGCTATACTAAGGCCCGCTTCAATCTGAGCTACCTGTTGTTGCGTCAGGGCAGGTTTGAGGAAGGCTGGTACTGTCTGGAGTCGCGCAAGTGGTACGGTCCGATGGCGGCCTATTTTGCATGTCCTCGCTGGCAAGGGGAAGATATCTCCGGCAAGTCCCTGCTCATCGGCATCGAAGCGGGTCACGGCGACATGATCCAGTTTTGCCGTTATGCTGGAGTGCTTAAAGCGCAAGGCGTCTCGCAGATCACGATGATTTGTCACCCGGCATTAAAGACATTATTCACAACTCTGGACGGCGTGGATACGGTTATTTCCTGTGACGAGAAGATCCCGGTATCAGGCTGGGACTTTTGGACCCCTCCACTCAGCATCCCTTATTACTGCAAAACGCGTATTGACTCTATTCCGGCAGATATCCCCTATTTGCAAGCCCTCCCGGACAGAATTGCTAAGTGGAAATCATTTATTCCTGCGGATGATGTCCGTGTCGGGTTGGTCTGGAGAGGCAGCCCGAACTTTGAAAATGATGCCGACCGCTCTATACCCGGGCTTAATTTACTGGCGCCGTTGTGGGCTGTGTCCAATGTGCGTTTTATCAGCTTGCAGAAAGGGGCAGGCGAAGATGAGGCAGGGCGCCCTCCCGCGGGCCTGTCTCTCATCCACCTTGGGTCAGGGATGGCGGACTTTGCAGATGCGGCCGCTATCGTGGCGAGCCTCGATCTGGTTATTTGTGTCGACACGGCCATTGCCCATTTGGCGGGTGCTCTTGGGAAGCCTTGCTGGGTATTGTTGCCGGACTACAAGACAGATTGGCGTTGGCTCACAGGGCGTAAGGATTCACCGTGGTACCCGGGAGTCATGCGTCTCTTTCGTCAACCGGAAATGGGAAACTGGACGGCTGTTATTGCTGAGGTGGGCGTTGCGCTTGAACGGTTCGTCCGGGAGCAGCGCTGATCTTCAGCTATTTTATTTCCCGGCTATTTTCAGGAATTCTTTATAATGGATTATTTTTACCCCGCCGGACCGGGCTTTTTCGAGTTTCGACCCCGGCTCATCCCCTGCCAGGAGGTAATCTGTTTTTTTCGAGACCGCAGAGGAAACGTGCCCTCCAAGGCGTTCGATCATTTCTTCGATCTCGTTTCTCGGTTCCGGCAAAGTGCCGGTTATCACAAATGAAGTGCCTTCGAGGGGAAGCCTTTCCTTCCTCCCGGATTCGAAATCAGGATTGTCGATTGTTACTCCAAGGCTCTTTAGGGACTCAAGCGTCCTGAGGTTCTTTTCGTCGCTGAAAAAAGTGGAGATTGATGATGCGCTCTTTTCCCCCATCTGCCTGATGCCCGTAATCCTGTCCGGCAGTACATTGTAGAGGTCCTCTATAGTCCTGAAATTCCCGGCAAGGACCCTCGCCGCATATTCGCCGACATGAAGGATTCCGAGGGCAAAAAGAAACTTTGTGAGTGAAACACGCTTCGACCTGTTTATTGCATCGATAAGGTTTCGGGCCGATTTTTCGGCGAATCTCGGCAATTCAAGAAGATCTGATTTATCCAACCTGTAGATATCTTCAAAATGCTTTATAAGCCCCCTTGAATAAAGAAGCTCCACATTTTTCTCTCCCAGTCCCTCTATGTCCATGGCCCCTCTGGACGCAAAATGGATAATCTTCTCCTGCACCTGAGCAGGACAGTGAAGAGAAACACATCTGACAGCCACCTCTCCTTCTTCCCTGATGACCTTCGAACCGCACACAGGACACTTTCCGGGTATGGGGAAGTCACGTTCCAGCCCTGTTCTTTCCTTCTCCACTACTGTCACAACGTGCGGAATGACATCCCCCGCCCTTTCCACTACAACAGTGTCACCGATTTTGATATCTTTCCTTTTAAGCTCATTCCAGTTGTGCAGGGTCGACCTGGAGACAGTTACTCCGCCTATTCGCACTGGTTCAAGGATGGCAAAAGGAGTAATAACTCCGGTCCTTCCGACACTCCCCTGAATATCCAGTATCTTTGTAGTAGCCCGATGAGCCGGAAATTTATAAGCGATCGCCCATCGGGGCTCCCTGGTCCTGACTCCCAGTTTCTGCTGTATGCCGAAGTCATTCACCTTTATGACAGCTCCGTCCGTCTCAAACGGGAACGAATTTCTGTTTATTTCAAGTTCCTTTATCACATCTATCGCCCGGTCAATCCCTTTTACAACCCTCATCGCCGCAGGAACGGGAAACCTCATTGCCTTCAGCCATTGTACAAACTCAGCCTGGCTGCTGAATTCCATGCCCCTGAGAGTTCCTGCCCCGTAACACGCAAGATAGAGCTTGCGCGAGGCGGTTATTGAGGGATCAAGCTGCCTTACAGACCCGGCTGCGGCGTTCCTCGGGTTGGCAAACAGAGGCTCGCCCGAACGTTCTCTCTGCCCGTTAAGCTTTTCAAATTCGTCGAGCTCCATGTATACTTCGCCCCGGATATCAATCTCCACAGGGATTCTTCCGGACACTTCCATTTTCAACGGAATTGCCCGTATCGTCCTAATATTTCCCGTAACGTCCTCACCCTCATAACCGTCGCCTCTTGTCGAGGCCTTATAGAGATGCCCATCCCTGTATACCAGTTCGATTGCAAGTCCATCGTATTTCGGTTCAACGGTGTATTCAACCGGTCCTTCGGTATTCAACAGCCTCTTTATCCTGGCGTCGAAATCTCTCACTTCATCATGGGAAAAGGCATTATCCAGCGAAAGCATGGGCATGCCATGCTTCACTTTTTCAAATTTTTCGAGAGGAGGCTCTCCGACGCGCCTCGTAGGGGACTCCGGCAGAACATAATCATATTCTTCTTCCAGTTCTTTCAGACGGCGATAAAGGCGGTCATATTCAGCATCCGGAATGACCGGCTCATCGAGCACGTAATAGCGGTATGAATGGTCGTTAAGCTCCCTGACCAGCTTCTCGATTTCCTGCAACACGCCCTGCGGCATGTTTTCCCCCGACATGTTCATTCAGCTTCCAACCCCTTTTGCCGTCTCAAGAAGAAGTTTCAATGCCCAAAATGCAGCCTGCTCCTTATTGTATGCCCTGTCTCCCGTGAGCCGCAGCTCTTTCCCAACCGTCCTTCCGCTTGCGCTGACCGCAATATAGACAAGGCCTTTCTCCTTTCCCTCAAGCGCCTCAGGACCCAGATTTCCAGTGGCAGCAAGACCGTAGTCTGTTCGAAGCAAAACACGCACCTTCTCAGCCATTTCGCGCGCAGCCGTATCGCTGACTACGCCGTATTTTTCAATATCGGCTGAAGAAAGGCCGAGTATCGTTATCTTTGAGATGTTTGAGTAAGTAACAACTCCGGCCTGAAAAAAAGTGCTCGCGCCGGGCAGCGTTGTCATATAGTGACTGACCAGGCCTCCTGTGCAGGATTCAGCCACCGAAAGTGTCAATCCTTTTCCGATGAAAAAATTATGCACGTCCCTGATAATTTCCAAAAGGTCTTCGTTCATCTGCGTTTCGGATAGTATAAACTATAACAAAAAACGCGTCGAGCGCCGGGCATACGGCGTGCAGCGCTGAGAGTAAAAGAAGGACGATTGCAAAACATCAGATTTACTTGTAATATACTATAATTATGGCGACCAAAGTCCGTGAGATTGAAAAGCCGGACATCCCCATTCCTGTCAGGCAGCTCATTGTCGGAACAAGGCTTCCGTGTGACATATTCATAAGAGAGAACGATGAGCTGAAGGTACTCTTTAACATGGATGTCCTCTATACAAAGATTTCACAGGACATTTTGAAGGAAAAAGGCATATCCGAAGTCTATATCTTCATGAGGGACTCTCCAAGGTTCGATCATTATCTGTCCGCTAACCGTTCGCTGAATCGGCCGGTTGATCCGGACAGCAAGGCGTCATTCAAAGAATACGCATATCGCAAGGAGCAGTATCACCAGATCGATCCAGCCCTCTTAACACCCGGAACACAAATAAGTTTCAGCCTTCTGCTCCTCGATAAATTCAAATTTTCACCTCTTCTCGACGCTTCCGACAACTCTCCGGCCGAATTGGACGAAAGCGTGCTGAAAGTCGCCGGAGATCTGATTATAAAAAAATCAGACCTGCCGCGCTATTATGAATATATCCTTGCCCTGCGGCAGTCTGACAAACTTTCCGGAAGCGATAAAATAAAAATAAAATCACTCGCTGTCAAAGAAACATCGAAAATCGTGCTTCAAGACTTTCTGGCCGATCCACGGAGCGGCGAGAAAATAAAAGAAGTGAACACGCTGGTCAACGATATGATCGACTGTATACTGGAGGACAGGGACGCAATATATATGCTCTTGTCCATGAAAGGATACGATTATTATACCTATACCCACTCTGTCAATGTTGCCGCCTTGTCGGTCAGTCTGGGCATCGCAATAGACTTGAAGAGAGATGATATTGAAAAACTCGGCACGGGCACAATGCTCCACGACATCGGCAAGAGCGTGATCTCGCACGAAATCCTGAACAAGCAGGGCAAGCTTGACAATGTAGAGTACACTGTCATGAAGAGCCACGTAATCGAGGGCGAGAAAATCATGCGCGACCATAAGAGTTTCCCCGAGGAGTCATTAAGTGCCGTTGTGCAGCACCACGAAAAGCTATCGGGCAAGGGATATCCGTACGGTCTGTGCGGGAAGGACATAGGGCTCTTTGGAAGGATATCAGCTATTGCCGACTGCTATGATGCGCTGACAACCCGGCGTCCATACAGACTGGCCTTTTCGCCGTTTACCGCCCTTACGGTAATCTCCAAAGAGACTGGAGATTACGATGCCTCCCTTTTAAGAATATTTATTAAAATGCTCGGCAAGATTTCGTAATGGATTTATTTGATGAGGCAGAAGCATCGCGGGGAAAAGCGGACCTGCCGGATCCGAATACCCCGCTCGCCTACCGCATGGCCCCCCGCACCCTTGATGAATATGCAGGGCAGGAGCATATTCTGGGCAAAGGCAAACTGCTGAGGCGGGCCATTGAAGCGGACAGGATTACCTCGCTGATCCTTTACGGTCCTCCCGGCACGGGTAAAACAGCGCTGGCAAAGGTGATAGCAAACAGGACAAAGGGGCATTTCGAATGGCTCAACGCGGCAGTTTCAGGCCTCGATGACCTGAGAAAAATCATCCAGTCGGCAAAGGCCCGAAGATCAAA
>JADFXU010000026.1 GCA_015233365.1 Nitrospirota bacterium | reverse complement strand
TTGCTCCGAAAAGAAGACAGCCCTGGCAGATCTCAAATGCACTCTCAGTATATTCACCTTGAGCTGCAGTACCTGTGTTCCCAAGGCATCGATTGCTTTCATACTGTCATTAAGGCTTTCGGACAGGGCCCAGAGGTTCTCTCTTAACGAGTCACAATTCTTTTTTATCGCACTGTCCCGCTGCCTGGACTCTTCTATCAGATATTTATATTGTTCTTTTTCGCTCTCGGACAGGGTTGCAATATAGTCTTCCAGGCTTTGATATCTCATTTCGCTCCGGAGGCTTCCCTAAATAAAAAGCCGGGCTGCCTCGCTTCTTTTCGGCAGCCCGGCCATCTTTTCCGTTACCAAGATCCGGCGCTTTCCGCCCCCCCCTCGCGAAGGGTTTGGCTTTTTCGGTGTTACAATAATGTTACAATAACAAACAAAATTGCGATTGTCAATAACAATTTTGATAATAAATTCATAATGTTATAACCATTATCGGTGCGTTCGCGGTATTGCAGTACATGAGTGAAAATTATGTTATAATGAATAGTTAGGCGGCGCTTCGATTCAATCGGTCCAGTTAACTGTAATAACCTTTCTGTTTATCTGCAAGGAGTATAATTTGAAGATTCTCCTGGTTTACCCGGAATATCCGGATACGTTCTGGAGTTTTTCATACGCCCTGAAGTTCATATCCAAGAAAGCCGTTAATCCGCCCCTGGGTTTGCTGACTGTGGCGGCAATGCTTCCCCGGGGATGGGACAAAAAGCTCGTGGACATGAATGTCCGGAAGTTGAAGGACAAGGATATTTTGTGGGCAGACTACGTTTTCCTGAGCGCCATGTCGATACAGAAGGTGTCAACCAGGGCCGTTATCAAAAGATGCAGGTCACTCGGCATTAAGGTGGTTGCCGGAGGCCCGCTTTTTACAAACGATCACCAGGAATTTGACGACGTGGACCATCTGGTGCTCAACGAGGCTGAGATAACGCTCCCTCTTTTTCTCGATGATCTGAGAGTGGGGCAGGCCAGGCGTCTTTACACATCGGACGAATGGGCTGACGTGACGACCACTCCTGTACCCCTCTGGGAGCTTATAAAACTCAAAAATTACGCGTCAATGAATGTCCAGTATTCAAGGGGGTGCCCTTTTGACTGCGAATTCTGCAATATAACCTCGCTTTATGGCAGGATTCCCAGGACAAAAAACAGTGATCAGATCGCGGGTGAACTCGAGAAGCTTTATTCTCTCGGCTGGCGGGGCGGGGTTTTCTTTGTTGACGATAACTTCATCGGGAACAAGAAGAAGCTGAAAGAGGAGATACTGCCGTCGATCATACGATGGATGGACATGAAAAAACATCCTTTTACGCTATCGACAGAGGCGTCTATCAATCTTGCCGACGACGAGGACCTCATGAGAATGATGACCAGGGCCGAATTCAGCACGGTATTTGTCGGCATCGAATCACCCCATGAGGAAAGCCTGATCGAATGCACGAAAATACCGAATAAGAACAGGGACCTTATAGCCAGTGTCAAAAAGCTTCAGAGTTTCGGCCTTGAAGTCCAGGCCGGGTTCATTGTGGGATTCGATAAAGACCCGGCAGCGATCTTTGAAAAGATGGTGGGGTTCATCCAGGAGAGCGGGATCGTCACGGCTATGGTGGGACTCCTTAATGCGCCGCGGGGAACAAAGCTCTATGACCGGCTGGTCAGGGAAAACAGGTTGTTGAAGGCGGCCACTGGAGACAACACGGACTTTTCAATGAACTTCATTCCAAAAATGAACTACGGAGGGCTGATCACCGGTTATAAGAAGATCATTGATACTATCTATTCGCCAAAAAATTACTATGCCAGGGTCAAGCAGTTTTTGCGGGAATACAGACCGGTCCAGAAAAATATAATTCATATGAGGTACAGCTACGTGAAAGCGGGATTCAAGTCTGTGTTCATATTGGGGATAATAGGGAAAGAGCGTTTTTATTATTGGAAGATATTCTTCTGGTCCCTTTTCAGGCGTCCGAAACTGTTCCCTCTGGCCATAACTTTTTCGATATACGGCTTTCATTTCCGGAAGGTTTTCAAGGACCACTTTCGGATGATCGAGAGAAAAGGCATTATTTAACAGTTAATAGTTCTTCCCTGGAGATTCAGACGAATCCTGCCACCTGTTCCGGTCAATCTGCCGCCTATTCCGGAGAGAGGTTGCCGGAGTAAATTGCCGAGAGGTGCTGCTGCTTACTGATGAAATTGCTTTGTTCTTTTTGGGTTAGACCAGATGAGGCATACTAACCTTTACAGTAGTGCCTCTGTTTTTATATCCGGCGATCTCCACCTTCCCTCCCCAGGGATGAACACGTTCACGCATCCCTATGAGACCAAAGGATTGATGTTTTGAAAGTTCTTTATCTGTTATGCCTTTGCCGTTATCCGTGACTTCCAGCACTATATTGTCATTGTCTTTTGCCAGTCTCGCCGTCACCTTTGTCGCTCTGGCGTGTTTAAGGACGTTTGTCAGTGTTTCCTGAAAAATTCTGAAAAGCACTGTGCTACGGTCTTTGTCCACCTGGATATCCTTATGCAGGGTTTCAACTGCGCATTCAATCCGTGTCTTTGTCTGAAATTCATTCGCCTGCCACTGCATTGCGTCAATAAGACCAAAATCATCCAGTATCGAAGGTCTCAGCTCAGTGCAGATAAGCTTAACAGACCGGATCGTCGCATTGAGGGCATCCAGCATGGCTCCAGTCTTTTCGTAGATAGCCTTATGGTCTCCGTATTTGTCGCGGAGCCAGCTTAATTCCATCTTCTGAGCGGTCAGTGCCTGGCCAAGTTCATCGTGTATCTCACGGGCAATCCTCGTTCTTTCTTCTTCTCTGACAGAATGTAAATGGGCGGTGAGATTCCGCAACTGTTCATTGGATTTGTTCAGTTCCGATGTCATTTTCCTGACCTCAGTGACGTCACGGTTCAGTCCGAGCATGCGAACAGGTTTGCCGTCCGCATCCCGGATTACTATAGCGTTGGCCTTCAGCACCTTGACAGTTCCGTCGGCATGCATGACACGAAACTCGGTGTCGAATTCCTTCTCTCCGCGAAGGGCCGCCTCACATTCACCCATCGCTTTAGCTGAATCATCCGGGTGAAGGCTGTTTATCCATGCCTGAATACTATTCGGGAAATCCTCTCCCGAGATGCCGTAAAGTTCGAGCATTCTATCATTCCAGACCATAAAGTCGGACGGCACATACCAATCCCAAACGCCCAGTTGACCGGATGCTGCGGCAAGCTGGAAACGCTGAGTAATTTCATTTAGCTCTGATGTCCTTTCAAGGACACGCACTTCCAGTTGTTCGTGAGCCATGCGCAACTCCTTTTCTGCCTTCTTGCGTCTCGTGATGTCGCGGAAGATCCCGATGAGGCACTTCTTCCCGCCAAGAAGCACGGGGGTTGCATTGATATCAACATAGAGGACGGAGCCGTCCTTCCGCAGCATGGGGACATCCGGAGCAAGGGATATTTCTCCCCTCAACTGTCGTGCGAAGAGGTCAAAAATGCGGGGCAACTCCTCCTTCGGATGCAGGTCCTTGACACCGAGGGTGATGATCTCGTCACGGGTGTATCCGAGCATGCCGCAGATGGCCCTGTTCGCTTCGATGTTCCGTTTCTGCACGGGATCGGCGATCATGATCCCGTCGATCGCCTGTTCGAAGATGGAGCGAAACTTATCCTCTGACTCCATAAGCCTGCGTTCGACCTCTACCCGGTCTGTGATCTCGGCTGTTAATGCCGTATTAACTGCGTTCAATGCGGCTGTGCGTTTCTGCACCCGCAGCTCCATCTCGGTGTATGCATTGTGAAGCGCCTCTTTCGCCTTAACTTGCTCTGTGATGTCGCGGATTGTTTCGATGGCTCCCACCCGGATTCCCTTTTCATCAAACAGTGGTGCCACTGTTGCCCACACATAGGCGCCCCTGCCTCCATACAGGGCGGGGCAGAACGTCTCGGCATACATGATATTCCCTTTTCCCTTGATATCTTTGTACCTGGCTGCAATATTCGCATCGTTTCCATCCAGCAAGTCAAGCAGTTGCTTTCTCTTTTCTCCGTAAAAAGGAACTGTGTAGGCATAATCGCCCTTTCCAATTATCTCTGCCCTGGAAACCCCGGTCATCGCCTCCATGGCGACGTTCCAGATGATGACCTTCTTGTCATTGTCAACGACGAATGTAGGATCAGGGAAAAAATCTATTATGTCTATGAGTCGGTGCTTTGATTCTGTCAGATAGTTGTCTACCTGCCCTAGTCCGGCAACTTTTCCTTCTTCCTTCAGAAAAAGACTGTACTTCATATCCACAATGAGTATATGAAGCAGAAGCCGGCTTTTTAAGAAATTCAGGACCTCTTCCGGAGATACGTCTTCGCCGTTTTCATACTTCAGGAACAAAGCGAAGGTCTGCTGATTGAGATTATTATGTTGCATGCAGTGATTTTTATAATCAGGGTATCCGTATTTCCTGAGATAGCCTTCCTCCGCATCAAAATGTGTTTTAGTATATTCCAATAAATCCGATATGGTTTTTTCCAGGGATTCCCTGCCCCTTTTCGCTTCAATAGCATCGCTCAATTCATTTGTCATATCGAAAAGTTTCTTGTGCTGTTCGTCGAGTTCCGGGACATTGACGCTGAACTGAATGCCCCACTCTATGTACCCCATGGAATTACCTCCCAACCACTGTCAATAAGTGATACTAAATAGCAGTGATCGCTGTAGAACCAATTAGCTGCATTATGCATAAATATAGTACTTATTTGCAAACGTTATACGTAATAACCAAACATGAACATAACAACTCATATTTTATGCTGCTCAAAAAGCGTCGCTTCCGTAAACGCCTGGATCCAAAAATTTCAAAACTGCCGGAAATAACCGGTATCCCGGTTTTAACATCATATAGCGCTTCTTATTGAACCAGATAATAATTCGGAATGAGTGGAATCGTTCGGAGAATGCATTCCCTTTATCTAAATTTAATCTTGTATTTAAATCCTGTTATAATTAATAGTGAATTTATAATTCAGGTAAAAAAGAGCGAAGGGGATATGGATTCTCTTAACGATTTTATGTTTCAGCTCAATGAAAATGAAGCAGAGCAACTGGTGTCACAAAATGTGATACCACACAAAAAACATTTCGGTGATTCTTTACAATATGCTTACCTCAAAAAATTCAGAAAATAGCGACGCAAATCAATCCTTACTGGACCAACTGAAAAAAATGGTCGATCAGGAAAAGATCACATATGAGCGCTCGTACCGGCTCGATGTCGGGCAACTGGCAGTTGTGGTGTCAAGGGACAGCGGGCGCTGCATTATCACACTGCTTACCGATATACAGCCCCCCCTGATCCTGCATTGGGGCGCAGCATATCGTTCACGTGATGAATGGACTTTACCGCCATCCTCTCTCCGGCCTCCCGGAACAACCGTTTTCCAGGATGCAGCGGCCCAGACTCAATTCATCGAAGGCGATGGCTTCAGACAGCTTACCATCGAGGCAGGTGAACAGGAAGCACCACAGGGCATTTCATTCGTTCTCAGGCAGGGCGATACCGGGCCATGGATAAACAGGAATGGACAGAATTTTTTCATTCCCGTTGCAGTGCCTTCCGGACGGGAGGCTTTTTCAGCGGGCAATGATCTTGCCGCTATCGCAGATGAAATCATCAAAAGTGAAATGGGCCGCAATTCGTGGACACTGATGCACAGACTGAATCTTTGCTACGACCTGCTGGACAGGATTGGAAACAACAATGTCGAAGGGATTGCGCTGCTGTATGTCTGGATGCGCTTTTCGTATATCAGGCAGCTTGACTGGCAGCGAAACTATAATACCAAACCAAGGGAATTGGGCCATGCCATGGGCCGTCTTACATATAAACTGGCGGGCCGCTTTATCGATGAGCCCGGGGAACATGACTTTATCCGCCTGATAATGACAACGCTCGGCACAGGGAAGGACGCGCAGCGTGTACGCGACGAGATATTGAATATCATGCATCGTCATCATATCAAAGAACTGTCCGGGCATTTCATGGAAGAATGGCATCAGAAGCTCCACAACAACGCCACTCCCGATGACATCGTTATCTGTGAGGCATGGCTGGAATTCCTGAGGAGTAACGGCAATCCTGATCTTTTCTATAAGAGACTTGAAGAGGGCGGGGTCCCCCGGAAGCGGCTCGAAAACTATGAACGTCCTATAACCTCCAGTCCGGTGTTCATCGCTCACCTCAAAGATGCGCTCATCCACGATTTCGAGCATTTTCTTGAGATACTAAGGGAGGTGCATGCGGGTACCGATCTGGTTTCAGCCGTTAATACCTCCCGGTATCTGTTCGATGCGGACATGAACAGCCTGATGGATTATATATTGGGCCATCGGAACGATAACGGGACCCTGGCGTTTGTCCTGCTCGAAAAGCTCATCGATGCGCGCCGTAAGGTGGCGGGCAGGCTCGGCGAGCATCAAAGCAGGGTGCGTGATTTCCTGTTTCTTGATCTGGCCCTCGAAGACTTATTCAGGGCTGTCGTCGAAAAAAACATGAAACAGAAGATGAACGAAAACAAACTGGCGCAATTGACCGGCGCGTCCCTTGAGAACCTCTGTCTCTCAAATCCGGATGAGGAATTTGCAAGCTGTCTTCTTTACTGGAAACGTCTCGTCGGGATACTCTATCCCCAAAAGTCCGGCCCCGGCAAATTATGGGCACTTCAGGCCAAAGCCATGGTCGACCGCCTTCAGCGCGGCCTCGGCGATTTCATTGACCGCTATCACCGGCTCGTTCAGCCCTGGGCGGAATCACTCGGCAATGCCTTTCATGCCGCCCCATGGACGATAAACCAGTTTACCGAGGAAGTGGTGCGCGGCAGGCCCGCATTTGTCCTCTCGCTCCTTTTGCGCCAACTCGATCCCGCCTTGCGGAAGAACGCGGATCTGGGCAACTGGCAGGTAATCAGCCCCGGTCATATAACAACGGGAGTGGTCGAGACCGTACCTGACCTGAAATCCGTCCAGGGCAGGACTTTTTCCCGGTCTGCGGTCCTCATTGCCGGCAAAGTGGGAGGGGATGAGGAAATTCCCGAAGGAGTTGTCGCCCTGATAACATCTGCATCAGTAGATGTGTTGTCACATCTGGCAGTTCGGGCGAGAAACTCCCGTGTACTCTTCGCGGTCTGTTACGACTTGGATACCGTAGAAAGAATGAAGTCGCTCAGCGGAAACGAAGTCAAGCTGAACATCAGTGAAGCGGGCGGCGTGGTATGCGAAGAAAGCGCTGAAGAAATGAAGCCCCTCCGGACCCGTGACTTTCCGGTGTCACGACCTGGTGTTCAGCCCGGATTCGTGCCGGCCTTCAGCTCCTATGCTTTACCTATGAATTCTTTCAACGAAAAGACTTCCGGAGGCAAATCAAATAACCTGAAGCGCATGATCGGAAAACTGCCTGAGTGGATACATATCCCTGATTCGGCGGGCCTGCCTTTCGGGGTCTTCGAAAAAGTACTGGCATGGCCGGCGAACAAGGAACCTGCGGAACGGCATGATGAACTGGTCCGGCGGCTGAATGAAGAAAAGGAAATATCTTACGCCGGTTTACTGGAGGAAATAAAAACTGCAATCCTTGCGCTGAATGCGCCTGACGAACTCATGTCTTCACTTCGCCCGGTTATGGAGAGTTCCGGACTCGCCGGACCCGGATATCCTGAAAGCCGGGATGATATCTGGACATGCATCAAACGCGTCTGGGCATCAAAGTGGAACGAAAGAGCATACCTGAGCCGTAAGGCAAACGGTATCCCCCATGAAAAACTCGCAATGTCTGTCCTTATCCAGACGGTAGTCGAAACTAATTACAGTTTTGTGATACATACGGTCAACCCGTTCACAAACAACAAAGACGAAATTTATGCCGAAGTTGCCCTCGGGCTCGGGGAGGCACTGGCGGCAAACTACCCCGGAAGGGCCCTCAGCTTCACTTGTCAAAAGGGAACGCAGGAAACGCGCCTCCTGTCATTGCCGGGCAAAAGTGTCGGATTGTTCGGAGGGGGGCTGATCTTCCGTTCGGACTCAAACGGGGAAGACCTTGCCGGTTATGCGGGGGCCGGCCTTTACGACAGCTTCATGCTGCCCCAGCCGACAAGGGTCACACTGAATTACGTGGACGAGGCGCTTGTCTGGGATGAAAATTTTCGGAACGGGTTATTAATAAAAATTGCCGATATCGGGACATCCGTTGAAAATGCCCTCGCCACTCCGCAGGACATCGAGGGGGCCTATTCGAACGGACAGTACTATGTGGTGCAAACTCGTCCCCAGGCAGGTCTTGAAAATGGCTGAATCGGCACGCTTGCGTATCGGCAACCAGACTGCCGTCACAGCGCCGTATGTGATGCGGCCTTTCGAATATGCCGTATCAAACGGCTTTGACGCCTTTGAATGGTTTCCCGACAGGAATGTATCGGGCGCGGGATGGGAAGAAAGCGACATATCAAAAGAAACTCGCATGTTCATTAGAGATACGGCTGCCGCCAGGGATATCAGCCTTTCCGTTCACGCTTCCCTTCAGTCCGACCTTTTGAAAACAGAATCTCATGAACTCATATTCAGGGCCATCGAGTTTGCCCATGATGTCGGGGCATCACTTGTCAACTTACATTTCCATGCCGGTGAGGGCATTGCCGCCTTTGCAGATGCTATCGTTCCGGTCCTGAAGCGCGCTGCAGATGCCGGGATCAGACTCTCAATTGAAAATACAGTGGATACCTCACCTGAAGATTTCAATAAGTTGTTCAATTGTATTCACACTGCTGAAAATACCGCGGGCATAGGAATGTGTTTGGATCTCGGTCATGCGAACTTATGTTATGAGACCCGTAACGACTACATTAAATTCATCGATCTGCTCGACCCGGAGGTGCCGATCATTCATGTACACATGCACGAAAACTACGGAGACTACGACAGCCACCTTCCTGTTTTCACCGGACCGGCGGGGAAAGACGCTGCAGGGATAAAGAGTTTTATAGAAAAGCTGAAGAAACGCAACTTCTCAGGATGCATTATCCTGGAACAATGGCCGCAGCCTGAAAGTCTGCTGATTGAAGCGCGCTCACGGCTGCTGGAAATGATACGGGAAGGGGAAGAGACAAGAATCAGCGGCGATTTTGCGGATGAAATCGTTGATGCTACCCGCAGGTTCCTGAGTTGGCGGAACAGGCTGGGCTGGATACATAAAATTTTGACCGGCAAGCGTAATTCCGGGGACACAATACTTAATTCCTTGGAATTAAGTATTGTGTCCCCGGAATTAGTGACGGACCATCTCATTTATATTGCAATCTATCTTCATTTTATCGGCACGGGCGAAGTGCCCTGCAGCGAAGACGGCGGACACCACCGGCCGTCACTCCAGGCAAAAATGGCTCAGCAGATTTATGGAAGACTTGCAGAAATCACGACTCCTGAAAATATCTTTGTCATGAGACAAATTTATCCGTGGCTGCCTTCTTTCGACAGCGCATTCACCAGGGCGGAACCCCTTACGCGGATACGGGACATCGCCCACAGAAATGATATTCCGCGGGAACTCAAGGAGGAGATCAAGCATTCCCTTCAGAACAAACTGCACCGTTCAGCAGGTCCCGAAGACCTCGCAACTTCGGAACGTCTGCTAAAAAGCATAACCGCTCCCGGCGCCGGTTATCCACGCGCCTTTGTAGAAGAATTCAGGCAATTCCATAAAGAACTCAAAGAATTTTTCAATGCGGCGTCTCTGGACGAACGACTCGATGCATTGACAGGAGAGCTTGATTCCGGCACGGTCTCTTCGATAAGTGCATTCCTTGCGGTCAAGAAAAAAATGAATACACCAAAAAATATGCTGACTGCCTTAAGGCTTTTAACAGTGCTTCGGAATCAATTCCATGAAGCGCTGAAAGTCGGGCAAGGACCAAAAGCACAGCGGATACAATTAGCGGATATCGGACTGGAGGATTTTTCTTTTGTCATTCTGGGAAGCCTGACAGGACGGTTAAGCCGTGATTTCGAAATCCTGAAAGACAGGAAAACGGCCCTGCCTGCTTTAACTTTCGCCATCGTGAACCTGAGACTGAGCGGGTTCCAGCCGGAAGAGTGCCGGGTCATAGAGCTGGAACTGGCTGCATGGTCGCAAGAAAATGTGGCGTGGGACAGGGATGACTTACTCCGCATGAAAGCCACTCTCAACAGATGTTCGCGCCTGACTGAAGATTATTGCAATAAAATTTTATCTTCTTTCCCTGAGAAGGCCCAAAGACTGGGCAGTGCCCTCGGCGTGGCAGAGCACGCTATCCGCGTTTATGCCGAAGCGGACATCAGGGGCCATCTTGTATTTCAGGTATCTAAAATTGCAGATCTTCTTCTCAGGAGTATCAGGGTAGCCGCAAATCTTCCTCCCTGGGACGTAATAGTGCCCGGAAAGGCGGCCGGCCGCCTCATAGCCGCAGGAGGGTTTGGCGATATACCGGAGAATGAAAGTCCGGCCATAGCCCTTCTCGAAAAAGTGGAAGGAGATGAGGAGATACCGGCGGGCGTTGCCGGTATTATAGCCGCCCACGAAATCCCCCATCTTTCTCATCTTGCCGTCCGCGCGCGCCAGAGTCATGTCGTATTCGCCGCATGCGAAGACAGGGAGCTGTTTTCAGGGTTGTCCGGTTTAAGCGGTCAATTGGTTGAATTTGATGCCGTTGCCGAAAAAGCCGGCATAAGAATGGTTCCGGAAATTTCTTCCGGAATTCCTTCCGGAAACAGTCGGCGCACGATCAGCCTGCCTGCTGTTCAGATGATTTCTTCAGACAAATTGCTTCCGCTGAAAGCGGCCACGCCGGAAAACTCCGGCCTCAAAGCTTACTCGGCGCGCAGACTCGAAGACCTGGCAAGACGCAGCGATGCCGCATTCAAGACAGCACCGGCGGCTGTTGTTCCCTTCGGAGTCATGGAAGCGTCTCTCCGCGCCGAACCGGCAGTGGAAAAAGAGTACAGGGCATTGATCGACGACCTGAACAGGGCTGGGGAAAATAATTTTGCCGTCGTCCTCAAAAAACTGCGGGGAATAGTCACCCGGCTTAAGGTGCCGGCTGGAATTATTTCCGGTGTTATTAAAGAATTCACGCCTGATAAACAGCTTATGGTCCGTTCAAGCGCAAACTGTGAAGATATAAAAGCATCGGCAGGGGCCGGGCTCTATGATTCGGCATCCAACGTAGGGACCTCCGGTGTTCCTTCGGCAATACTCAGGGTCTGGGCATCTCTATGGAACAGGCGGGCTGTACTAAGCAGAAGGAATGCAGGAATCAGGAATGAAAGCGCGGCCATGGCCGTATTAATCCAGGAAATGCTCATCCCTGAAATTTCGTTTATCATTCATACGTGGAATCCCGTAACTTGCAACCCGGATGAAGTTTATATAGAGCTGGCGGTCGGTATGGGCGAAACATTGGCTTCAGCGGCAACGCCCGGGTCCCCTTACCGGATGGTCTGTAATAAAAAAACGGCGGAAACAGATATGCTGTCCTTCGCAAGTTTCAGTCATGCGCTGTTGCCCGGCCCGCCGGGCAATGTTATCATGAAAACTGTCTGCTATTCGGACATCCGGTTGTCGACCGACAGGTCTTTCAGGGATCTCACAGGCAGACGTCTGGGTGCAATCGGGCAATTTGTTGAAAATGCATTTGGAGAACCGCAAGATATAGAGGGGGTGATTTCTGGAAATGAAATCTATCTTGTCCAGTCGAGGGCCCAATACATTCCTTCCTGTCCTGGGGCTTTTTCAGAAAAGGATTGACGGAGACGATGCCCTCCTGCAGCTCGCAGGCCTCCGGTTTAAGGAATCGGGGCTCGGCCCGGAATTCTATGCGGAGTCATTGGATGAACTGGACCGGCTTTGGGGGTTCAAGCCGTTGCCCGGAGTGGCGGCCGCAGTGCATTTGCCCAGATGGATCAATCTTTTTGATGAGGGCTGCCGCAGGCTAGTCATCGATTTTGCGAAAAACTTCAATAACCGGGTCTTCGGATTAATCATCCATGATCAAAACGAAATCACTTCCCGGTTTAACGATTATTTAACAGTGCTGAAGGGCATGCAAATACAGTTGCAGGAGATCGGGGGAAGCCTCTGTCTTTTCATCGAATACGCGGCAGGGCTTGAGCCGGATATCTTCATAAACCTTTTCAGGGCCGCACGTGATCTTGATCGCATCAGCAGTTGCATCGATATCGGACATGTAGGAATCTGGAAGGCAAGAGAAGTCTATTCCCGAAAATATCCTGAACAGGATATCTGCGCTCTCAGGCCGCACGATCCCGGACTCCCGGACGTGATAGGAGATGTTCAGGAAGCGGTGGCTTCCGCTCCCGCTGAGGTTCTCCGGGTGATCAGGGAAATCGGTGGACTGGGGAAACCGCTCCACTTCCATCTGCACGATGCACACCCGCTTTCGACCTACAGTCCTTTCGGAGTGGCGGATCATCTGAGTTTTCTGAATAAAATTGTGCTGCCGTTTGAATACATGGGGAAAAGGTGTATTGACCTGATGTTCGGACCATCCGGACTTTCAAGCATTGTCGCTGAATCCACCAAATCCATCCGGCCGGCTGGTTCCGGTCACATTTCCTTTTCACTCGAAATTCATCCGACCGAAGGCACGCTCCCGCTCGGAAGCGCTGCTCGCCTGTTTCGCCACTGGAAAGACAAGACAAATGCCGAACGGATGAATTTCTGGCTGTCCGTTCTCTGTGAAAACCATCAACTCGTATTAGAAGCTCTAAGGAGGGCAGACAGTGAAAAAATCGGGGAAAATGATCATCTATAACCTGTTTCCTCTGCTTGCGGGGAAATTTACCGGCTGGGAACGGCATTTGTCAAGGGCATCCGAAATGGGCTTCAACTGGATTTTTGTCAATCCAATCCAGCGCGTCGGGACTTCCGGGAGTCTTTATTCTATAACCGATTACATGGATTTGAATCCTCTGTTTGTAGACCCCGAAACCGAAAAGAAACCGAATGAGCAGGTAAGAGAGATGATCGCGGCCGCGGAAAAACTTGGGCTGAAGATGATGGTAGACCTTGTCATAAACCACTGTTCCACAGATTCCGATCTGATCAAGTCGCACCCGGAATGGTTTGTCCGGGAACCTGACGGACGTATTGCGCATCCTTTTGCGTATGAAGACGGTAAAAAGGTTGTATGGAAAGACCTGGCAAGGTTTGACCACCTGAATACAAAGGATAAAGAAGGACTGTTTCAATTCTTTCTCAGCGTGATAACTTTTCTTTGCGATCTCGGCTTCAGGGGGTTCCGCTGCGATGCGGCGTATCAGGTGCCCGGAAGTCTGTGGAAAAGGCTTATTACCGAGACAAGGAGAAAATATGCCGACGTTCTTTTCTTCGCGGAAACACTCGGCTCTCCTTCCGACCTGACGAGAAAAACCGCTGAAGCCGGGTTTGATTATATATTCAACAGCTCAAAATGGTGGGACTTTTACAGTCCCTGGTTAATGGAACAATATATACTTACGCGGGAAATAGCCCCTTCCATAAGTTTCCCCGAGAGCCATGATACTATGAGACTCTGCGAAGAACTGGGCGGGAATATCGAAGGGCTCAAGCAACGTTATCTGTTCTCCTCTCTTTTTTCCGCCGGCGTCATGATGCCCATAGGTTTCGAATTCGGCTTCCGGAAAAGGTTGCATGTAGTAAACACAAGACCCGAGGATTGGGAGGAAACCGGCATTGATGTGGCATCATTCATAGGAGGGGTGAACAGGATCAAGTCGGAACATGCAATATTTCAGGAGGAAGCCCCGACAGAAATCCTGCATCATGAAAATCCGAATATTCTGTTTATGTGGAAGGCATCCATCCATACACGGGAAGAATCCCTGCTCATACTCAATAAAGACATCTGGAATAAACAATATTTTCACACCGCGGAACTTAAGAGATTTCTTCAGGCCGGCGCCCCGCTTGTCGATATCTCGCCGGAATACGCCCTTGACTACATCCCGGCGCCGTTTTCATACGACCTCCGGCCGGGACAAGGCATACTACTGATAACGTCAAGAGACGCCATTTAACTCGCATTATTTGTAAAATCGTGTCCAAGAGAAGGCAGGACATAGTGCTGAAGCGGGCGTTGGCAGCCTGAGACGCCATGGATGGCTGAACAGGCTGACATCGCTTCGAGCAAGGCAAGGGGTCCCCGAAAGTCGAAGACTTTTGGGGTGGCAGTTAGGATGCCTTGCGAGATTTGAAGTACTGTGGCCTGACTGCTCGACAACTTATGAAATATATAGGTTAGTCCCTATCTACCGCGGTTGCCACATGATCTGGTGAGCTTCAAGCGGGACTGAAACGCAGGGATGATATGGCACTGCACGGGCCGTAAAATGCGCAGCCGGCCGCGTCGCAGGGACCCCCGCACTATAGGTGTAGCCGTTCTCCGCGCCGACAAGTTGATGGCCTCGCGTCATCTCCTGCTTCACCGGACCGCCGCCATTCACGCCATCGGCGTAAAGCTCTATTCGCACAACATCAGGATCAAGGCCGTTTATATACACCTGAATCTCGAACAAGTGCTGTTCCGGACCGGTTTCAATTCTAATTTCCCCAAACCTTAAATTGCTCCATTTCTGCGCCAGATTATGCTGCCAGCTCACTATCTCGGCGCCTGTTTCGCATCTTCCTCCAGAGCGCTCGTGGTATGCGGCAGACGCAGGAATGTAGTAGCGCTCGGTGTATTCCTGGACCGCCCGGCTGGCGGAAAAACGCGGCGTCAACCGGGACATGCTCTCACGGACCCGGGCCACCCAGTCCACAGGAATGCCGTTTTCATCCCGTGTATAAAATTCGGGGACTACCTTTTGCTCGATCAGGGTATACAGCGCCTCTGCTTCGGCCGCATCATAGACCGGGTCATCATCGTGCTCTTTCGTGTCGCCCAACGCCCACCCGGCTTCAGGCGTGTAGGCCTCGGCCCACCAGCCATCCAGTTCGGAAAGATTGATGCCTCCGTTGACGAGGACTTTCATGCCGCTCGTTCCGCACGCTTCCCATGGCCTTCGCGGCGTATTGATCCAGACGTCCACCCCCTGCACCAAACGCTTGGTCAAAAGCATATCGTAGTCGCTTAGAAAGACCACCTGCCTGCACGCGTCATGCTGGCGGATAAACTGCACCCATTGATGAATCATGGCCTTTCCCGGCTGATCATCCGGGTGCGCCTTTCCCGCAATGATAAGCTGCACAGGGCGATGAGGATCGCAGAGTATGCGAAGAAGCCTCTCCGGATCATGCAACAGCAGGTTCGGCCGCTTATACGTCGCGAAGCGGCGCGCAAAGCCAAGCGTCAACGTGTTGAAATCGAAAATGTGGCCGGCCTCTTCGATTTCTTCATGACCCTCGCCCGCTGCACCCAACTGCATGGAAAACCGTTCCCGGACGAATTCGACGAGAGACCGGCGGGCGGATGCGCGCCACTGCCACAATTGGGAATCCGAAACATCGCGCATCTTCTCTTCCAGATTTTCCACTGTCCCCATCCAGGGCTCGCCTCCGCAGGCCCCTGTCCATAGTGCTTCGGCTTCTTCCGAATTCCAGGTAGGCATATGGACCCCGTTTGTAACGTGACCGACCGGCACTTCAACCTGCGGCCACTGTGGAAAAAGGGGCTGAAAGATACGCCGGCTTACTTTTCCGTGAAGCCGGCTCACGCCGTTCACAGCCCCGCTTCCCCGGAGCGCGAGATATGCCAGATTGAAGTATTCCTGGGAGTCTTCAGGGTTCTGGCGGCCAAGGGCCAACAGATCATCAAGTGAGATGCCGAGCCTGTCCCTGGCATACCTCCCAAGGTATTGCTCCATCAGGAACGGAGAAAAGCGGTCAAAACCTGCAGCAACCGCGGTGTGGGTCGTGAACAGGTTGCCGACACGGGTAACAGCCAGTGCAACTTCGAAAGGCTGACCCGTTTCTTTCATGAAATGCCGGGCCCGCTCCAGCACCGCAAAGGCTGCATGCCCTTCGTTTAAGTGGCAAACGTCCGGTTTGATGCCGAGCAACTTGAGCAGCCGCCATCCGCCGATGCCGAGTACTAATTCCTGTATCAGGCGCAACTCAGGCCCTCCCCCATAAAGTTCACTGGTTATCCCCCTGATTGCCGGGGCGTTCGCCGGGTCATTAGTGTCCAGCAGGTAAAGTTTTACTCTTCCGACCTGGACCTGCCACGCTCGCACCCAGACCGTGTAACCGCCGGGAAATTTAGTTTCCACCCGAAGCCACTCTCCACTGGGTTCACGCAAAGGAATAATGGGCAACTGACCGGGATCGTTATATGGAAAGAGGGCCTGCTGGACCCCATTCCGGTCAATTACCTGCCGGAAATAGCCCTGCTGAAACAGAAGTCCCACGCCGATTACCGGCACCCCCAGATCGCTTGCCGCTTTGAGCTGGTCTCCGGCAACATTCCCAAGTCCGCCCGAATAAATAGGGAGCGCCTCGCTCAGCATGAATTCCATGCTGAAATAGGCAACATTGTTAAGTGGAGACTCTGAATGATTTTGCTGAAACCAGGCAGGCGATTCGGCTGCTTCGTTCTTGGCCCGCAAAAGGTCATCCACCTTATTTCTGAAAGCAGAATCCGCCATAACGCGCTGAAGTTGGTCACGCGAAACTGTCTGGAGAACGAGCCAGGGGTTTTGCGTGAGATTCCAAAGCACAGGATCAAGCTGCTGCCATAATTCACCGGCTTTATTGTCCCACGACCACCTCATGTCCAGGGCAAGCTCTGCGAGAGAATCAAATCCTTCGACTTCGAGAGGCAGAAAAGCATGTATCGGACTGCTGACCCTTTTTGATTCGCTCATTTCCTGGATCTCCGGTAGAGCCGGATAAGGTTGTTGGTCGAACTGTCATGATTGAGCCGGGCATCATCAGAACTTTGAAGTTCGGGAATAATTCTTTGCGCCAGCACCTTGCCCAGTTCCACCCCCCATTGGTCAAAGGAATCAATGCGCCAGATCGTTCCCTGCGTGAAGACGCTGTGCTCATAAAGCGCAACAAGTTTGCCGAGCAGCTCGGGCGTCAGCCTCTCGCAGAGAATAGTATTGGAAGGACGATTGCCCTCGAAGACACGGTGCGGCGCCAGCCACCCGGGCGTGCCTTCAGCTTTGACTTCATCTTCCGTCTTCCCGAAAGCCAAAGCCTCGGTCTGAGCCAGCAGGTTGGCCATCAGCAGGTCGTGATGCTTGCCCGCGGGATTGAGCGTCCGGCAAAAACCGATAAAATCGCACGGGACAAGTTTCGTTCCCTGGTGTATCAGCTGATAGAACGAATGCTGTCCATTGGTGCCTGGCTCGCCCCAGAAAATAGGGCCGGTCTCGTAATCGACATAAGCACCGTCCAGCGTGGCGCGTTTTCCATTGCTCTCCATAGTCAATTGCTGGAGATAGGCTGGAAAACGTTTGAGGTACTGGTCGTAAGGCAGCACAGCAACCGTCTGCGCGCCAAAGAAGTTGTTATACCATACAGTAAGCAAACCCATCAGCACCGGCAGATTCCGTTCGAAAGGCGCAGTGCGGAAATGCTCGTCCATCGCATGGAAGCCGGCCAACATCGCGCGAAAGTTCCCGGCACCTATGGCAATCATGGTTGAAAGTCCAATGGCCGAATCCATCGAATATCGACCGCCGACCCAGTCCCAGAATCCGAACATATTTGCCGTATCGATACCGAACCTTGAGACCTCTTCCGCATTGGTCGAGACGGCAACGAAATGGCGTGCTATAGCGTGGTCGTCACCAAATGCCTGCAGTGTCCACCGGCGGGCCGTGTGGGCGTTCGTCATCGTTTCCAGGGTGGTAAATGTTTTCGATGAGACGATAAAAAGTGTCTCGGCAGGATCGAGGTCGAAAGTCGCTTCGGTAAAATCCGTTCCATCCACGTTTGAAACAAAGCGAAAAATCATATCGCGCGCGCTGAAATGTTTAAGCGCTTCATATGCCATAGCAGGACCGAGGTCAGAGCCGCCTATGCCGATATTGACAACATTGCGAATACGCTTGCCGGTGTGCCCCGTCCATTCACCGCTCCGGAGGCGACCGACAAAGTCCTCCATTCTGTCGAGCACTTCATAAACCTTCGGCACGACGTTTTGACCGTCGACAAAAATCGACTGGTCCCGTGTTGCACGCAGGGCAGCATGGAGCGCAGCACGCTTCTCCGTGATGTTGATTGCCTCTCCGCGGAACATCGCATCGATCCGTTCACATAAGCCGCACTCCTCTGCAAGCCTGATAAGAAGCCGCAGGGTTTCATTAGTAACACGGTTCTTGGAGTAATCCAGGTAAATGCCTGCCCCTTCGGCAGCGAACCGTTCGCCGCGCTGCAAATCGCCTGCAAAAAGTTCCCGAAGGTGAATACCCCGAATATTCCGGTAATGCTCTTCGAGCGCTTTCCATGACGGCAACTGCGTCAGTTTCCGTGTTGACAGCATAGGGCTTATCCTCCAAAACCTGCCTCTTTAGATTATATACCAAAAAACCCTTCCTTTACCTTTTCCCCGATGTGTTAATATGCAGAATGATATTTGTGACCGATACTATTTCCATAAACGAGGACGAGATCGAGCTGCATTTCATCCGTTCCTCGGGTCCTGGCGGCCAGCACGTCAACAAAGTCTCCTCAGCGGTGCAACTGCGCTTCGACGCGGTGCATTCTCTATCTCTTCCGGCAGAGGTGCGGCAACGTCTGGTGAAAATAGCGGGAAACCGCGTTACAAAAGACGGCGTGCTCGTGATCGAGGCCCGTCAATTCCGCACACAGGAGCAAAACCGGCAGGATGCGGTCAATCGACTTTCAGAACTGATCAGAAAGGCCTCTCATCGGCCAAAACCGCGCAGGAAGACCGCGCCCACCAAAGGGTCAAAGGAACGCAGGCTTGAGGTCAAACGCAGGCGCAGTGCAACCAAACGCCTGAGGGCACCCGGTAACACCGGGGAAACAACATGATCTTGCCGTGGAATACAAAATTAAAAGACAGTAAAAGCCCGGACTTTATGTGTCATGACACAACATTGTTTCATAACATAGTTGTTTTTGACACAGCCAACCGGATCGTCCGCTGATTTTTTTCGTATCTCCCTTCTGTTATAACCTGCTTTAATCATTGGATAAATTAAGACATTCAATATTGTTGAGCGTTCTGGCATCATTATTGATCTTACATTCTTAATGATTTGCTCTGAAACAGAAAATAAATTATGCCCTTTAACTGAAAAACCTCATGAGGATTGTTACTGCTTGAACATGAACAGCCAGACAATATTCAAGGCTATCATTTATTGCTGCCGTGATTTCGAGCAATGTGAGGTGTATATAAAACATTCACAGGCCGGTATGGACTCAAAACATGACAGCGAAGGGGGAAAAGGTGTTTAAGAATGTAAAGGTAGGGATGAGGTTGGGACTAGGGTTTGGCGCAGTTACTGTACTTATGATGGTTTTGATTTTTATCGGCATCAACAGCATGGGTCACATACAGGACCGTCTTGAACGTATCGTAAAAATCAACAATACGCGCATGGAATATTCCACCGATATAGCCGACAGAACACGCGAGATATCCATATCCCTCCGCAACCTGCTTTTGTCAACGGATCCCGTAAAGAGACAGGAGCAGATAAAAGCGATAGGCGACAACAGGGCGAAACGCGCTGAGGAATTCAAAAAAGTCGATGAAATGACGCCTAAAGATGACACGAAAGGTCGCGAGGCGATAGAAAAAGTAAAGGCCGCAGAGGAAACTGCAATACCATTAAACAACAAAGTCATGGAACTGGCTATGGCAAATAAGAGCATAGAAGCTATTGATTTCATGAATAAGGAAGTGCGTCCGGCAGTGCGCAAACTGATCCGGTCTGTAGATGAGTTGACAGACTATCAGAAAACCCGCAACCAGGAACGTTATGAAGAGGCTGCTAAGGCTTACAAAAATGCAATGTTATTGATGTTCATTATCGCCAGCATCGCAATTGTGCTTGCTGTAATGATCTCACTATTGATTACGCGGAGCATAGTGCTGCCATTGCATAAAGGCATTGAGGTTGCCGGAAAGATTGCAGAAGGCGACCTGACTTGCGACGATTTGGATGTAAGATCGAAGGATGAGATAGGCGATTTATCCAGGGCCTTGAACATAATGAAGAAATCGTTATGCGGCATGATAGGGAAGTTTTCAGACACCGCCAGCCATGTTGCCTCATCATCGGAAGAACTGTCAGCTACAGTGGAGCAGATAACAAAGAGAGTGGAGGAGCAGGCGAGCAAGGCGAACCAGGTGGCTACGGCATCTGCACAGATGTCACAGACCGTTATAGATATAGCAAAAAACAGCTCTGACATAGCATCCTCATCAGTAGACACACTAAAGACAGCGGAAGACGGGGCAGCGGTAGTGAGCCAAACAGTCAATAAAGTGCAGGAGATATCGGCGACCGTGGAGGATCTGGCGAAAATCATGACGGCCCTCGGCGACCGTTCCAAGCAGATAGGAGAGATAGTCAGCGTAATTAAGGACATAGCAGACCAGACAAACCTTCTCGCCCTGAACGCTGCCATTGAAGCGGCACGTGCAGGAGAGCAGGGAAGAGGTTTCGCTGTGGTTGCGGATGAAGTCAGGAAGCTTGCTGAGAAGACCGCACATTCGACATCTGAAATAGGAGGAATGATAACCGCGATACAGGCGGAGACTGAAAAAGCGGTAGTCTCGATGGGGGAAGGGACAAAAAAGGTGAAAGTGGGGGTCGAACTTGCAAATCAGGCTGGGGAGGGTCTCCATAAAATAGTTGCAAGCGTTAACGGTCTGCAGACTATGGTGCAGCAGATAGCGTCGGCAACAGAGGAGATGTCAACAGTATCGGAGCAGATAAGCGGCGACATAGAGGTTATAGCAGCCGTATCAAGAGAGACGAGTGCCGGATCCACTCAAATAGGACAGGAATCGTCCAACCTGTCGAAGATGGCGACAGAACTGAGGACAGATGTCAGCCGCTTCCGGGTCAATGGAAACGGAAGCAATTAACTTGGAGGTTTCGATGAAAAAAGCGATATTTACGGTTATTGTAGTTATAGCGCTATTTGCAAGCCCTTCATTAGCTTTTGCCGATGATTCAGGGTCGGCTTCTTACCTTGCTAACCTGGCCCTGGTGCTCCCTGAGGCTTTTGATGTGACGGTTGATTATGTTGCCCATAAATCCTGCGGGACAGTAAAAGCCCGGGATATGACCGTCGATGAACTGCAGGGTCTCTTTTCCGATAGACAGTTCAGCCAATTTCTCCTTCTTAAATTAAGAGGGGATGACGGCCGGGAATACCAGGCAAAGCTCGGTGCGTTGTGCAGAAAAAACATTGCGAAGAACTAGATTGTTTACGGTCAATCGTTGGAATATTTCTTAAATAATCCAACTGAGGGAACCAGCCTATTGCATAAAAAGGATACGGGAGGTATTAAATGGATGCATTAGCAACACAGGATTCTTTGGTGGTAGTCAAAACAAAAGGCATGAGAAGCGATTTGCTGCAGCTTGTGACCTTTGGCCTCGGCGGTGAGGAATATGCAGTGGATATACTGAAGGTGCAGGAAATAAACAGGATGAAAGAAATAACAAAGGTGCCCAATGCGCCTTCCTGCGTTGAGGGGGTCATTAATCTGAGGGGGAAGGTCATGCCGGTAATAGATTTAAGGAAAAAGTTCGGACTTGAATCAAAGGAAAACGATGCACAATCAAGAATAATGATAATGGATGTACAGGGCATAACGATGGGACTTGTAGTTGATGGGGTATCGGAGGTATTGAGGATTCCGTCAGACATAGTTGATCCCACACCTCCGATGGCCTCCGAAGCAGGCGCGGAGTTTATAATGGGCATAGCAAAGTTGGAGGAAAGACTGATAATACTTCTTGACATGGACAGGCTGATAGGGAAAGCAGAAGCTATGCTGCCGCTTTCCCAAAATTGACAACTAAACATTGTTTACGCCGACAAGTCTTAACGCACGATTCTTTTCATTTCGTGACGTGACTCCGGAATCACTTCCGTTATTCGCTCTTGCTATATGTGCCGCCTAAGCCAAATGGGGCTATTGAATCGTGGTGCGCTGTCTTTATCTTCAATCCCGCCGCCGCTATAAATTCAACTGCAGCCCCTTGAAGGGCTTCAAGGCGCGCCGGATCCTCTGCCCCTGCTTCATACTCATGGACAGCTTGAATGAGGCTATTAATAGCCTTCTGCATTCCGGGTGTCATTGTTCTTCCTCTGGATGATAGGCCATATTTCAGCCTTGTGACCAGTCCTGAAGGATTAATTTTTTTATCTCTTTTTTGGCTGTTTGAAGCTCTTTGACCAGCTTTTCACGTTCCGCCATGTATTCTTTCAGGTTTGCCAATAAAAAAGCAACAATAACGAAAAAACCAAAAACCAATAATAGATTCCAGACCTCAACAATAGTTCTGACAGGGTTGTCTTGCAGATATAAGATAAAAGGTATAGTAGCCATGCCAATGACTGACATGAAAACACCCGCCTTTTTATTGACAAACCATGTAACAAAACAAATGGGGATTAAATAAAAGATTGATACGCTGATATCGATGCCGGTAACATAATCGATGGTGCCTATAAACAGGTTAAGGGCAATTCCAATTGCCATTAAATACGGAATGGACAGCCTGTTGAAATAATCTGTCATTCTCATGGTGTTTACGTCCTTTTTATGAAGAATGTATGAAATTATGTCATTATCGCTTCTTATAATTCAAGATATTTTTTACCGGATTCGGAATTGATCAAGGATAAAGGAACTTATGCGGCCAATGAGAATTTTCCGGTATTTTATTCTTCGCCATCATCCTCTTCCTGTGAGTTGTATAAATACGTTTCTTTGCCGTCAGCGTCAACCACCTTACCTATCGTTACCCATTCGCTCTCGCCGTTGTCCCAATATGTGTTGATTATCCCGATTCCGTCTTCCTCGATCTCCAGTAATCTTGCCGCCACCCAATAATCATGCTCCGCATCGGCAACCTGAAACATCGTGTCTTCCAACTCCGTGCCCAGTTCCCAATTAACGGCAAGCCTGTCTGACGCCTCGCCCCATTTAGCCTCTATGATTGCACCATTAAAACCATCATTTCTGATTGCCTCTAATGCCTTACCTATTGCCGTCATATGTTTTTTTGCTGCTGCTGCTTCCTCCTCCCCCTCCTCGTACTTACAGCCAAGCCCTTCAATCCCGGCAGCGTCCTTAATCATGGTATGTATCTCCCAAAACTGCTCGAATAATATTTATTCGCAGTTCTCCTTCATGTCGCACCAAACGGCTTCTGGAGACGGCGAAAGGGGACAGGCTCCCTTATTCAACGCACCACGTCGTCAGTGAGCTGTTTTTTCTTTTTTTAATTGTCTTTTTTCTTTAAGTGTGTGCTGTGGTTTTTTCTTTTCATTCGTTTTTTTCTTGTCTTTTTCTTTACTCATTGGATGCCTCCTTTATTGATACCGGCGTGGTCACTCTTCTACAGGCCGCCCAAGAATCCAACTTGCTTCTATTACAGTTATTTCCGTCCACTCTTTAAAGTCCCGGTATTCAAAGCCGGTCTCTTCATCAAAGCTCTGCGCCACCGTGTTTCTGTTTGATGCAATAGAGTAGTGCCGCCCCTCTGTTGATATAATCTGTGTCTCACCGCTTTCAGTTTTCCTTTTGTAGTGTTTCATGTTCTCCTTTTGATGCAATACTTATTGGGGCGGGATCAGCAAACGCTAAAACAACATCACTATCGCCAAGGCGCCAACAAACTCGCTTATTGTGTATAGTCTATATCCAATTGTAGCATAAAAACTGCATACAATGATCAGCCTGAAAACCCTGCATTCACTCTCTGACCAGTCTCTTCAGTAATGTCACTTCATTGCCGACTCTGTTATAGAATAATTCGTCGGTAGAACATTGTATCAATTCTATTCCCCGGCCGTGCAGGCTGAAGGAATCACGCACAGATTCCCTCAGCAGGGAGATGTCAAACCCATTCCCCTCGTCGGTCACAGTGAGCATAAGGTAGTCCTCCCCGTTCAGTTCCTCCAGCGCAAGGGTGATGATTATTTTCTTTTGGAGGTTCTTTTCAGCGTTAACGAGGTAGTCGTTGTACGTGTCGTCTTCCAGCAGCCTGCTCTTTTGCTCGAAGCCGATATTCAGGCTGCCGTGCTCATAGGCATTCATGAGTATTTCAGTCAGGGAGTTGATGAACATGGCCTTGAAACCGGCGTCGGCATCGAGGGTCGCAAGAAACTCTTCCAGTTCCATGCTGACAGCCGAAAGTTCCTCCATCCGGGAAGCGATGGTAAAAACCCTTGTCCACTTCGGGTTGCGATCGATCCTGCGCACGAAAATAAAGGTTACGTCATCATCCGGTTTCTCTACGGCCTTGCCGAATTTGCCCAAAAAATCTCTTTTGAATTCCGACTCCCTGAAATCGTCCTCCAGGTATTTCTGGTACAGGGAATCTTCCTTGCTGAAGCTCTCGTTAAGCCCGTCAGTATGCGCCAGTATTTTATGGAAGTCCGAGATGTCGTACTGGTCTATACTGATCTCGGCAGGGTACATCATGAGCGGCGGGTTATTGCTTCCTATCCTCATTATGGTATTGTCCGCAGCATGGCAGAGGACCGGGGGCATTCCACAGATAAACGTATCCGCGGTCTCGTTGATAAGGTCAAGGAAGAGGAACGTAACGCACATAATCTCTTCTTCAATAAGCTCCCTTCTGATGAATTTCGAATAAGGGGCAATAAATTCACCGAAGTCGAAACCGGTCCCCTCCTTTGCTTCATTGACCAGATGGTTCACAAAGGATACGGAGAGAATGGACGTGACCGCGGCGGAGAGACCCTTGCCCATGGCGTCTACAAGACAGAAGAGGAACTTGCCCTCCTCTATTTCACGGATGGAATAGCCGTCCCCGCTCAGTATTTCAAGGGGCTGATAGTGGATACCGAACACCCATTCACGCGCCGCTCCCCTGCTGTTCACCACATCAACCTTCTTGAGGAACAAATCGTTCCTGATGATGTTGAATTCCTTCTTGAAGGCGCTCTCCTGCTGGGCAATATGGTACTTCTCACGGTAATTCAGCAGTTCCAGTTTCTGCTCTTGTAATTCCAGTGCCAGCTGTGCCTTTTCCCTGTCTATTTTGGACTTGTACATGGCCATTTCCACGGCTATCTGGAGTTCTCTGGGGTTGACCGGCTTCAGCAAATATCCATAGGGTCCCATCATCTTCGCCCTTTCAATCATGCCTTCCTCAGAGTGTGCCGTCATAAATATTATTGGGATGTCATACTGCTTATTTATCCGATCAGCCGTCTCTATCCCGTCCATCTTTCCCTTAAGCTTTATATCCATCAGCACCAGATCGGGCCGGGCTGTTTCTATGCCTTCAAGCGCTTTCTCCCCTGAGGGATATATCGCAGTGATCGAATGCCCCATCTGCGAAAGTGCACCTTTTACCCGCAAGGCAAGTATTGCTTCATCTTCAACTATAAGTATTTTTTTGTTCTTTTCCATAGTTATTCCCTTTGGATTTTAAACTTAAGAACTGTTTCAGTTCCCTTATCCGCTTTGATTCGGATGGTCCCATCCAGCTGTCCCGTTAAAACATTAACAAGCTGAAGGCCCAGTGTGCCTGCCTCCTGATAATCAAAACCTTCCCACAGCCCTACCCCGTTGTCTTTGACTGTCAGTGTGCAAGTGTCGCCACTCTTTGTAAAATTGACGCTTAATACCCCGCTTCTATTGTCAGGGAAAGCGTATTTGAAGGCATTTGTGAGGAGTTCGTTGATTATCAGGCCGCACGGCATGGCTGATTCCAGATCAAGCTCAATGTCCTCAATGTTGATCTCCGTCGTGATTGCACCGGTATCTATCCGGTATAGATCTATTATCTCTGAAACTATTGATGTTATGTAGTCTTTAAAATTAATGGATGATAAATCTTCTCTCTGATAGAGCTGTTCATGAACAAGGGCCATTGCCTTGACCCTCTGCTGGCTTGATTCAAGGATGGATCTAACAGTGGCATCCTCTACCTTTTCTGCCTGTAACGAAAGGAGGCTTGACACGACCGCCATGTTGTTCTTTACCCGGTGATGGATTTCCCTGAGAAGTGTCTCTTTTTCTCTCAGAGACTGCCTTATCCGTTCTTCCGCTTTTTTGCGCGCAAGAGCGATACCGATACTGGCGCCCAAATCTTCAAAGAAAGAGATCATCTCAGGCGTTAACCGGTTGGGCCGGCGATCGCTGAGCTGCAGTATGCCTATGGTTTGTTTGCCGGCCAGCAGGGGGATAAGCGCTACGGAATGGAAGCCTTCATCTATGCAGCGGTTCCGCGGATGGAACCCCAGGGACTGGTCAACCGGGAGGTCTAACAGTGTAAATGACTCATTGGTCCAGAAACTTCCCCTGGCCGTAAAAAGGGGATTTGCCGGATTGGTCTGCCCCGAAATCACCAAACCGCAGGTGCACTCGAGGCTGGTGTTGCCGTTTTCATCTTTGCAAACCCCGCCATCCAGGGTATGGGCAACCAGCGTATTCTCCGTGAACAGAAACTCATCGGAAAAACCCTCGTGGGCAAAATACGGGAAGTCATCACCCCGTTGCAAGCGAATCCCTACCGCGTCGAAGCCTGTTTCCCGTTTAATTGCCGTGAGAATACGGCTGATCGTATCATCCTCGGCAGGTGGATAGTTAAGGATGCCGAGGATTTCAGACAAAAGAGCCTGACGAAGTTCAGCCTGCTTGCGGTTAGTAATGTCAGTGTGAGTTCCGATCATGCGCAGCGGATTGCCGTCTGCATCACGCCCAATGATTTTGGAGACAGACAGTATCCATTTCCAGTTTCCGTCCTTAGTCTTCTGCCTGAACTCGACCTTGTATTCCGGTATTTCACCCTTAATATACGCTCTGTAAGCAGCAGCTACCTGCTTCTTGTCATCCGGGTGCAGCCTCTCTATCCATTTTGCAGTAGTCTCATGAAATTCAGCGGGATCATAACCAAGCATAAGGGCATACTCGGGGCCTACTATAGCTTCGCCTGTTTTTAAATCCGAATCATAAATAGACTGTCCTGTTGCTTTCATTGCCAGACTCAGACGTTCCTCGCTCTCCCGCAATGACTCTTCAGCCAGTTTCCGTTCAGATATCTCCGTTTGCAAAACAGCGTTAACTGTAGATAATTCATCTTCTGCTTTCTTCCGCGCCGTGATATCGAGAAAAGTTACAACCGCTCCGGCAACTTCACCTTGTTCGATAATCGGCGTGCTCGTGTATGCAACCGGAAAACTGGTCCCATCCTTTCTCCAGAACACCTCATTCCTTACACGCTCATAGACAACGCCTTTGTTACATGACCTGTAAATCGGACACTCTTCTTCCGGATACGGGCTCCCGTCTGCCTTAGTATGATGCCAGGTCGGATGGCTGTGTCTGTCCAATAACTCATCAGCTGAATAGCCGAGCATCCTGGCTGCAGCCGGGTTGACAAACGTATGCATGCCCTGAGAATCGAGGCCCAAAATGCCCTCGCTTGTAGAGTTTAGAATAAGTTTATTCCGGTGGTTGATTCTTTCCAGTCTTTCTTCCTCATTCCTGCGTTCGGTAATTGCCCTCGAGACGGTCATAATCGTTTCTATTTTTCCATTGCCGGATTTGCGGTTGCTCCCTCTTTGTTTGGCTGCATAGAGCATTTCCTCAGCCCGCCTGATTAATTCTGATGATGTTTTGTCATGTGACGGAACCATTGTCGCAACTCCGATGCTCACCGTAACATGCTTTTCGACAGGAGAATATCCATGCGGTATCTTCAGGGAAATGACCTTCTCGTGCAAGCGTCCTGCTACTGACAGTGCTCCTCCGGCATCCGTATTGGCAAGCATACAGATGAACTCATCCCCGCCGTATCTGGCGACCATATCAGCCGGTCTTCTGAGTTCACCGGACAGTCCAAGGGCAACTCTCCTGAGGCAAGCATCACCCATTACATGCCCATAATTGTCATTATACAGTTTAAAAAAATCGATGTCCGCTATTATAAGCGACAGGGGCATGCCGGAACGGATCGACCGGTCCCATTCCTGATTCAGGAATTCTTCGAATCTCCTGCGATTCGCAATCCCGGTAAGGCCATCCGTCAAACTGTCTTTGGAAGATTCAAACATCAGCTTTTTAATTCCCGGAACTTGCGGCCACTCAGGCTACATCTTCTGCACATCGAAAACAGCAATCAGTTTCATAGCTTCAAGAATGCCGTATAGTCTCTCGTCCTTAACCAGCATGGTAATCTTCACATGGTCTCCGTTGATGAGTTTGAGAAAAAACCCTATAACCGACGATGTCATAGACATGGAATCGGGTATCTTTACCACAATGGACTTATTGCCGCTGTTCACAATGCTCTTGACCGTGTCCTTTATCTTCTGATAGTCTTCAATACTCTTTATATGACCGAGCACGGTTACTTCCGCAGTTCCGGTAGCCTTCACTTCCATACATTCACCCCCTATTTATGAACTGAAGTACTTAGTCTCTTGAGTAGAGTCACTTCATTGCCGGCCCTATTATAAAATAATTCGTCGGAAGAACATAGTACCATTTGTATTCCCCGTCCGTTAAGGCTGGAAAAATCCGGCGACCATGCTCTCAGCGGGGAGGTGTCGAACCCCTTCCCCTCGTCGGTGACAGTGAGCATCAGGTACTCCTCCCCGTTCAGTTCCTGCAGCGAGAGAGTTATGTCTATCTTCTTTGTGAGGCCCTTTTCAGCGTCCAGAAGGTAGTCCTGGTACGTGTCGTCCCGCACCAGCCGGCCCTTCTGTTCGAGGTCGATATTCAGGCTCCCGTGCTCATAGGCATTCATCAGCATTTCGTTAAACGCATTTATAAACATAACCTTGAACTCGGTATCGGCATCCAGGGTCTCAAGAAACTCTTCCACTTCCGTGGCAACAGCAGCCAGTTCCTCCATCCGGGAGGCGATGGTAATAACCTTGGTCCACTTCGGGTTGCGATCTATCCTGCGCAAGAAAATAAAGGTTACGTCGTCATCCGGTTTCTGAATGGCCTTGTTGAACCGGCCCGCAAGCTGGTTGCTGAATTCCGACTGCCTGAAATCCTCCTCCAGGTATTCCTGGTACAGGGAATCCTCATTCCTGAAGCTCTCGTTAAGTCCGTCCGTATGCGCCAGCATTTTGTGAAAGCCGGAGATGTCGTACCGGTCTATCCTCATCTCGGCAGGGTACATCATGAGCGGCGGGTTATTGTTTTCTATCTTCACTATGGTATCATCCGCCGCATGGCAGAAGACCGGGGGCATTCCGCAGATGGCTGTCTCCATGGTCTCGTTGACGAGGTCGAGGAAGATGATCGTCATGCACAAAATCTCTTCTTCAATAAGCCCCTTCCTGATAAACCTCGAATAAGCGGCAATGAATTCCCCGAAGTCGAAGCCGGTCCCCTCCTTCGCTTCATTGACCAGATGGTTCACAAAGGATGTGGAGATAATGGACGTGACCGAGGCGGCGAGTCCCTTGCCCATGGCGTCTGCAAGGTAGACAAGGACCTTCCCTTCCCCTATTTCAAGGATGGAATAGCTGTCCCCGCTCAGTATGTCGAGGGGCTTGTAGTACAGGTGGATGGCCCACTCGACCGCCGCGCCCCTGCTGTTCACCACATCAACCTTCTTTAGGAACAAATCGTCCCTGATGATGTTCAATTCCTTCTTAAAGGCGCTCTCCTGCTGCACAATGTGATATTTTTCGCGGTACTTCAGCAGTTCCAGTTCCAGCGCCTGTGCTTCCAGTGCCAGATGCACCCTTTCAGCTTCCGCCCGCTTACGCTCGGTGATGTCAGTATGAGTTCCGATCATGCGCAGCGGATTGCCTTCTGCATCACGCTCAATGATTTTGCCGAGAGACAGTATCCATTTCCAGTTTCCGTCCTTTGTCATCTGCCTGGCCTCGACCTTGTATTCCGGTATTTCACCCTTGACATAGGCACTGTAAACGGCAGCTTCATGCTTCTTGTCATCAGGGTGCAGTCTCTTGATCCATTTTGCAGTAGTCTCGTGAAATTCAGCGGGATCGTAGCCAAGCATAAGGGCATATTCGCGGCTCACTATGCCTTGGCCTGTTTTTAAATCCAAATCATAAATGGACTGTCCTGCTGCTTTCAATGCCAGACTCAAACGTTCCTCGCTCTCCCGCAAGGACTCTTCAGCCAGTTTCCGTTCAGAGATCTCTGTTTGCAAAGCAGCGTTAGCCGCAGATAATTCAGCTGTGCGTTCCTCTACCCGGCGCTCCAGTTCGGCTTGCGCTTTCTTCAGCGCTTCTTCCGCCTGCTTGCGCTCGGTGATATCGTTAAATATGACTATATTTACATCCTGCAGTGATGCCATCTTGAATTCAATGTCGCGTGACGACCCGTCCCTGCATCTTACCCGCCATTCCCGGCTTTCCGTTTGATCTTTATTTTTTATGGCTTTCCTTGCAGCCGCCCTCCAGCCGTCAATGACCTTCTGCCTGTATTCTTCATCAGGGTAAGCAAGAGGCCACCAGTCATCTACGGTGGGAATATCTTCCAAAGTGTATCCGAAGGTTTCTTTGAATCTGCTGTTGAAATATATGAATTTGCCGCTCTTGTCTGCTACCGTCATGGCAACGGGATTACGGTCTACCAAACGCCTGAAATTTTCTTCACTCACCTTCAAATCGTCTTCTGCTTTCTTCCGCGCCGTGATATCGAGAAAAGTTACAACCGCTCCGGCAACTTCACCTTGTTCGATAATCGGCGTGCTCGTGTATGCAACCGGAAAACTGGTCCCATCCTTTCTCCAGAACACCTCATTCCTTACACGCTCATAGACAACGCCTTTGTTACATGACCTGTAAATCGGACACTCTTCTTCCGGATACGGGCTCCCGTCTGCCTTAGTATGATGCCAGGTCGGATGGCTGTGTCTGTCCAATAACTCATCAGCTGAATAGCCGAGCATCCTGGCTGCAGCCGGGTTGACAAACGTATGCATGCCCTGAGAATCGAGGCCCAAAATGCCCTCGCTTGTAGAGTTTAGAATAAGTTTATTCCGGTGGTTGATTCTTTCCAGTCTTTCTTCCTCATTCCTGCGTTCGGTAATTGCCCTCGAGACGGTCATAATCGTTTCTATTTTTCCATTGTCGGATTTGCGGTTGCTCCCTCTTTGTTTGGCTGCATAGAGCATTTCCTCAGCCCGCCTGATTAATTCTGATGATGTTTTGTCATGTGACGGAACCATTGTCGCAACTCCGATGCTCACCGTAACATGCTTTTCGACAGGAGAATATCCATGCGGTATCTTCAGGGAAATGACCTTCTCGTGCAAGCGTCCTGCTACTGACAGTGCTCCTCCGGCATCCGTATTGGCAAGCATACAGATGAACTCATCCCCGCCGTATCTGGCGACCATATCAGCCGGTCTTCTGAGTTCACCGGACAGTCCAAGGGCAACTCTCCTGAGGCAAGCATCACCCATTACATGCCCATAATTGTCATTATACAGTTTAAAAAAATCGATGTCCGCTATTATAAGCGACAGGGGCATGCCGGAACGGATCGACCGGTCCCATTCCTGATTCAGGAATTCTTCGAATCTCCTGCGATTCGCAATCCCGGTAAGGCCATCCGTCAAACTGTCTTTGGAAGATTCAAACATCAGCTTTTTAATTCCCGGAACTTGCGGCCACTCAGGCTACATCTTCTGCACATCGAAAACAGCAATCAGTTTCATAGCTTCAAGAATGCCGTATAGTCTCTCGTCCTTAACCAGCATGGTAATCTTCACATGGTCTCCGTTGATGAGTTTGAGAAAAAACCCTATAACCGACGATGTCATAGACATGGAATCGGGTATCTTTACCACAATGGACTTATTGCCGCTGTTCACAATGCTCTTGACCGTGTCCTTTATCTTCTGATAGTCTTCAATACTCTTTATATGACCGAGCACGGTTACTTCCGCAGTTCCGGTAGCCTTCACTTCCATACATTCACCCCCTATTTATGAACTGAAGTACTTAGTCTCTTGAGTAGAGTCACTTCATTGCCGGCCCTATTATAAAATAATTCGTCGGAAGAACATAGTACCATTTGTATTCCCCGTCCGTTAAGGCTGGAAAAATCCGGCGACCATGCTCTCAGCGGGGAGGTGTCGAACCCCTTCCCCTCGTCGGTGACAGTGAGCATCAGGTACTCCTCCCCGTTCAGTTCCTGCAGCGAGAGAGTTATGTCTATCTTCTTTGTGAGGCCCTTTTCAGCGTCCAGAAGGTAGTCCTGGTACGTGTCGTCCCGCACCAGCCGGCCCTTCTGTTCGAGGTCGATATTCAGGCTCCCGTGCTCATAGGCATTCATCAGCATTTCGTTAAACGCATTTATAAACATAACCTTGAACTCGGTATCGGCATCCAGGGTCTCAAGAAACTCTTCCACTTCCGTGGCAACAGCAGCCAGTTCCTCCATCCGGGAGGCGATGGTAATAACCTTGGTCCACTTCGGGTTGCGATCTATCCTGCGCAAGAAAATAAAGGTTACGTCGTCATCCGGTTTCTGAATGGCCTTGTTGAACCGGCCCGCAAGCTGGTTGCTGAATTCCGACTGCCTGAAATCCTCCTCCAGGTATTCCTGGTACAGGGAATCCTCATTCCTGAAGCTCTCGTTAAGTCCGTCCGTATGCGCCAGCATTTTGTGAAAGCCGGAGATGTCGTACCGGTCTATCCTCATCTCGGCAGGGTACATCATGAGCGGCGGGTTATTGTTTTCTATCTTCACTATGGTATCATCCGCCGCATGGCAGAAGACCGGGGGCATTCCGCAGATGGCTGTCTCCATGGTCTCGTTGACGAGGTCGAGGAAGATGATCGTCATGCACAAAATCTCTTCTTCAATAAGCCCCTTCCTGATAAACCTCGAATAAGCGGCAATGAATTCCCCGAAGTCGAAGCCGGTCCCCTCCTTCGCTTCATTGACCAGATGGTTCACAAAGGATGTGGAGATAATGGACGTGACCGAGGCGGCGAGTCCCTTGCCCATGGCGTCTGCAAGGTAGACAAGGACCTTCCCTTCCCCTATTTCAAGGATGGAATAGCTGTCCCCGCTCAGTATGTCGAGGGGCTTGTAGTACAGGTGGATGGCCCACTCGACCGCCGCGCCCCTGCTGTTCACCACATCAACCTTCTTTAGGAACAAATCGTCCCTGATGATGTTCAATTCCTTCTTAAAGGCGCTCTCCTGCTGCACAATGTGATATTTTTCGCGGTACTTCAGCAGTTCCAGTTCCAGCGCCTGTGCTTCCAGTGCCAGATGCACCCTTTCAGCTTCCGCCCGCTTACGCTCGGTGATGTCAGTATGAGTTCCGATCATGCGCAGCGGATTGCCTTCTGCATCACGCTCAATGATTTTGCCGAGAGACAGTATCCATTTCCAGTTTCCGTCCTTTGTCATCTGCCTGGCCTCGACCTTGTATTCCGGTATTTCACCCTTGACATAGGCACTGTAAACGGCAGCTTCATGCTTCTTGTCATCAGGGTGCAGTCTCTTGATCCATTTTGCAGTAGTCTCGTGAAATTCAGCGGGATCGTAGCCAAGCATAAGGGCATATTCGCGGCTCACTATGCCTTGGCCTGTTTTTAAATCCAAATCATAAATGGACTGTCCTGCTGCTTTCAATGCCAGACTCAAACGTTCCTCGCTCTCCCGCAAGGACTCTTCAGCCAGTTTCCGTTCAGAGATCTCTGTTTGCAAAGCAGCGTTAGCCGCAGATAATTCAGCTGTGCGTTCCTCTACCCGGCGCTCCAGTTCGGCTTGCGCTTTCTTCAGCGCTTCTTCCGCCTGCTTGCGCTCGGTGATATCGTTAAATATGACTATATTTACATCCTGCAGTGATGCCATCTTGAATTCAATGTCGCGTGACGACCCGTCCCTGCATCTTACCCGCCATTCCCGGCTTTCCGTTTGATCTTTATTTTTTATGGCTTTCCTTGCAGCCGCCCTCCAGCCGTCAATGACCTTCTGCCTGTATTCTTCATCAGGGTAAGCAAGAGGCCACCAGTCATCTACGGTGGGAATATCTTCCAAAGTGTATCCGAAGGTTTCTTTGAATCTGCTGTTGAAATATATGAATTTGCCGCTCTTGTCTGCTACCGTCATGGCAACGGGATTACGGTCTACCAAACGCCTGAAATTTTCTTCACTCACCTTCAAATCGTCTTCTGCTTTCTTCCGCGCCGTGATATCGAGAAAAGTTACAACCGCTCCGGCAACTTCACCTTGTTCGATAATCGGCGTGCTCGTGTATGCAACCGGAAAACTGGTCCCATCCTTTCTCCAGAACA
>JADFXU010000025.1 GCA_015233365.1 Nitrospirota bacterium | reverse complement strand
GGGCTGGCCTCAATAGTGCAATATGCAATATACGGGTATGTATTTTACACATTGGCAATGGGGATGCTTTTGGGCTCGCTGATCGGCATCCAGGTGGGCGCACTGACGACGAAGGTAGTAAAAGGTATCCACATAAGGGGATTTTATGCAGTATCGATCCTTGCAGGGTTTATTAACAGGGCTGCAACGCTGCCGAAGAAGCTGGTAGAGTTCGAAATAATAAATGTAGCGAAACCCACAGTGAAAATGATCGAATCGGTCGGCAATGTGATATTCTGGTTAGTGGTAGGTTTTTTTGCGGTTTGGGTGATCAGCATGTTTGTAAAGAATATCGGTAAGCTCAGGGGCGAAGAAGATGAATATGTAAAGGCGACCCTGGTTAAAGAGGAGGTGTAAGATGCTTATTAAGCATAAAAAGCGGTTTTGGACAGGGCTTCTTTTCGGGTTATCTTTTCTGGTTGTACTTCTGTTGATATTCTCACCTGTATTTAACGGGAAAAACGGGCTTGAGTTCGCGGATGAAACGTTTAACATGCTTGCCAAAGGGTCATCGTATTTTATACCGAAGGTAGCCAAAGGGGTGGAGCCTTTTACCGGGAAGCAGTTTACCGCCACCGTGAAGCTTGAGAAGGCCGATGATGCGGCCCGTACGGCCAAGCTTTTCACCCAGGCAGGAGCGACGGTTGAGATAAAGCAATCGACGCTGAAGATGGGAGGAGACCTTGGTGTTGTGCTGAAAAGCGCGCTTCAGGATTCGGATGCAATGTACAAGAACAACGGCAAGGCAGTATCGGGCCGCTACGGGTATGATGAAATGAAAGTTATGAAGGATTGGTGGCTGGCGCTGTCGGCCATTGAGAAGGGGATGAAGAAAGAGAAGAAGATTGAGGAGGCGAAGGCGGTTTCCGATGTGAACAAAAAGGCAATCGAGCCCGCCTATAACTTCTATAAAATCGATGCTCAGAAGGTAAGCGAACATGCAGTGCTGCTTACAGGGCTGCTTCTGTTTTATGTGCTTTACACTATGTGGTGGGGCTATGGTATTTTCTATACGTTCGAGGGAGTGGGCCTCAATATGAAAAAATCAAAGATCAAAAAGGAAGTGTAGTACAACAGGAAAACCGGGGGCGGTAATTATTACCGCCCCCGGTTTTGTCGCTTTGACATAACCTTTCCCGTATTAACTTTTTCCGTTTTTTTTGTTTACAATTACCGGATATGACGATAAGAAATAAACTGTATGTCGGTTTCGGCCTTTTTATTTGCCTAGCGACTGCATTCAGTATTTTTGCCTATAAAGAACTCTTCTCTATTACCTTGAAACTGCATCTCGTCGAAACAGTGGATAACATTGACAATACCATTCTGGAGGTGCGCAGGTATGAGAAGAACTTTCTGCTTTACAAGGATCAAACCAGTATCAATGAACTGAAGGGATATCTCGACACGCTGAAACGGAACTCCGGGGCCTCCCAGGAAGAGATCATTAATGAAATCGGCAGGGGCCGTTATGAATTGATGTTCCATTCGATTAAGGAATATGAGGATTTCCTGGATAAGGTGATTAGTAATTATAAATCTCAGTCGGAGCAATTGACTGCATTAAGGGATGAGGGGAGGGCGGTCGAGCGGCGGCTTACAGGCGGAATGCTCGGCAAGTTTCTTGTAATAAGAAGATATGAGAAAAATCTGTTGTTGTATAAAGATAAAAAAACTTTTCAGGTTTTCGAGAAGGCGTTCATCAATGCCGGCTTGAACGGGATTGCCGTAAAATATCATGAACACGCGCTCAGGCTTTACGAACTCTTCAGGCATGAAGCGTTTTGCATTGATAAAATGAGGCTTAAAGCTAGAGAGGTGCAGTCACTGACCGAAGCTCTCTCCAGGAACACGAGAGAGCATATTGACCGGACGGTCAAGATGACAATGCGGCTGCTCCTGGCCGGCCTGCTCACTGTGGTTATACTGGGCAGCCTTGTCAACCGGGAGCTTGTCAGGAGCATTTCAGGACCGATACGCAAGCTGCAGGAGATGACGAAAAATGTTGCGATGGGAGATTTTTCAAAATCTATAGAAGTCAAAGGCAATGATGAGCTTGCGTCGCTTGAATGTTCGTTCAATGATATGGAAACCAAGCTGAAAGAAAGTGTGAATTCCCTGGAGCTGACGATAAAAAGACTGCATGAGAAGCAGGCACAACTTGTCGAGGCCGAGAAGCGGGCTTCGATAGGAACACTCGCAGCCGGCATCGCCCACGAAATTAATAATCCGCTTACGTCCGTGCTTACATTCTCGAATCTTATGCTGGAGCAGACGCCTGAGGACGACCCCCGCCGCGGGCGCCTGCAGATGATAGCAAAGGAGACAGCGCGGGCAAGTAATATTGTCCGGCAGCTTTTGAGCTTTGCCAGGGAAACGCCTGTTACGCTGGTGAAAAGCGATGTCAATCAGCCGGTAAGGGAAATAATCGATTCCCTGATCGCGCGTGATGCCTTTAAAGACATTGAACTGACAACGGACCTTTCCGGTGATCTTCCGGATATATCTGCAGATGCCGAGCGGCTCGGCCAGGTAGTGCTGAATATGATGCTGAACGCGCTGCATGCTATTACGCCTCCCGGCAAAATACACGTCCTTACAAGATTAAAGGACGGTTTCGTGGAGATTCTTTTTAGTGATACCGGCTGCGGCATTCCCGAAGAGAACATCGGCAAAATATTCGATCCTTTCTTTACTACCAGAGATGCCATAAAGGGCGCGGGCCTTGGCCTTGCCGTGAGTTATGGTATTATTAAGCAGCACAGCGGCGAAATTGACGTCGAGAGCACTGTTGGAAAAGGATCGACATTTATCGTGAGGCTGCCTGTAAATGGATAAATTCAATGCGCTCGTGGTTGATGATGAAGAGAGCGTCTGCGAGGCTGTAAAGGCCATACTCGAAACCGAAGGCATCGAGGCCTCGTCGACGACGAGCAGCCTGAAGGCTGTTGATCTGATTAAACGGCAGAATTATGACCTCATTATATCCGACCTTAAGATGCCTGAAATGAGCGGCTTTGAGCTTTACGAGGCAGTCAAGGAGGATACCCATGACAGCATTTTCATAATTATTACTGCATACGGGACAATCCCTTCTGCGGTCGAAGCAGTTAAAAAAGGTATTTATGATTTTATCCTGAAGCCTTTTACTCCCGATGAAGTGCGTATCCCGGTGCGAAGGGCGCTTGAAAAAAAACGTCTCGTCCGTGAAAACATCGCGCTCCGGATCCAGATCGGGGAGCGTTGTTCGTTTCAGACCATTATAGGCAACAGCGACGGGATGCATGAAGTATACAGGGTCATGCGCCACGCCGCCTCCAGCGAGAGCAATGTGCTTGTTACAGGTGAAACCGGCACGGGCAAGGAGCTTGTTGCCAGGGCCATTCACAGTAACAGTGTGAGGGCAGGGAATAAATTTGTAACAGTGAACTGCGGGGCAATTCCCGATGGGCTGATTGAATCAGAGCTGTTCGGCCACGTCAAAGGCGCATTTACCGGTGCGGTGGCTGATAAAAAAGGGCTTATTGAAGAAGCTAATAAGGGAACACTCCTTCTCGATGAAATAGGTGAACTGACCCCAATGCTGCAGGTGAAGCTGCTCAGGGTGCTCCAGGGCGGTGATTTTAACAGGGTCGGCGATACGCAGCCGCGCACAGTGAACGTGAGGGTGATTGCGGCGACGAACGTCGACTTAAAGAAGGCTATCGGCGAAAAGAAATTCAGGGAAGACCTCTTCTACAGGCTTAATGTCATGCCCATTGAACTGCCTCCGCTGAGGAACAGGAAGGAAGATATTCCGCTCCTTGTCAACCATTTCATCGAAAAACACAAGGACAAAGCCGCTGAGAAGAATATTTCAGGCATTTCAAAAGAAGCGATGCAACTGCTCCTGAATTATCATTTTCCGGGCAACATCAGGGAGCTGGAAAATGCCGTTGAATTTGGCGTAGCGTTCACTACAGGACCCGTTATTCAGAAAGACGATCTGCCCAAATATATACTTACAGGCAGGAAACTCAGTGATGCTGCGCAGAAGATACCGCTCATGCCTCTTAAAGACGCGAAGGCCCAGTTTGAAAGGGGCATTATAATGGCCGCCCTGATCGAGTCGGGCGGAAACATATCTGAAGCGGGAAGACTTCTCAATATCCACAGGCAAAACCTGCAGCAGAAGATCAGGCTGTTGGGCATAGACCTCGAATCAGTTTCCATATCGTGAATCTTCTAAGCGGAATTTTGGGAGGCTTTTGGGGAAGCCTTGTCGGCCTGAGCTATATCAGAAGCAAATAAATTATCTCTGTATTCTTAAATCTGTTTCCCACGTTATGTGGAAAGGAGGAGATAAAAATGAGCAAGCATCGTATGTTTCTGAAGGTTTTACTGATCTCCACTATAATATTATTTGCTGCCTGTGCTTCATTTGCACAAAATACGACAGATGGCAATGGGGTAGTATCGGTGGGAATAGTAAAAAAACAGGGGATAACAACATACATGTATGGAACACACGTTTTAATGGATGATAACGGAAAAACATTGTATGCCTTGAAAAGTGATCACATCAACCTCGATAAGTATATAGATAAAAAAGTTACAGTTAAAGGCGATTTGACTGAAGGATATCCTGTAGATTTCGGGCCGAATTATCTTAATGTGAAATCGATTGAATAGGCCGGACATGAGAGAACAGGACGCGCTCGGTGCGACACCGTACTCATAAATTGAAGTGTCGTAGTCAGTATTTTTGTTTCCAAGTCTTGTAAACGCATTTCAAAATTGCTGGGAAATGAGATATTCGCCAAGCAATCAATTCCTCAGACATCTCAGCTACAGTGTTGATTCCCAAGAAAATTTGTTAAAAATCGTTTGCTTTGTACGTCACAAAGTCTTCATCAAAACTTTACGCGGGTTTCTTCATAATCGCTACCAGTTCATCTCTGGTCTTCTCCCAGTTATCTATGGAAACCTGGCAGGTTCCGACAGCAAAGTGGCCCCCTCCACCGTATTTGAGCATCAGGGAACCTACATTTGTTTTTGAGGTCCGGTTAATGATACTGTGACCGCAGGTAAAGACCATGTTTTGTTTTTTAAAGCCCCAGATGATTCGCATAGAAATGTTCTGATCCGGGAAGAGAACATATTCCTTGAAGCGGTTCCCGGAAAGAATTTCTTCAACATTGTGAAGATCAATAATCAGTACATTTCCGTCTACCTTGCTATTAGCTTTGATCATTGTTTCATAGGCCTGTTCCTGTTCATAATACCGTTTAACGCGTTCCTGGACATCCGGGTTCCTGAGAATCTCCTTCACATCCATTTTACGGCAGTATTGAATCATGTCTTCCATGAGTTTATAATTTGAAATCCTGTAGTCCTGATACCTTCCCAATCCTGTACGGGGATCCATGACAAATGACAGCAATATCCAGCCCCTGGGATTTGTAATGTCATCTGCCGTCAAATTCCCGCTGTCACTTCTGTCAACTGCATCCATCAGACCGTTTTCATTAAATTTGGAAAATTTTGCTCTACCCCCATAATAATTATATATGACTCTGGCACAACTGGGAGCAGCCTCACTCTTCCCTTTAAAGTCGCCTTGCGATTCCAGTCGTTCCGCCTCGCTGGAATGATGATCAAACCACAAGCCGCAACCGGAAACATATGGAATGTTTGCAAGAACATCGTTTGTGGTAACAGGAATCTTTCCGTCCTGGATATCTTTGGGATGAACAAACTTATACTCATCCACCACTCCGGCTTCTACCAGCAAAACCGCACATACAAGACCATCATAGTCCGACCTCGTCAATAGTCTCATAATTTGATCCTCCTATAGCAATTTATTTTATTTCCTGAAATCTGTATTCTGTGCCGGTGTTTTATAATATGTAATGATATGATACCACAAAACATACGCAAGACCCCGTGAAATCACCTGCGGCAGAGACCGCAGGGAGTTGGAAAATCTTCACAACATGTTCTAATCTGTTCTACTTGGCATGGCAAATGCCATGATGATCCGGTATGAAATAATAATTGCATATAATAACGTGGAAAAAAGAATGAAGAAAAGTGCTATAGGAGTGGTGGTTATGTTCTGTGTGCTTATCATGAACGGTGTCGTGCATGGGTTTAGCGCAGCCGATTTGGCGAGGTTGAAGGCGACGAATCAATGTCCCAATTGCGACCTGACCGGGACGATCCTGGATGGGGCGGAACTGAGTAGGGCGACCTGGACGGACGGTAGAATATGTTATTCGGGCTCAGTGGGGATATGTAAGCACTGAGAGGGGAGATGAGAGACAAGAGTTCTTCCTGAAACAAGTGTATTCTTATTATGATATAATTTTTAAGATTAGATGGCAATTCTCAAGCAGGGGACTTGATGCAGTCTAAGGCGGGCTTTATTAAGACGTTCGGGAACAGGAGGGGAGATGATCCGCGTTACGATATCCGGCAAACTTGTGTATGAGTGGACATGCCCGAGTTGCGGAGAAAAGCGGAGCAGCATGTATGATTTTTCCGGCCAGGATAAACGTATTGAAACACTGATATGTTTGGGTTGCAACACTGCCATTACAAGACATGAAAAACATGACATCTGGGGCGGTCATGAGGAATGGGAACTGGCCGAAGGGCAACAAGGCAGGCGAAGAAGCTGCGAGGATTAAAAAGTGCCTGTCTATAACTTGATAGTCAGTATTTGCGTTTACAAATGTCGTAAACATAAATACTGACATATACAACTGAAGTGCTTAGTCGGCCCTTAATTCTTTGCGCTTGTCGGGTTTTTGGCGTTTGCCGGTAGAAAGCCTTTTTGTATCCTTCAATTCGCTTTCCTTCATTATCTGTCTTGCTGTCTCGAACTCTCCCTCTTCAGCAAAAGATGCCGCCATCATCAGGGCCTCAAATTTCTTAAATAGACGTTTCATCATCTTCTCCTGATAATATTTTAACACATCAGGTCATTCTTCCTCCTCCTTTGCCAGTCCGAATCTTTTCAGCTTTCTCCAGAGAGATACCCTGTCTATGCCGAGTATCTGCGCTGCGAGTGTCTTGTTGCCTCCGACCTCTCCCAGCACCCACTGGATATAAGTCAGCTCCTGGTCTTCAAGAGAGGGTATTTTGCCCCGCTTCTTCCTGAATGTCTTGATGCTGAGTTCCCTGAGGTCCTCGGGCAGATGGGCGACCTCTATTGACGCACCGTTGGAAAGCGCCACGCCACGCTCGATAACGTTTTCGAGTTCCCTGACATTGCCCGGGAAATCGTAATTCATTAACAGCGCAATGACGTCCGGCGCAATCTCGCTGATCGGTTTCTTCATCAGGGTCGCGTACTTGCTCAAAAAGTAGTAGCTCAGGATGTGGATATCTTCTTTTCTCTCGCAAAGCGGGGGAATGTACAATGAAACGACGTTGAGTCTGAAAAAAAGGTCCTGCCTGAAGCTGCCGCTTTTAATGGCATCTGAGATGTCCCGGTTTGTAGCTGCAATGAATCTGACGTTAACTTTTACGGGTGCCGTTGCGCCGAGCCGAAGCATCTCCTTCTCCTGGATTACCCTGAGAAGCTTTACCTGCATGGATGCCGGCATCTCGGTGATCTCGTCCAGGAAAAGAGTACCCTCCGACGCCATTTCGATAAGTCCTTTCTTCATGGTCATCGCTCCGGTAAAGGCGCCTTTTTCATGGCCGAAGAGTTCGTTCGAGAGCAGTTCCTCAGTAAAGGCGCCGCAGTTCACAGCAAAAAACGGGCCTTTGGAGCGGGTGCTGTTATGATGTATGAACTTGGCAAAAATCTCCTTGCCCGTGCCGCTCTCCCCGCTGATGAGGACGTTGCAGTCAGTAGGAGCTATCTGGCGCGCCGTATCGAGAAGCCGGTGCATGGAAGGGTCCTGCGTAATGATCTTGACTTTGCCTTCATAAGTTTCGATCTGTTCCCTGAGCTGGATATTCTCCCGCTTCAGACGGACTTTTTCGAGGGCCTCCTTGACGACCTGCCTCACCTCGTCCAGTTTGAATGGTTTGGCTACATAATAAAACGCCCCGTGTTTAATGGTATCGACCGCGGACTTCAGGGTCGCATATCCGGTGATCATTATTACCTCGGTGTCGGGATGAAGTTCCCTGGAGCGCTTCAGTATTTCCATGCCGTCGACTTTTTCCATCTTCAAATCCGTGAGCACCACATCGAAATGTTGTTCGTAGAGGAGTTTGAGGGCGTTTTGTCCGCTTTGGGTGCCGGTGACGTGGTACCCCTCTCTTTTCATGACATGTTCAAGATTGTTAAGCGCCACTTTTTCATCATCGATAATTAATATTCTTGCGTTATTCGCCATTGTTATTGCTCCCCTTTTTGATTAACGTTTGCCTGTCCCTCTTGGTATCGGCAGGCGAATAAGGAATGTGGTGCCGCTGCCCACTCTGCTATCGACTGCTATGCAGCCGTCGTGTTCCAATATGATTTCATGGACAATGGACAACCCGAGCCCGGAACCCTTTCCCACGTCCTTTGTCGTGAAAAAAGGGTCGAATACCTTGGTCAATATATCAGCGTCTATCCCTGATCCGGTATCCGATATCTCTATGTCAACGGTATCCTCTTCGACAGTACATTTGCCATGATACTTCAGGTAATTGTATATCTCGGGCTCCTCTTCCTCCGCTTTCTCGATAGCGCTCCTTCGCAGCGCCCTGACATAGACTATGCCTTCTCCGGAAATGGCTTCAATGGCATTTTTGATCAGGTTAAGAAAGACCTGCTGGATACGCTGTTTGTCGGCGAATATTACTATGTCGTCCGGCACGCTGACTTCGATCTCGACTTTTGTCGGCACCTGCCCTTTTATAAAGCGTATAGTCTCCTCAATAAGGTTTTTAAGCGGCAGCGTCTCTTTCTTGAAATCCTTGTCCCTGGAGAATTCAAGCAGCGACCTGACAATATTCCTTGCCCTGTCGGTCTGCTCGTCGATTTGAGAGAGGAGTTCCTTCTTGTATTCCATGTCATTCTCCGTTATTTCTTCAGCAAGAATCTGGCATGAGGATGAGATATTTGAAAGAGGGTTGTTGAGTTCGTGGGCCACTCCTGACAGCAGGGTCCCCAACGATGCAAGCTTCTCTGTCTGGATGAGGTGCCGCTGCCGCAACTCGAGCTCCTTGAGCATTTTATTGAAAGCATTGGTAAGGGACACAATCTCCCTGTCTTTTGAGTCGATGTGTATGATTTCGAACCGTCCGTCCGCAATGATCTCCATGCTTTCCTCGAGCCGCTTAAGCGGCCTGATCACCATCCTAGACAGGACATGTCCTACGACAATGCCCAGAAGCGAAAGAGAGATTATCGAAATAAGAAGCAGAATTTGTGAATTGTAAAGCTGCACCTGGAGACGCTTTCTCTCGGTCCTGGCGATGTCTTCAGCCGCGTTCACGATTTCTTTTCCTGTCTTTCTGATCATCCCGTCGAGGACTTCCTTACTCAGAGATGTCCCGATTTCGGGATTGGCATATTGCCGCATAAGTTGCTTATATTCCTTTAAATTCCGGACCAGCATCGCGGTTTGCATGGGGCTGACAAGGGTATTGAATTCCGCCATGTTATCTTCAAGGGATTTTTGCGCTTCGCTGGCATAACTGATACTTTCCCGGTAATCGGATTCCTGCTTGTAGAGGAAAAAGTTTTTCTCGAAGCGCCGCACTTCAAGTGTAGTGTTGAAAAATTCGGCAATGGTTTTACCGAAAAGAAGTTTCTTTTCAAAAAATCTGAGTTCCACAAAGGAAAAAACGGAAAGGGCGATGATTATAGGGACAATTGCATAGTAGCCGAAGGTTATTTTTTGCCTGATGCTCGGGCGGTATCTGATTTTTTTCAGCATGATTTCACTTTAGCATAAGAATATTGCAAAAAGCAACGATGGTGTAGAATGATGTAACATCGCAAATTACTGCCGGTGATGGCGGTGGCAACTCACGGCAGAGGAGAAGTGGTGTCGGTTGACTCATAAGCTGCAATTCCTGACACATAAGTTGCAACGGATTGACGCATAAATTGCAATTTTTCGACGCATAAGTTGCTGTGTGCAGATTCCGGAAATAAATGGACTGAGGTAAGATTTTCTGACGTCATTTTTGCATACCTCCAAAGAATTGTTCTTACAGTGAAAGGATAACACCACCAACAGCAGCATTCAAGGCATTTTAGTCATTAGGGGGGATACCCAGAACTCAGTGAACCATGGGCGCAATGCGGAACGAGCGCTCCATCATTGCCGCTGAAATGTGTTTCTCGGAAGAAACCTTATGCCTGTAGTTTCTCTAATATGTTTTGTGCGGAACGTACTTAACACAGAACGGACTTTATTCCCATTTGTACTTCACACAATTGTTACAAGAGCTACCACTGCGATGTACAGGAAGGACATCTCCTTGCATAGTTCGGCCAGAAGTCCGATGTCATGGGTGATGTTTTTGCTCAAAAAAAATGAGGTGCCCGAACTGCGCCGGAATGTGTGTCCGAACTAAATCGGAATAGGTATCCGAACTGAGCGGAATATCCATATCCGGAATCTGTGATTGATATTGTATAATAATAGTTGCATTGGAAAAGGAGGCGCTTATTTCCGATGAAGAGCCTTAACGAAATAAAAAGCCAGCTACAAGAACACAAACAAGCATTGAAAGATGAATACGGCGTAACCGCTTTGGGTATATTCGGCTCTTATGTTTACGGGGAACAGACTGAAAAAAGCGACATAGATATACTCGTAGATCTCGAAAAGCCCATCGGGTTAGTTAGGCTTGTCAGGCTCAGTCGGGATATTTCCCGATTGCTTGACATCAGGACGGATCTCACAACTAAAAATGCGCTAAAGCCGCATATTGGCGAGCGTGTTTTGCGGGAAGTGCAATATGTCTAAGGAGAGATTCATTGATGATTTTCTAAACGACATCATTGAAGCTATATCAGAGATTAGGGAATTCACTGAAGGCATGACATTTGATACTTTTGTACATGACCGTAAAACGCGGAAAGCGGTGACAAAGTGCATTGAGGACATAGGCATTGCCATCAGTGAGCACATTCCCGAACATATTTACAAAAATTATCCTGAAGTGCCATGGAGCGACTGGTGCGGCATAAGGAATATCGTTACTCACCAGTATTTTGGGATAGATTGGGCAGAAGTGTGGAAGACGGTCTCTGAAGACTTGGAACCCTTAAAGAATGCTGTTGTTCAGATGATTCGAGATTTGCATCTCAACAAGCCAAATAGTCCTGGTTTATAGCGTTATCTCGTCAGATTCCTGTACTTTATCCTGTGGGGTTGCTCGGCCTCTGCGCCCAGGCGTGCCTTCCTTGCACTTTCGTATTCGGAGTAATTGCCGTCAAACCAGCAGACATTGCTGTCTCCTTCAAAAGCCAGGATATGGGTGGCTATCCGGTCGAGGAACCAGCGGTCGTGGCTGATGACAACGGCGCAGCCCGCAAAATTCTCCAGGGCCTCTTCAAGGGCGCGCATGGTGTTCACGTCCAGGTCGTTTGTCGGCTCGTCCAGCAGAAGCACATTGGCTCCGCCCCTGAGCATCATTGCCAGGTGGACGCGGTTGCGTTCGCCTCCTGAGATCATGCCGACCTTCTTCTGCTGGTCGGACCCTGAGAAATTGAATCTTGCCACGTAGGCGCGCGAATTCACATCTTTTTTGCCGAGAGTGATAATGTCCTCGCCGCCTGAAATGGTCTCCCAAACTGTGCTTTCAGGATCGAGTTTATCGCGGCTCTGATCAACGTATGCGAGTTTCACCGTCTCGCCTTTACGTATTGTGCCCGAGTCCGGAGATTCCTGTTCTGTGATCAGCCGGAAGAGCGTTGTCTTGCCTGCGCCGTTGGGTCCGATGACACCCACTATTCCGCCGGGTGGAAGCGAGAAGGTCATATCCTCAAAGAGTATGAGGTCGCCGTAGGCTTTGCTCACCTTGTCCGCTTCAATCACAATATCTCCCAGGCGTGGGCCGGGCGGAATGTATATCTCCAGATCTTTTGCCCGCTTTTCACCCTCCTGCCCGAGGAGTTGTTCATATGATTTTATCCGCGCTTTCGACTTGGCATGGCGGGCCTTCGGCGACATGCGTATCCATTCGAGTTCCCTCTGCAGGGTCTTCTGCCGTTCGGTCTCGGCCTTTTCCTCCTTCTTCAGACGGGCCTGCTTCTGTTCTAGCCATGAAGAATAGTTCCCCTTCCACGGTATGCCCTGCCCGCGGTCGAGTTCCAGTATCCATCCGGCCACATTATCGAGGAAGTAGCGGTCGTGCGTGACGGCGATGACTGTGCCGGGATAGCTCTGCAAATGGTGTTCGAGCCAGGCGACAGACTCGGCGTCGAGATGGTTCGTAGGCTCATCGAGCAGCAGGATATCAGGCTTCTGCAGCAAGAGCCTGCAAAGAGCCACGCGTCTCTTTTCACCGCCCGAGAGGACTTTCACAGGGGTCTCTCCCGTAGGGCATCTCAGCGCATCCATGGCCATTTCGAGTCTCGAATCCAGGGTCCATGCATCAAGGGATTCCAGCTTTTCCTGAACTGCCCCCTGGAGTTCGATCAGCTTGTTCATCTCATCGTCGGACATGGGCTCAGCGAACTTCTCGTTGATCCTGTTGTATTCATTGAGGGCGTCCACGACATTCAGTACCCCTTGTTCGACTATCTCCCTGGCTGTCTTCGTCTCATCAAGATGAGGCTCCTGTTCGAGGAAGCCGGTCGTAAGGCCCGGAGAAATGACGGTTTCTCCGATAAAATCCTTGTCCGTTCCGGCGAGGATGCGCAAAATAGAACTCTTGCCTGATCCGTTGAGTCCGAGAACACCGATCTTCGCTCCATAAAAATAGGACAGATAAATGTCTTTCAGCACCTGCTTTTTATCGTAATATTTGCCCACTCCGACCATGGAATAAATGATCTTGTTCGGTTCATTGCCCATATTGCGTGAAAACCTCCTAATTTCATTTAACCGAATTATTCATAAACGCTATCCAAGAGCAGTCAGGACATAGTGCTTGAGCCGACTTTGGCAGCCTGAGACGCCCTGGATGGCTGAACAGGCTGGCATAGCCTCGGAGCAAGGCTGGATGCCTTGCGAGAATGAGCTGAAGCACTATGTCCTGACTGCTCGACACCTTATGAATAGTATCAGTTAAAGAGTATAACACAGGTGTGCGTTGCAGATAGAGATAGCGACAGATGATTTGCATTCAGATTTAGGTTATAATTGTCGAAATACCACATCAAATCAGCAGGGGGTTTCATTAATGTATTCCATCGAAACACTTGACATCATGGATGACAGTAAGGAGCCGGTGCCGAACACTTTTTTCCGCCAGGAGTCGGAGACGCGACATCTCGCTATCCTTTTGCCCGGCTTCGGTTACACATCGCATATGCCGGTCATGTATTATCCCTGCTTGGCCCTCCTTTCCAGAGGAGCCGATGTCCTGCGAACGGAGTTCAACTATGTTAAAAACACCGATTTCCTGGCACTGACGAAGGATGAGCGCAGGCGCCGGGCTGCCGACGATGCGTCGGCAGTGTATACCCGCGCTATAAGGCAACGGAAGTATGATATGTTGACTCTCGTGGGGAAATCTATCGGCACGTACGCGATGGGGCATGTCATTACGTCAATTCCGGACATGCCGAAGTTCCAGTGCCTATGGCTCACTCCTATTCTGAAAAGCGGGCAACTCCTTTCGCAGATAAAGCAGGTCAGGCATAAAGCCCTTTTTGTCATCGGCACGGCTGATCCATATTACGATGAGTCAAAGCTGGACGACCTTTTGAAAACAACGCATGGAAAGAGCATCGTCATCGAGGGCGCAAACCACAGCCTCGAAATAGAAGGTGACGCAATAAGGTCACTTCAGGCCCTTCAGAGAATGATGAACGGTATTGAAGAGTTTCTCGGATGAGCCGAAATAATGCCCGGGGTCCGGAAAGCCCAACCGATAAGACAACAGGTATTTACTGCTTTATGGACGTGGTGGCCAGGGAGGCCGAAGAGTATGCAGCGGAGCACACAACCCCCATGTCCGGGCTTCTCGAGGAAGTCGAAGACTTTACCCTGACGAATACATCATATCCCAGCATGCTCACCGGAAGGGTTGAAGGCAGGTTCCTGCAGTTAGTGACTCAGTTGTCTGTTGCGCGGCACATAGTTGATATCGGCACCTTTACCGGTTATTCGGCCCTTGCCATGGCCGAGGTACTGCCTGATGGCGGCGAAATCCTGACCATTGAGCATACTCCCGATCATGCGAAGATCGCGCAGGATTTCTTCGACCGGAGTCCAGTCGGCTCCAGGATCACCCTGCGCTTGGGAGAGGCCCTGGAAATCCTGAAGAGCCTGCCTGATGAAAAGACCGATCTTGTTTTTATCGACGCCGACAAACGAAACTACGGCGAATATTACAGAGAATCGATGCGGATTTTGCGAAAGGGCGGCTTGATACTTGCCGACAATGCCTTGTGGTACGGCAGGGTCTTCGATCCGAAGGACGACGAAAGCCGGGCAATGGCAGACTTCAATGAATTGGTGAGAAGAGATGACCGGGCCGAGAAGCTGTTCCTTACCATCCGGGACGGGATTTATTTAATAAGGAAACGCTCCGGCGTTGAATGAATATCGATTTTCCGGCTGCTTTGACTATACCGCCAGCACGAGGTCTATCACTTCATTAATTGTATCGGCTAAATGAATAATCATTCCGTTTGTTACTTCGGCGGCCAGCTTGTCCACTTCGGCTTTGTTCCGTTCAGGAAGGATAACGGTTTTTACATTCGCCCTCTTAGCTGCAAGGACCTTTTCTTTGATGCCCCGGACCGGCAATATCCGCCCGGTCAATGTAATCTCGCCGGTCATGGCCGCATCGCGTCTGGCAGGCCGCCTGGTCAGCAGCGAAAATAGCGCCATGGCTATGGTTATGCCAGCGGACGGGCCGTCTTTTTGTATGGCTCCGGAGGGAACATGAATATGTATATCATGGTGCTCGAAGAAATCCTCCGGTATGCTGTAAAGGGCGGCATTGCTTCTTACGAAGCTCAATGCTGCCTGCGCCGATTCTCTCATAACCTCGCCCAAAGAGCCGGTCATGGTAAGTTCTTTCTTCCCTTTCATGGCCACAGCCTCGACAAAGATGATGTCGCCTCCTGCTTCCGTGAGTACCAGGCCGGTCGCAACTCCGATTTTGTCTTTCTCGCCGGCAACTTCATAGTAATGATGCCCCTGTCCCAGATATCGCGGTACATCCTCGGCGGCTATAGTTACGGTCTTCGGTCTCGCATCGGGGGAGTTTGCGCACTGCACCAGTTCCCTTGCTATCTTTCGGCAAACGGTCGCAATCTCCCTTTCCATGTTCCTGGTGCCGGCCTCATGGGTATAGTTATCTATAATGCTTGCAATAGCGTCGTCAGTAAACACGATCGGTACGCATTCGATGCCCTTTTCCATTATCTGTCTGGGGACAACGAACTGAGAGGCGATCTGTATTTTCTCTTCGCGCGTAAAGCCTGTGAATTCGATCACTTCCATGCGGTCTCTCAGAGGCGCCGGAATGTTTTCGATCGTATTGGACGTAAGAATGAACATGACAAAGGAAAGATCAAAGGGGACATCAAGATAGTGGTCGACGAAGCTGTGGTTTTGCTCAGAGTCCAGGACCTCAAGCAGCACTGAGGAGGGATCTCCCTTGAAATCACGCCCTATTTTGTCGAGTTCATCGAGCATGATGACGGGATTGGAAGATTCCGCCCTCCGTATCTCTTCGATAATCCTTCCGGGTTTGGCGCCTACATAAGTGCGGCGATGGCCTCTCAGTTCTGCTTCGTCTTTCAGTCCGCCCAGTGCTATCCTGGCGAATTTTCTTCCAAGGGCATCGGCAATGGCCTTGCCCATGGATGTCTTGCCGGTGCCGGGGGGGCCTGCAAAGCACAGAACGGAACCCCTGATGTTCTGCATTCTTGTCCTGCTATCCAGCGCCTCCCGCGCAGCGTTGCGCACTTCCTCCAGTTTGAAGGGTTTGGAAATATAGGAGAAAGCGCCTTTCTTCATCGCTTCTACTGCAGAAGGGACAGTGGCATACCCGGTTACCATTATTACCCTGGTATCGGGCCGGGCCAGTCTGATGTTTTCGAGTATTTCCATGCCGTTTACGCCCGGCATTCTGAGATCCGAAATCACCAAATCGAATGAGGCCGCTGAAAGCTTTTCCATAGCTTCACGGCCGTCCACCGCTGTCACAACTTCATATGCCTCTTTCTGAAGAATGTGCGACAGGTTTTTACGGGCCACTTCTTCGTCATCGACCACAAGGATTCGCGGTTTTCTGTTCATGATAAGGGACTTGACAGCTAGATGTTCGAGAATCCTCTCTTTGATTGCAGGCAGGCCGTAGTGGTTCCTGTCCAGTATGGTTTTAGCGTATGCGAGATCAATGCTGTCTTCAGTTCTTTTGTTCCACGGCAGGGAGACCAGGTAATCGATATAAGTTGTGCCTATGGAATATTCAGTAGTAGAGGGACTTATCCTGGAAAGGCCCTCCAGTTCCTGAAGGGCGATCTTTTCGACGCGGGGCGGCATGTGCGAAGAGGTGATCGACTCCCGGAGTTCATCGAGTGCCGCCTCATGCTGGTCCTCGTCGTCATCCCGCTTTTTGAAGAATTTCATTGTTTATCCGAAACAGGCTTCCACGTCTTGTCGGGATTGTACGACTTCATCCTCCTGGCGATCTTAATCGTATTCGGTCCGAGGTTTTTCTCGTAAACCTTTCCCTGCTGATTGACAATAAAGGTCATTACCCCTGATTTGCCCCAGTCTGATGGAAAGGCCACCAGGGCGAAGCCGCCGACCATATTGCCGTTAATGATGTAATTGTATGCGCCTCCGGGGGCATTCTTCCCCTGGCGTTTGAGTATACTAAAGTAATAGCCATGAAATGGAGTCGGCTGTTCCTTGAAGAGAGATTTTTCCTTCTTGTAGCCCTCCATCCTCGCCTTTGCTATGAATTCACCCAGCGGGCTCAATTCTTCGCCGGGCACAGCCCTCCAGAAGAGGCCATTTTTTTTGCCCTGATCACTTCGCAGGTTCTGTGCATAAGCGAGTATGCCGTCGCCGTTCCAGTCTTTCATGGCATACTCACGCTGCGCCTTCACATATGTGCGGCAGACCAGTATTGCGGTAAGCTCGTCTTCCCCTATCCGCCTGTTAAGTATCTCTTCCTTGCCCGTTTCGGTATCAAAGAACCATTTGTTGTCTTTTTTAACGATTGGAATTGGGAAGGGCCAGTTTTCGTTGCCTATGTGCAGCACAACCTTTGAATCACTCTCTTTAACCAGATTGGTCTTCTCTGCCAGATGCTTGGCGAATTCCTCAAATTCAGCCGCAGCCTGGACCCTGTCACTGTAATGGAGTTCCTTACCGGCTGGACCGAATATCTGATCCAATGCGGGCCTGTCTTTTGCTTTAACAGCCTCAGCCAGGGACTTCAAGGCATCCTCAGGAGAGGAAAAACTTTTCTGCGAAGTCACCCCAGCACCCTGTACGATGCCATTAAAAAAAACTGTTCCGGCTATCAAAAGCACAGCGATTAAAACCATGCCCTGCGAACGAAATACGCATTTTTGAATTGTGTTCATGGTATTTTTCCTTTCCTTAATCAATTTATTCCACTAGTGGTGCCTGTTATCGCCGACCCGACGGAGCACTGCTTCTGCCTGCAGGCGCGCTGTGCGCCCCCTGACTACCGCCTCCCCCCCCGCTCTGGCGGCTGGCCTGGCCGCGTGAACTCTGCGTCGCTGCCTCATGTGCCCCCCTGTAACCGCCAAAGGCCCCGGAGGGCGCTCTTGGCATCTCGGGAGCGGGACGGGGCTGAGTAAATCCCCGGCCAAAAGTTGGCGCCGCTCTTTCAGGCTGTCTGCTTACTGCTGCAGCAGGCGGTGCAGAGCCTTGCTGAGAGGTGCGGGTGCTCTCCCTTCCGCGATTGCTAAAAGTCCTCACATCGCCCCTGGGCCCGAACATCCCTCCCGATGGAGTGGCTGGTGTTGTTATCCCCCGGCCCCTGACTTCAGACGGAAGCCTGTTCCTCCCCGGCCCTGTAGTGACGTGCACGGCCCTGAACCTATCAGGGTCACTGCGCAACGGATCGTGCCGCCATGTCTGATTCATGAAAGGCCTGCTTCTATTGACGTAAACGTTTGTTATGTGAACATATGGTCTTGCATTATTAACCCAGCCGGGCCGGTTCCAGCCATGATAGATCAAATGGTGGTAATGCCAGTCAAAGTCCATGCTCAGCCAGTCACCGATGAGCAGGCCTGATCCAAAAGTGATGAAAGGTGCCATTCCAGGCGTCCATGTCTGGACATAGACATACGCAGGGTTATATACGGGAACATACATATATTGAGGCTGCGCCGGATCGATCTGTATATCGTCGCCATCAAAGACGACTCTTTGTTGATTGGTATTCAGCAGGTTCCCCGTGTTTTGAGCCCGCCATCTCAGTCGTTGGATTGATTTCGTCACATCTTCCGGCTGGTTCAGAAAGGCATCACCGATATCGGCAATCCAATCGATATTGTCGGCCATCATGTAAAGTGCGTCCGGATAGTGGGCCATTGCCCTGACACTCTCGGCCCAATTCTGTTCATCTATCCGTGATATGTCCCCACCTTGTCTCAGCCATGCAGCCTCGTCAGCCACCTCTGACGGATATGTCGAGGCCGGCAGTATCTGGGCCAACAGAGGGTCGGGGTAAAGCGCAATTGGCGCCATCAGGTTGTCGAGTTCCTGGTCTGTAAATGTGTGTTCAGGGACCGGCGCGCTTTCGTCAGCCTGAATCGACAGTGGGGCCGAAAGGAAGACAACCAGTACAACCAGAAGGTTTGTTATAAAAATTCTGCCCACAAACTCTACTCCTTCCCGCGGTTGCTCTAAAAACTATTGATTATAACCGCATTATAACCTACTTTGTATATTATCACATATTTCGGGTCTATGACGCGCTCTTTTGAAGGGGCGAATTATTTGGGAATCGGACTTTGCTTATCTTCCTGGTATCTACTCCGCGGTAATGCCCTGCCTTCAGAAGGTCGATAAAATTGCCGGGCGTCACCATGCCGGAGAATTCCGTATAACACAGGCCCACTGAGGCTGAGTCATGGGCATCCGAGCCTCCGGTGTAAGGAAGGAGCAATGCTGTTGCGGCTTTAACGGCATTCAGGTTCAAAGAATGGAGATTACAGCCGTTGTGACCTTCTATCGCGCATATGCCACTTGCCCTTTTTATTGCGTCACCAAGGCTGTTGATTCCCCTGAAAGGATGTGACGGGATGACGACTCCCCCGCAGCTATTCACAGTTTCCAGGACTTCTGCTATGGACAGATGCCTTGAAAGCAGTTTGTCCGTATTCACCCCGAATATGAGACAGTGTCCTTCTGCAGCAGAAAACTCAACGCCGCGAAGGACCAGAATATCATTTCTGTATTTCTCCCGCAATTTTTCAACAGGCTCAGAGGCTTCATAGGAATAGTGCTCCGTGAAAGCAATTCCATGAAGCCCGATCTTTATGGCTTGCATGATCGATTCTTCAGGGTCTGCTTCGGAGTCTCCGCTTAACCATGAGTGAACGTGAAGGTCGAGACAGAATGCCATTCTTTAATAATACAACACAGATAAAGGTAAAAGGCAAAGATGAAGGTAAAGACGCCTGAAAACGCCAAAGACTGGCACGGATTTTGATATTAATATTGGTGACGAAAAAAACAAGGAGGGCGTGGACATGGAGGATATAAAACTATATGAGGTTATTTTCAAGTGGCAGGGAAAACAGTATCGGCGTATCAGCACAGGGAATGAGATATTAGAGTTAGTGCAGAGGGGCTTGCCCGCTGATAGCCGGATTGTCTCGATATGTATATTTTAGAAAGGAATCGCAATAAATCAGGGCAAAGGCACTCTGCAGGAGATAAGCAGTAGGGTTGGCACGACAAAGGTAAAAAAGACCCGGCTAAGGAATTTTTTTCCCGTAATGCCTGAAAAAGTCCCGAATTACAACAACCTCAGGCGCCGCAGGCATTGTATAGATTGCAGGAAGACCCTATGGCTTCTGTGCACCAGTGTCAGAAATACGCAGGACATAAAGTACGCAAGGATTAAAACTAAAGATCCGGCAATCAACACAACAGACACTTTCGTCTTCATAGGATATTCTCCCCAGCGTTACTTTTTTTTATCAGTCGCGAATTAATGTCTGAAGGTTACACGAAAAAAACATTATGGCACTCTATGCCCACATTCTTTTATTCCTATTGTAACTTTCTGATTATCCGCCCCGACTTAATTAGCTGAAAACCATTAAGGAGCGGACCATGCAATTCGAGGACATGTTGGCACAAGTCAAAACTGAGGGGGCGGCACTTCTGTTCCGTCTCAACAGGGCCATCCTGATTTCCAGTTGCAATCTTGTTATCGCTCTTGTCGTCTTTTTCCTGGAAAGAGGTCCTGATGCGTAAAAAAAATAAACAGGAACATATGCCTGTTCGCAAATCTCAATGGCAGATATGACAAACAAAGGAGCATGTTGGATATAAATAATATGAAATGCCGGGCAATCTGTATCCTGGGCATGCACCGCAGCGGCACGTCGGCAATTACACGCAGTGTGAACTTTCTTGGCGCATTTCTCGGAGAAGAAGACGATATCTGCACATATGGCCCTGATAACCCTACCGGGTTTTGGGAGAGCCTTGAACTTAGATTATTCAACGAACGTTTGTTATATCACCTGAAGACATCATGGGATACATCTTTGCCGCTCGATGAAGGGTGGCATCTCAGAGAAGATCTGCAGCCATTTAGAAATGAACTTATAGACTTGATAAAGAAAAAATTTTCAGACCGCAATCTGTGGGCGTGGAAAGATCCGAGGACTTCGCTTTTGTTCCCCTTGTGGAAGGATGTGCTCAAGGAACTGGATATAGAACTGTTGTGCGTATATGCTATCAGGAACCCGCTTGATGTTGCCAGGTCTCTTAAGAAAAGAAATGGCTTTTCATGCGATAAGGGTTTCTGTCTCTGGCTTAATTATAATATCAGTATGCTGATGGCAATTTTGACTGTGCCTACAGTCTTTGTCTCATATGATAGACTCCTCAATAATTGGGAATCAGAGTTGAGAAGATGTGCCGAAACGTTGAAGATCAGCTGGCCAAAAGATGACGCCTCGCTGCGGGAGAAAATGAACTATTTTATTCGTCCTGATCTCCGCCATAGCGCCTCGATGGTAACTGACCTTAAAAAAATGGACGCGCCTGGGCCTATCGTAGAGCTTTATGAGTTTTTGCTCAATTTGAGCGAAGACGCCAAAATGTCCGATCTTCAGTTTCTTACAACCGCAGACAGACTGTCTAAAGAATTCAACAAATATGCCCGGTTCGTTCGCCACGATCCAGGTAAAAAGCAAAAACTTAAAAGAAGACTTATTAAAGTCCTTTCCTTGTTAACCTGGAGGGTAGGGTCCTTACCGGGGAAGCTGTGGGGCATAGATTTTCTGACTCATAGGCTGTTCCAGAGGACAGCGCCCTCCTGTCTTGTAACCGCCTTTCCTGACTACCTTATCGTTAATTGTAACCATTGGCCTGTTCCCACCGACCTTAAGTAATGAAACCAAACTGTCAGTGGACAGTATTCAATAATTTGGAGGAGAAACATGAGAAAACTGGCCGTTGTGTTTATCGCACTGCTGTTTATTATGGGGATTTCAGGTGCCTCGTATGCTGAGGAAAAGAAAGATGGCGGTATGCCGAAACATATGTCTTCATACGGTAAAGGGTGTGGAGGCGAGCATTCGCATATGTTCATGTTCAAGAAACTGGGACTTGACGACAAGCAGAGGGAAGCTATACGGGCGATTCATTTGAAGACCAAGAAGGAAATGATACGGAAAGTGGCTGATATCAAGTTGGCAAAGATTGAACTGATGGAGGTTCTGACGAAAGATCCCGTGGATATGGCGGCGGCAGAGGCTGCGGTGAAGAAGATAGAGGGGCTCAGGACGGAAATGAAAATGATGCATATCCAGGCAATGCAAGATATAAGGTCCAATCTGAATGCGGAGCAGAAAAAGAAATTCAACTTTATGGTGATGCATTTTATGATGAACAGAGGCCACAAGCGGTGCGGCTGTGATGGTCACCGGATGGGCAGAGGCATGGAAAGAAAAGGAGATATGAAGCACGGCAGTAAATAGACTTGTGCCGGAACAAAAAAAAGAAGGGCATAGCGGCGGCTCTGTGAAGCGCTTGCCGCTATGCAAGCGGGTGAGCGGTCAGGGTTTTCTTTTGGCGAAAAAGGCTTTCATTCCATCTCTGTAATCATCAGTGCCAAAGCATTCAGAAAACAGGTCGATTTCCAACTCAAGCCCTTTTTCGATCCCGGACCCTATATCTGTCAGTCTCTTCACCTTCGCGATGGCCGATAGGCTCTTGCCTGACAATATCGAGGCCATTTCTTCCGCCTTGCCGATAAGACCCTGATCGTCCGTAATAATATTTACAAGCCCGATAGATAGCGCCTCCTGTGCAGTTATGATCTTTCCCGTCATGATCATTTCTTTTGCTTTTCCCATCCCTATTATCGCCGGAAGACGCTGTGTTGCTCCCCAGCCGGGGATGATGCCTATGTTGATTTCGGTCTGGCCGAACCGGGCGTTCCTGCCGGCTATTCTTATATCGCAGGCAAGTGATATTTCACATCCTCCGCCAAGAGCATAGCCATTCACTGCAGCGATCACCGGCTTGCCGAGCTTCCCGATCCGATTGCATATGCTATGCCCCAGTTGCGAAAAGGCTTTTGCCTCTTCCATGCCCTTGTCATTCATTTCCCCGATGTCCGCGCCTGCGCAGAAATCTTTGCCCCCTCTTATAATTATGGCCGTTATATTACTGTCTTTCTCAAGTTCCTCAAGGGAATCCCTGAGGTCCCGGAGCATGGGGGTATTAAGGGCATTCATGACTTCCGGCCTGTTCAAAATGATAATACCTGTCCTGTCTTTCTTCTCCACTTTAATATGGCTATTGCTTGTATTCATAGAATCCTTCGCCGCTCTTTCTGCCGAGCTTTCCGGCAGCCACCATTTTGCGCAGCAGGGTGGGGGATACTTCTCTCCTTTGAACGCATACGTGAATAAATTATAGAGTATATTCCCTTTTTTTTCTCCCGGTGATCAGGAAGTTGCACTGAAGTTGCAGAGTGCAACATCGATGCTTTTTTTGCATCAACGCCGATTTTCCATAAAAAACAATGATACATCGTTGCACCAGGAAGGCCGCAGTTGCATAGTGCAACTCGTGCGCGATCACGTCTTTTTGCAGCTCATAATAAAACACCCTAAAAACAAAGAGATAACCCAGCATTTCTCCCTGGCACAAAAAATGATTTATCTATAAGTGAATCTTATGAAAAAGGAGGAAGACGATGAGACACTTATTTGAAAGATTTGAGACTATCATGATGGCAGCAGCCTTTGCTGAAGAAGGAGAGTTTGATTCAGCCCGTCAGATCATGAAGGAAAGCGAGTTGAGGAAAACAACAAGGCCTTCTGCCGGCAAACGCCAGAGACCTGATAACAGAAACGAATTAAGAGCCGAGTAAGAGAGGTCGTAACAATGAGTGAGGAAGATGCCGGTATGGGGAAACTGAAACAAACGATGAAAAGTTTTGAGACGGCAATGATGGCAGCATCATTCGCCGAAGAAGGTGAGGCCGGTATGGCTCGAAATCTCATTAGTGACGAACGGCGTATCCTGCTTGCCATCAAGAGTGAGCAAATGGACAAGAAGACATTCAGGTATGCGGTTAATACATGCAAAAGGATCGGTGCGCATCTGGATATCCTGTATATCTCGGCGTCGGATGCGCATGATCCCCTTCTTGATGAATGCCTTGCCGAACTCAGGGCCGAGGGTGTCAATTACCGTTTGATGCACAAGAAAGGCAGTCTGAAGCAGTCGATTATCGATTATACGAATGAAAAGAAAAAGATCCTGTTTGCGGTTATGGGGAACAAGGGAAGGAGCAAGGAGCAGTCGGAGGCGTGGCAGGATCTGAAATGTCCTCTGGTTGTTGTAGAGGACCCTGCATAGCGAATGAAAATGGGCACCATCTGGTGCTTATAAATAAATACAAAAAAATCCGGAGGAGATTCAAATGGGAAGCGGAAACGGCAAAACAAAGAAAAAGCCTTATGGGAAGCTGCTTATTGCAGGAATTCTTTCAGTTGCGCTTTATGTGTTGTTGCTTACGAAGCAGGGCATGATCAATGATTATTTCAGTCGCGGCGGATTCTATGCTTTTCTGCCTATAATTGCAGCATTCCTTTTTTCAATAGTGCATGGCTCTTTTACCGGCAATTTCTGGACAGCGCTCGGTATCGAGGCCGCAAAAAAACACAAGGGGGTAAAATAACATGCATGACATTGTCAGAGAGGCTGCGAACTTTATAAATCTTGATAGTGCAACCATGATTTACCTCTTCCTGGTAGGCTTTGTGGGTGGCCTTGTCAGCGGGTTCATCGGTTCGGGCGGGGCCTTTGTGCTGACGCCGGCCATGATGAGCCTGGGAGTGCCCGGCCTGGTTGCAGTTGCGAGCAATATGTGCCATAAGTTCCCAAAAGCGCTGATTGGCGCTCTGAAACGTGCGAAATACGGCCAGGTTGATGTTAAAATGGGCGTCGTGCTGGGTATTTCAGCAGAGGCGGGGGTTTTATATGGGGCGCATATTCAGGAAGTTATTAAAAAGGCGTTCGGCGATGCCGGTTCAAACCTGTATGTGAGCGTGGCCTTTGTTATTATTCTTTCGGTTGTAGGCGGCTTTGTCCTGAGAGATGCATTCAACACTTACAGGTCAGGCAGCACTCATGAAGAAGAAAAAACTACGAAACTCGCAAAGTGGGTGCAGTCTGTAAACATCCCCGGCACTATGGTGTATTTCAAATGCCTCAATGCGAGGATTTCCGTACTCTTTACTATTCCCCTGGGTTTTGCTACAGGGATGCTTGCGGCGACAATAGCGGTAGGAGGCTTTATCGGAGTCCCTTCAATGATTTATGTCATGGGCGCACCGAGTTTGATGGCCTCTGCGACTGAGCTTGTCATTGCATTCGTCATGGGCGTTGGCGGCTCATTCAAGTATGCCATGCACGGGCTCGTGGATATTCGCCTTGCCATGATTATACTTGCCGGCTCTCTGTTCGGAATTCAGCTTGGCGCAATTGGAACAACTTATGTTAAACCCTTTGTGATCAAGCTGGTCATGGGAGTCATTATGGCGATAGTTCTCTTCAGCCGCGGTCTTATGGTGCCGGTTTATCTTTCACAGTTAGGGTTGATCCATAAATTGAGCACCACTACTGTTGGGATGCTGAAAAGCTCAAGTTTTGCTATAATGGCATTTGCGCTGATTGTAGGCGCATTTATCGTGCTCCGCGCAATGTGGCAGGGGCGGCGGGCTGAACGTGAACTAACGGCAAGAGAAGAAGCTCTGAGCATACAATAAGTTATATGGGCAAATACAGAAAACTGCTCGTGGCAATCGACGGTTCTGAAGCGGGGATGCATGCACTGAAGGAGTCGTTCAGGCTTGCGACTCAGGAGAAATGCTGGATAACCGTAACCTCAGTGGTCCCCCCTTTTGAGGGGGACCTTGAGCTTATAGCCATGAGAAATATCGAGGCGGCGTTGAGGCAGCCATGCGAAAAGGCCCTGGTTGAAGCGGCGTTACTGGCCAAAAGCAGCGGCGCCCTTATTAAGACCGTGTGTGAGGAAGGCGACCCTTACGAGCGCATTATCGACCTTGCAGAGGCCGAGAATTGTGATCTGATTGTCATGGGGAGGACGGGATACAGCCATACCGGCAGGAAACTTATCGGCAGTGTAACGGCAAGGGTTATCGGCTATAGTCAACATGATGTCCTGGTTGTCCCCAATGGCGCAACGATAGGATGGGAGAGGATACTCATAGCTACTGACGGCTCGAGATTCAGCGACGCTGCTACGGCAAAGGCGCTGGAATTTGCCAATGCATACGGATCGGCACTTGGTGTTGTCTCTGTTGTTGATGTCCCCGCAGAATTTTATGCGGAGGCCCCGGATGCCGTTGATGATCTTATAAAAAATGCAAGGCGTTTTGTCGGCAAAGTCAAGGAGAAGGCAGAAGGCGCAGGAATAAAGACAAGTACATACGTGCGGGAAGGCGAGGCATATGAGACTATTATCGACCTCGTCCGTGAGCATAAAATGGACATGATGATCATGGGCTCTCACGGGAGGACGGGGATCAGACGCCTGCTCATGGGAAGCGTTGCCGAACAGGTGATAGGAAACGCCCCTTGTCCTGTGCTGGTTGCCCGGTTATAAATGGCATCAGGGGCTGCCGCGTCGTGTGTGCCGTCACTATGACTCCTTTACTTTTGTCTTTATTAAATGTTTTATTTATAAATGTCTTTAAAGAAGAAAATAGCTCTCAGTTTTTTTATCAGTTCCTTCATTTTCGTCCTCATCTCGGCGACCGAATACATTAATTTTATTGATATCAGGAAAGAAATCCGGAATCTGGAAATTTCAGACACCATCAGGAGCAAATCACTGCAGCTTCGGAGGCACGAGAAGAATTTCTTTCTTTACCCCGAAAAGGCCGACGAGGAAGCAACTGCTGTTTACCGGTATCTGGATGAAATGGACGCCATTGCGGGCAACGCGGGTGAAAGAGGCTGGTCGATCAACACGCCTGTGAGCAGAGAATTGAGTGCCTGGTTGCAGTTGAGCGGGAGTCTGAAGGAATACCGGAAGCGGTTTAAAACTATCGAATCGTCTATCATCGGCCTATCGGCACAATTAAGAGAAATTCGGGACAGGTACGCTCAATTCCGCAGCGATTATCCTCTCATTCAGTTGACATTTCGCGAGCATCCGCTGCAGGTGGCGGAATTTCTGAAGAATGTTTCTTTCCGGTCTTCCGATCGTGAGTTGGTCAATGGGCTCAGGGCTTTGGATACCGAGATTCAGGCCCTGAGGAAAAACGGCGAGGACATCCTCGGTCATGCCAAAGAAGAGGACACGAACGTACGGGGCCATGTGGAGCGTGTCATCAGTATTTCCCAGAACGCAATTCGGGTTGTTGTCCCCCTGTTTTTTATCAGCGGCATGGTCACTCTCTTCTTGCTAAGAAGGAACGTGGTGGGCCGTCTGAAATTGCTTACGGACAGGGTGGAAGAGGCAGGCAAGGGACGTTTTTCCCAAATCGCCTTTCCTCCTCATTTGACGCAGTCTGATGATGAGGTCGGGATATTGATAAAGAAATTCAATATTATGGAAGAACAGCTTGCCCGGCACGAAGCTGAGCTGAAGCTGAAGAATGAAGAGCTTCTGCAAAGCAAGAAACTGGCCGCAATAGGCACGTTGGCGTCGGGCGTAGCCCACGAGTTGAACAACCCGCTCAATAATATTTATATCTCGGTCCAGGTGCTGGAGAAAGAGGCTGAACACAACTGTTCTCCTATGATGACTGAAACCTTGCACGACATCATAGGGCAGACCATAAGGGTGAAACGCATAGTCGGAGACCTGCTCGAGTTTGCGCGGGGCAGGGAACTCCAGCCAAAGAATGTGGATCTGATCGAAATTATAAACGCGGCATATAAAATGGTGGGCGCTGCCGCCGATACCGGGAGCATTGACTTTATTTTCGATGCAAAGCCGGAAGATGCCGTCATAGAAGCTGATCCCGAACAGATTGAAAGGGTATTTATCAACCTTTTCACCAATGCGGTCCATGCTATGAAGGGTTGGTCACGGCAAACATTGAAGATAAAACTGGTCAAGGAGCACCAGAAAGTCAATATAATCCTTTCCGACACCGGCAAGGGCATGCCCGCTGAGGTGGCTGACAAGATATTTGAGCCGTTCTACAGCACGAAAGACAAAGGCACCGGTCTTGGACTGGCCATTGTTTTTAATATAATAAAGAGACACGATGGCGAAATACGGGTAGAAAGCGAAGAGGGGAAAGGAACTACGTTCTTTATAACGCTGCCTGTTGAAAGGTAACATTTGGATGAACTTTAAGATTCTTATCGCCGAGGATGAAGAAATTACATTAAAACACCTTGTCTACACTCTCAAGAAAGAGGGTTACGATGTGGTCGGCACAAAGAACGGGCGTGAGGCGCTCGACGAACTCGAGAGCACCCGTTATGACGTCCTGATCACTGATATAAAAATGCCCGAAATGAGCGGTATCGAGTTGCTGGAGAAGGCAAAGGAAATGACCTACGAAATCGAGGTGCTGGTAATCACGGGTTTCGGCAGCATCGGCTCTGCTGTGGAAGCCATGAAAAAGGGTGCTTATGAATACATAACAAAGCCCTTCGACCTCGATGAACTGATCCTAAAAGTTAAGAATATTTATGAAAGGAAAATGCTGAAGAGGGAGAATGTTGCCTTAAAGGCCTTTTTCGGGATGAATAAAAGTGTTTCTATTATTGCAAAGAGTGAGAGCATGCAGCATATATTGGGTATTGTCGAAAATATCAAGGATTCAGACTGCAATGTACTGCTTACCGGTGAGAGCGGGGTCGGGAAGAGCCTTCTCGCTAAAATTATTCATTTCACCAGCAGACGGCAGAATATGCCTTTTTTATCCATTAACTGTGCGACATTGACTGAAGAACTCCTTGCGAGCGAACTTTTCGGCCATGAGAGGGGAGCATTTACCGGCGCGGTGAGGTCCAAACAGGGTATTGTGGAGATAGCCGATAGCGGGACTTTGTTTCTTGATGAAATCGCCGAGATGGCAACAAACCTTCAGGCAAAACTGCTCAAGGTGATCGAGGACGGCGAGTTCTACAGGGTGGGCGGCACGAGGCCCATAAAGGTGAATGTCCGGTTTATCGCTTCCACAAACCGGCAGGTTGACAGGCTTATTTCAGAGGGGATGTTCAGGAAGGACCTTTATTATCGCTTGAATACTATGGAGATATTTATCCCTGCGCTGAGAGATCGCCGGGAAGATATCGCGCCGCAGTGCGAATATTTCCTTCAGAAGCACCTGCCTAAATCCAATAAGAATATTAAGGGTTTCTCCAGGAAGGCGTTGGATATCCTTACGCATTACAGCTTCCCCGGCAATGTACGGGAGCTTGAAAACATCATTGAACGCGCCATTATTCTTGAAAAGAGTCCTCTTGTCACTCCGGAAAGCCTGCCCCAGAGCATCACGATGTTCCAGATCGAGACGATGGAGCCCAGCCAGATTAAAACAATTGATGAACTTAATAAGGAATATGCTGAAAAAGTTGTGGAGCTTGCTGGAGGCAACAAATCGAAGGCAGCGGAACTCCTCGGAATTTCGAGGACTAGCTTGTGGCGTATACTCAAGGAGGAACAGGTATTTGACGAACACGATTAATATAGGGAGTTTTTTTTCAGCGGTATTCATTATATGTGCGGTCGTTATAATTGCCTCTTGCTCTTCGTCCTCTCCTGCGCTGAGCAAGGAGAAGTTCAGCGGAGTCAATGGCGCTGCCCTGGAGGTCGGGAAGACGCTTTCCTCTGGTGGGGACTATAAGGCGTTCAGTGCTGCGCTGCAAAAGCTGTCCCTGGAAATAGCGGCCCTGAAAAATAATGTGCGGACTGATCAGGAAAAAGATTTATTGAAGGATTATTCCGATCTTTACGCTATTTACCACGATGGTTATGTGTTATGGAAGTATAAAATAGAATTCACCCGGTACGGCTTTGTTCCTGAAAATTTGATTTATGTGGGACAGGATATCGAGCCTATCGTCATCAAGTACAGGATACCTGTCGAGTTTCATGTGTATGCGCCTACACAGCAGTCATGGAAGAGCATTCCCGCAGAATCGCTTCAAATGATCTGGACAAACGCGGACTCCGAGATGCAGATAATCAATAGTATTCTGAGTTATCGATGACGCATTAAAATGAAACGGTGAGGGATGCCGTTGGAAACAAATACTGGCGAGGTAAAGGCAGCGTAGCTAAACTCAGCTCAATAAAACAAGTTACTATCAGGAGGACTATGAGAAAACTAATGCCGGTTCTGATTTTGTTATCGCTGGTTATCAATACAAATGTATATGCCGAGACACTCAACATACATGGCTCTTTGGCAGTGCTGGGCAAAATCATTTCGAAAATCAAGGTGCCGTTTGAAAAAAAGACGGGCATCGAGCTTGTGCTTTTCGGCAACGGCTCCGGAGCAGGCGCGAAGGATTTGGCTGCAGGCAAGTGCGATGGGAGCGTTGCGTCTGAAAGTCTTGAGAATTTGAAGAAGTTTGTTCCTGAGTTGGCAGGTATCGACGACCTCAGAGAGTACAAGCTCGGCAACGATACCATTGCAGTCATAGTGAGCAAGCAAAACCCTGTGACAAAATTGAGCAAGGAACAATTAAAGGGATTGAACATCGGGAAGATCAGGAACTGGAAAGAAGTTGGCGGGATGGACGCCGACGTCATTGTCGTAACATCTGTCAAGGGTTCCGGGACAAGGCAATTGTTACAGGAAATGGTCATGGACGGCGAGGCTTATGCAAGCGACGCCATAGAGACGTCGTCAACAATAGCTGAACTCAGGGAAGTATCTTCGATGAAAGAGGCAATCGGAGCTGTCAGTGATTCTTTGCTTAACGATACCGTAAAAAAAGTGGACACGCCGCAAATAGGACGACCTTTAATTATGGTTACAAAAGGCGAACCCGGCCCTTCCTTAAAAAAACTGATTGACTTCATACTGGGAGAAGGGCAGAAATATCTGAAGTAATCTTCGTTTTTTTTGGGGGGCTCCATGACTATCCGGAAGAAACTTATTGCCAATGTTGTTATTATTGTTTCCGTAATGTTGCTTATGTCGGCCATAAGCATTTCCGGGCTTGTTTTTATTAAATCCAGGTTGTCTTATCTCCTGAAGACCAGCACCCCGTTTCAGGTAAGAACAACTGATCTGCAGAAGGCTCTCCAGGCTTCTGTTTCCGACCTTCTGAAGGCGAGCATTTCAGGCAGCATCGAGGAACTTAAAAACCAGAAGGAGATATTAGAAAAGTCTGCTTCAGAAGTAAAAGAGGCTGAAGACGCCCTCGCAAAACTATCAGGTCAGCAAAAGGGATTGTACGAAGAAGTAAGAAAGCTGTCCGAAGAGATTTTCCAGGTTGCCGAAAAACGGCTGCAGTCGGAGTCCGAGACACGGACGGCCGGGGCTGTAATTACAGAAAAGTTGAAGGACATGACTACAAAACTCGGGAACCTTAACGCAAAGGTGGCGGCTATACAGACGAACCATTCCAATGGATTAAAAGATGATTTTGAAAGCTCAAAAACGTCTACTCTGAAACTTCGGAACATGGAGGCTCTTAAGGGATCGCTGGAAAAGTTGGGGACCATGATTATCACTCTCTCGTATACGAAGGAAAGAAAACAGGCGGTGGTGCTGAAAAGCAAGGCAAACGTTATTATAGATAACCTTCTGGAAAACCAGATAACAAAATCTTCAGGGGAGATATCATCAGCGGCAAATAAAATAAAGCAGAAGGTCGCTGAATTGTTTGAGCTTCATACAGCGTACACGCAACAGCCTGATGAAGTAACTAAGCGCAAGTTTGAGACTGTTTCCGCAGAAGTCCGGGAAGACCTGATACTGTCTCTTTTAACGACACTGAACCAGAGCGTTGACTTGCTGTCTATTGAATCCGTGAGCCGGAATAAACACCAGGACCTTTCCTTTGTACAGTCACGCATTGCAACGAACATACTATCCAACAATTCAGCATTGATGACCGCAGGACTCTCCGCAGAGACTTTTATAGCAAAGCTTTTTAATGCATCAACGTCAAAGGAGATCGATTACATCGCGGATGAAATCAGGAAGGCTTTTGATGAGTGCGATACTTATCATAAACCTTTGGAACAGGGTCTGCTGAAACTTGAGGCAAAAGAAGAACTGACATTTCTTAAAGACGCTTTTACTGCATTGAATTCAATAAGAAACCTTGTTTTCTCAAAAGAGGGGGTAGTTGCCAGGATACGCTCGCAGGCGGAAATGAAGGAAAAGTCGATAGATGCCAACAACAGGCTTCGTCAAACCGTTATTACATATACTGACGAGGGCAGGAAAGACATCCTGTCCGCCCATCAAATACAGGAAGATTCGGCTGCTGCCGTGAACAAGGTTGTCGGATTAAACATATCTGCGAGCATTATCATCAGTTTCATTGCGATATTGATCTCTATCGTCGTCAGCATTGTGCTTTTCAGGACCGTAGTGATTCCAATTAATGAGACAAAGGAAATCCTTGGATATGCGGAAAGGGACAATGACCTCAAAAGACGTCCGGATTGGAAGAGCAATGATGAAATCGGGGATTTGTGCAACAGCTACGGTAATTTTATGGATAAACTCCATAATATGATAGAGGAAATATCTAATTTTACGACCCATCTTGCTTCAATGTCCAGCGGATTGGCCGCGACTATTGAACAGCAGTCAACTATTGCCATGGAGCAGTCAACCTCAGTGGTGGAGATTACCTCCACCATGGAAGAGCTGTCCGCTTCCTCCTCGCAGATTGCCGAGAACGCTCAATCCGTGGCGAGCCTCGCGACAGGGAGCTGGGAGGATACGAAAAAGGGCGCGCAGACTGTGGAATCCGTCATTACAAAGATTGGGGAGATCGATGCTGACAACCGGAACAACACCAGAGAGATCGCCGAGTTGGGTAGAAAGTCCAAAGAGATCACGAAAGTGATGGAAATCATCAACACCATCGCAGACAAGACCAAGCTGATCGCGTTTAATGCAGCGCTCGAAGCCTCGAGCGCCGGAGAGGCGGGCAAGCGGTTCGGTGTTGTTGCTGTGGAAGTCCGGAGGCTTGCGGACAGTGTCATGGAGTCTGTCGGCGAGATCGAATCAAAGATAATCGAGATCCAGGTGTCCATTAACCGCCTGGTGATCGCATCCGAGAAAAGTTCAAAAGTAATACATGAGGGGCTGCAATCTTCTCAAGATATCTCTGCCATGATCATGGAAGTGGTCGAGGCCGCGCAGTCTACACAGAAGGAGGCCAAGCAGATATCTTTGTCGACACAGCAGCAGAAAACGGCGAGCAAGCAGGTAGTGACTGTGCTTCGGGAGATCGCATCGGGGGTAGGACAGACCTCGGACTCTATCCGCCAGATCAGTTCCATCTGCCAGGAAATGACGCGGCTATCGGACACCCTGAAGGGCAAGGTGGGAAAATTCAGGTTGAACTGAAAGCCCGGTGATTTTTTAGCATTACTTCACAACGAAGATCAATACCTTGCAGATAGCCCACGCGAGGGTTGTGCAAGCGGGGATAGTGACGATCCAGGCAGCGATAATATTTCCGCCCGTCATCCATCGGACGGACGACAGGCGCTTTGATGCACCCACTCCCATAACGGAGGAGGTTATAACATGAGTCGTGGAAAGGGGCAGCCCTATGCGGGAGCCTATTTCTATAACAGTAGCTGCAGCCGTCTCGGCAGCAAAGCCGTTGATAGGTCTAAGTTGCGCCAGCTTGGTGCCAAGAGTCTTTATAATCCTCCATCCGCCGGAGGCCGTGCCCATGGCCATTGATACCGCACAGACCATAATGACCCATAATGGAACATTGAAAGTGGGAAGATGATAGAAACTGACAAGTGCCATCGTAATTATTCCCATTGTCTTTTGTGCATCGTTGCTGCCATGGCTGAAGGCCATATAAGCGGCAGAAACGATCTGGAAACGTGTGAAAACATTATTGACCAATGAAGGAGAATGATTGCAAAAATACCGCGACAGGAACTCCATTATGAAGTATCCCAGAAAAAGGCCCACGAGAGGCGAGACGACAAGACCAATCAAAATTTTCAAAACTCCTGCGCCGATTACTACCCCGGTACCCGAGGTTGCCACTGCGGCCCCGACAAGACTCGACAATATGGCGTGGCTCGATGAAGTTGGAAGCCCGTAATACCATGTTATGAGGTCCCAGACAATTGCGGCAAGGAGGGCTGAGAGCACTGTCAGCTGAGTAACACTTCCGGCGTCAACGAGGCCGGCCCCGACAGTTCTCGCCACGGCTGTTCCTGAAACAGCACCTACAAGGTTAAGCACGGCAGCCATCGTAACAGCCTTTTTTGGCGACAGAACACGCGTAGAAACCGAGGTCGCTATGGCATTTGCCGTGTCATGAAAGCCGTTGATGAAATCGAAGATAACAGATGATACAATCACGCAGACCAGCAGGAAAAAAGAGTTATGCATATTTGAGTACTATTGCCTCAAGAATGTTTGCAACATCCTCACACGCATCGGACGCACTCTCCAGGTACTCATATACTTCCTTCCATTTGATGATAAATATGGGATCTGCCTCTTCGAAGAGTTTCACAAGCGTTTCGCGGTAGAGCCTGTCGATCCGGTTTTCAAGACTATTTATCTCGATACAATATTCCTGAACAAAAGAATATTTCTTGTTCCTGAGGGCTGTTACGGCCTTGCTCATAACCTCAGTCGTCGCCATAAGCTCTCTCGCCATGGAGACCGCCTCCGGGGTGGGCTTTTGCAGTTTGAAAATAGTAAAGCGTTCTACGCAGGCCCAAATTAAGTCGATGACGTCGTCGATCTTTATAGCCAATGCATGGAGGTCCTCGCGATCAATCGGTGTGATGAAGGTCTTATTGAGCTTCTTGATGATGTCATGTGTCATGAAGTCGCCCTCTTTTTCGCATTCCCGAACCGCCTTCGAAATAATTTCGAGGTTATCCATGTCCTGGAGTACTGCGACAAGCAGCGAAGCCCCTTTGATTACATTACGCGAAGCATTATCAAAGAGTTCGAAAAAATCTGTTTGTTTCGGGAAAAAGAATTTCATATTACCGCTATCGGGTAGCTTAATAGATGCGCAAATAGTATGTCAATAATATTTTGGCTGTTTTTGGGCTGTTTCCCGGCTTACGGTTACTTGCCGGTCAATCGGTCCCTGAAACTTACATATCCAGTCATTCTGAGTATAAGCTTTTCCATGAGTTTGCATTTGAGGCAATCTCTATTTGTTGTGCTACAATAATGAGTGGCTGATCGGGTTGTAACATTGATATAATTTCGGGAGCCGTCATATTAGACAGGTGTTGTATAGCAGGGAGGAAAGATGAGGAAATTTATTATTCTTATGGGGACGGCTGCTGTATTGGCGTTCCTTTCAACGGCATGGGCGGAGGAGATCATACATGGTGCCGGAGCGTCTTTCGCCACTCCCGTATATCAGACGTGGGCTTACGATTATAATAAGGCCGGCACAGTAAAGATTAATTATCAGTCCATCGGTTCGGGCGGCGGAATAAGACAGATTATCGAGAGGACAGTGGATTTCGGAGCTTCCGATGATCCGGTAACCCCCGAAGACCTCAAGAGATTCAATCTGCTTCAGTTCCCTACTTTAATAAGCGGAGTTGTCCTCGCAGTAAACATAGGGGGAGTCAAAGAAGGACAGTTAAAGCTTGATTCCAAAACTGTCTGCAAGATATACCTTGGCGATATAAAGTTCTGGGATGATACGAAGATCAAGGGTCTCAATCCCTTCTTGAAACTGCCTCACGCTGCAATATCAGTTGTTTACCGGGCTGACGGATCGGGAACAACCGCCATTTTCACCAACTATCTCGCGGGTACTTGCGCCGCCTTTAAAGCCGTGGTGGGAGAAGGAACGTTAGTGAAGTGGCCGGTGGGCATCGGCGGCAAAGGCAACGAAGGCGTTGCTAACTACGTAAAAAGGACTGCCAACTCGATTGGATATGTGCAATTCGCCTACGCAAAGCAGAATAAGCTCACGTATGTGAAGATGAAGAACAAGGCCGGCAAATTTGTCGAGCCTGGCCTGGGGGCTTTTAAAGCCGCTGCTCATTCAGCAGACTTCGATACCAAGAAAGATTTTTTCATATGGCTCAATAACACCCCCGGCAAAAGTGCATGGCCTATCACTGGGGCCACGTTTATTCTTCTTGCAAGAGATCAAAAGCATGCCAATGTCAAGGCAGTAAACTTTTTTGACTGGGCATTCAGGACCCAGGATGCCAAGGCTAAAGAACTTGACTACGTGCCTCTTCACAAGTCTGTAAAGGACAACATCAGAGCATACTGGAAAGCTAACGGTATTTATTAAATACGGCTACACTTCCGGAGATCCATGGAAGGGGGGGGAGTGAAAACTATTGATTATCTTGGCAGGTTGTCCACGTTCTCTCTGATAGTAATTGGACTCGTGCTTAATCTGCTAGTAGGCTTTCTGGATTACATGACCGGCACTAATATCAGTGTATCAATCTTCTATTTAATTCCCATCTGTTTTGTCACATGGTTTATCAATAAAAAAGCGGCCAATTTCATGTCAATAGTCAGTATAGCAACCATAGCTCTGATTTTATATGTGCAGGGTGTTCCTATTAATACTATTACTGAAGCCTGGAACCTATTATTGGTCTTTGGTTTCTTTGTAATTGTCGTTTTTTTATTGTCAAACCTGAAAGCGCACATTGCGGTCCGTGGAAGACTGGTCGACGACCTACAAGAGAGGACTGCCGCTTTAATTGCTGAAGTTGACGAACGCAAACTGGCCGGGGAAAAAATTCTCAGTTATCAAAAAGACCTCCAAATGCTCATGCAAAAATTATCATTACTGGAAAAGCCTCGATTCTCAAACAGATATCATCCCGAATTATCGGCAATTTAGTTTTCTTGCCGCTGTCAAACACGGGGATTACTCGCAAAGGCATTGGCATAGGGCTTCTCCCATTGCCTGAATCG
>JADFXU010000024.1 GCA_015233365.1 Nitrospirota bacterium | reverse complement strand
TAGTCCCATACCTTCCTCCTAGAAATTACTCCGGTCAGTATGGGCCTAACAGAAAAAACTATTTCGACGTGATTTTTATATGATGCAACGAATCAGTTTGGACGTGATTTTAGATGATGCAATTCGGGTGCTGTACGCTGAACGTTTTTTATGCTATATTTTGGCATGCAGTCTTTTAAGAGAGACAGTGACATGAAGGACGTGCTCGCACTCATCCTCGCAGGCGGCAAGGGCGAGCGTCTGCATCCACTGACAATTCACCGCGCAAAACCCGCGGTTCCCTTCGGAGGCAAATACCGCATAATAGATTTCACGTTGAGCAACTGCATAAATTCAAATATCAGAAAAATTGCGGTCATTACGCAATATAAATCCCTGTCTCTGGACCGCCATCTTGCCCTCGGATGGGCCAATCTCTTTAATCCCGAATTGAACGAATTCTTCGTATCCATCCCTCCCCAGCAGCGGGTCAGCGAACAGTGGTATTCGGGTACTGCCGATGCAGTATACCAAAATATCTATTTTATCGAAAAAGAGGCCCCGCCCTATCTCCTTGTACTCTCGGGTGACCATATATACAAAATGGACTACTCCGAAATGTTCTCCTTTCACAGGGAAAAAAATGCCCTGGGCACGGTTGCAGCGATCGAGACAGATAAAAAGGAGGCGTCGTCCTTCGGAATCATGGAGGTCGACAATGACTGGAGGATTACAGGCTTCGAAGAAAAACCCAAAGAACCCAAATCCATGCCCCACAATACGGAGCAATGCATGGCGTCCATGGGCATTTATCTTTTTAACACCGAGGCCATTATCGAGGAGCTTAAAAAGGACGCGGCCCAGTCAACGGCCCATGATTTCGGCAAAGACATAATCCCCGTACTGCTTAAAACCGGAAGGCTTTTCGCTTACAACTTCAAGGATGAAAATAAAAAGGCCGCCAAATATTGGCGGGACGTGGGAACGATTGACTCCTATTGGGAGGCCAACATGGACCTTTGTTCGGTTGACCCTCTGTTGAACCTCTATGACAGGAACTGGCCCATACGCACGCGCAAGGTGCAGAGCCCCCCGGCAAAATTCGTATTCGCGCAGGAGTTCGAGGGAGGCAGACTCGGCATTTCGCCTGATTCCATTGTGTGCGACGGCTGCATTGTCAGCGGAGGGAGGGTTCAGAATTCCATCCTGTCTCCGAACGTCAGAATAAACAGTTGGGCACAAGTGGAAGAGTCTATTTTAATGGAAAGGGTCGAGATCGGCAGACGGTCAAAAATCCGCAGGGCGATCATCGACAAGGACGTTTATGTTCCATCGGACACAGTGATCGGGTATGATGTCGACGACGACAGGAAGTGGTTTCATGTGAGTCCGGGAGGCATCGTCGTCATACCTAAATTCGTGAAAACATCGATGTAAAAGACAGGCGATAGGCTATAGCCTATTGTCTTGCCTTTACGGCTTCAACAAGGACATTATCAATAAGCCGCGTGCCCCCGATCCTGATTGCCCCGGCGACAAGGTTATACCGTTTGAACTCATTTAGATCAAGCAGGGTTTTCGGATCATACACGCCCGCGTATTGTATCTCCGAAACAAGGCGTTCCGACCTTAGCGCCTCGTTAAGCCGGGCTTTTACCTCTTCAGGCCCGGAGACCCCTGCTTCGATCATCTCACGGGACAACGAAATGGCCTTATACAAAACAGTTGCGGCAGTGCGCTCTTCGCCTCTGAGATACACATTTCTCGAACTCATGGCAAGGCCGTCGCTCTCCCGCACCGTCGGACATGTGACTACTTCGATATCCATATTCAAATCCTCCACCATCCTGCCGATTACAACAGTCTGCTGAAAGTCTTTCTGCCCGAAATAAGCCCGAACAGGTCTTACAATATTGAAGAGCTTGCAAACCACTGTAGCAACGCCGCTGAAATGACCCGGCCTGAATGCACCGCACAGCCGGTCGGAAATACCCTCTATAATAAAATGTGTGGCAAATCCCTCAGGGCAGAGGTTTTTATTTTCGGGCACAAATAAAATATCAGCATCCACGTCCCGCAGTTTCTCCATGTCTTTTTCGACGTCCCGCGGATACTTCTCAAAGTCCTCTCCAGGGCCGAACTGCAGGGGATTGACAAAAATGCTGACCACAACAATATCATTCTCGCTTTTGGCTCTTTTTACAAGGCTGAGATGTCCGCTGTGCAAAGCGCCCATCGTCGGCACGAAACCAATTGTTTTCCCTTTGTAGAGATGTCTTTTCGATGTTTCCTGCATTATGCGGGGCATACGTATTGTTTCCATAACAGTAAGTATACAATAAACAAACAGGCTAAAGGTAAAAGGTTAAAGGTTAAAAGAATCAAAAGAGAAAAAAGGCAATACAGGCGTTCCCTTTGACCTTTTTTGCAGCACTTCACAAAAAAAATCTTTTTATGATAAGGTGTAAGATCAGTGTCAGTAAATAGCTGAGAGCTAAGAGCCGATAGCCAAGAGCTGAATACCAAGAAAGCTTTAAACTCTCAGCTCTTCGCTCTCAGCTATATAAATACGGAGGATGAAATGGCGAAAAAGGTTGTACTGGCTTATTCAGGGGGACTTGATACTTCTATTGTAATAAAATGGCTGATCGAAACCTATAATGCCGAGGTCATCGCCTTTTGCGCGGATCTGGGTCAGGGTGAAGATCTTGACAGCGTCCGCGAAAAAGCGCTCAGGACCGGTGCTGTCAAGGCATATGTTGAAGACTTGAGGGAGGAATTCGTAAGGGAATATATATTCCCCATGCTTCGGGCGAATGCCCTCTACGAAGGTGCTTACATGCTCGGCACTTCCATCGCCCGGCCGTTGATCGCGAAAAAGCAGATAGACGTCGCACTTAAGGAGAATGCAGATGCCGTGTCCCATGGTGCAACAGGCAAAGGCAACGATCAGGTCCGGTTCGAACTCACATATTACGCCCTCAAGCCGGACATAACGGTCATTGCGCCGTGGCGTGAGTGGTCCTTCAACTCTCGCCAATCCCTGATAGAATACGCGCAAAAACACGGCATTCCGGTAACGGCAACAAAAGATAAGCCTTACAGCACCGACAGAAATATTTTTCACATAAGCTACGAAGGGGGCATACTCGAGGACCCCTGGACAGAACCCACTGAAGATATGTTTACAATGATGGTGCCTCCTGAAAAAGCGCCTGACAAGCCGCGCTATATTGAGATTGAATACAGGGAAGGCAACCCCGCAGGCATTGACGGCAGGGACCTGTCCCCGGTTGAACTCTTTGAAAGACTGAATACCATTGCAGGCGAAAACGGAATAGGGAGAGCCGATATAGTGGAAAACAGGTATGTGGGGATAAAATCGAGAGGAGTTTATGAAACTCCGGCAGGCACTGTCCTTCACGCCGCTCACAGGGCACTTGAGTCAATAACTCTTGACAGAGAGGTACTGCATATGCGGGACTCATTTATTCCGAAATATGCCGAACTCGTTTATTACGGATACTGGTTTGCGCCTGAAAGAGAGGCCTTACAGTTATTCATAGACGGGGTCCAAAAAAATGTCACGGGGACTGTCCGCCTTAAATTATATAAAGGGAATTGCACGATAGCCGGCAGAAAATCGCCGTGTTCACTTTACGCCCCGGAACTTGCAACCTTTGAAGCGGAAGAAGTGTATAACCAGAAGGATGCTGACGGGTTCATCAAACTCAACGCACTGAGGTTAAAGGTGAATAAATTGTCCGATATGATCTGCAGAAAAAAAGACTGAAGTGTTTGCAGTATGGGAAAAGACCTGAAATACTTGCTTGGCCTTTCTTTTATCGATGCCGTAGGCGCTGCCACGGCAGGCCGGCTCCTTTCCGCATTTCATTCCCCGCAAGCCATCTTTGATGCCGGGCTCACGGAGCTTGCTGCTGCCGGAGAAATAAGCGTTTCAAAAGCAAGAAGAATAAAGGAATTCGACTCATGGGACAAGGTTGACGCGGAGATAGAAAGGGCGGCAAACAACAACATACGAATCATCACCCCTTTTGACGGGGAATATCCCGAATCTCTCAGCCATATTGACGGGGCCCCGACACTACTTTACCTGAAGGGGGGCCTGATAGCGGAGGACCGCTTCGCTCTCGCCATGGTGGGTTCACGGAACATGAGCGAATACGGGAGAAAAGCAGCCTCGGATCTTTCATACGAACTGGCCTTATCAGGAATCACTATCGTCAGCGGCATGGCCCGCGGCATCGATACCGCCTCGCATAAGGGCGCACTGAAAGCTCAGGGCAGAAGCATAGCGGTGCTGGGTTGCGGTCTCGATAAATGTTATCCTCCCGAGAATCAGAAGCTGATGAGTGACCTGTCCGAGTCGGGATGCGTAATCAGTGAATTCCCTTTGGGGACTCCGCCTCTCAGAGAAAACTTCCCCAGGAGAAACAGGCTGATAAGCGGTCTTTCCCTCGGGGTGCTGGTTGTCGAGGCAACAACGCGCAGCGGCTCTCTCATAACAGCCCGTTTCGCACTGGAACAGGGCAGGGAAATATTTGCAGTGCCGGGTAACATCACCTCGAGCAATTCCGACGGCACAAACAGTCTGATCAAGCGTGGGGCCAAACCTGTTCAGACCGCTCAAGACGTCCTGGAAGAGATGTCTTCCCAGATAAAAGGTCTCTTGCGTTCGGTAAAAGCTACGCGGCATTCAGCCGAACGACTTGAAATAAATGAAGAGGAAAAGGCAATATGTAATGTTTTGGGCAGCGGTTCAAAACACATAGACAACATTTCACGGGAACTCAGGATACCCGCTGCCCGCCTGTCCGGATTGCTGCTCGGACTCGAAATGAAAGGAATGATACGGCAGACAGCAGGAAACAATTTTTCCATACTTTAAAGGAACGATGAACTTTTTAACAGGGAGGGGTTTTGCCAAGACGTTTAATTGATATGCTGAGAGTTCTTGCCAGAGAACTCATTGACAAAGGGTACGATGCAGACGATATGCTCAAGAAAGTGAGCGCCTTTGATATAGATTTTCTGACAGTGAAGGACGAACTTGTCACCCTTGAACTGACAAAACATATTGACGAGACAGAGCTTGACACAATCAGGGCGCTTCTTGCATATATACTTATGAAGGATACCGACCTTGATACCGAAGAGATCTATGCTTTTATTTTTGGCAGGGGACGCCAGATAACCTGGAATTAAGGATCCGGGCACAAATAACTTGTGCATTAAGGCGCTCAGATTTGGGTCAGGTTTGGCTGATTCGATTGAGCAAAACCGCAGGCGTAGCAGAGCTACGTTGAGGATTTTGCGACTGAGGATCGGTCAAAGATGACCTGAAGCTGAGATGCATGAGTGTCCAAGTTATTTGTGTCCAGATCATAAAGGAGGACTGTACATTGAAGTCTTTAGTAATCGTAGAGTCGCCTGCAAAGGCGAAGACCATAAATAAGATACTCGGGAAAGATTTCGGCGTAAAGGCCTCAATCGGTCACGTTAAAGACCTTCCCAGGAAAGAACTGGGGGTGGATGTCGAACACGATTTCGCCCCGCATTACGTTACAATCCCCGGCAAGGAAAAGGTTCTGAAGGAACTCAAAAGCGAGGCGGCAAAGGCCCAGGCAGTATACCTCGCAACCGACCCTGACCGGGAAGGCGAAGCAATTGCCTACCATATAGCTGAACATATAAAATCACCCGGAAATAAAGTGTATCGCGTTGCCTTTCATGAAATAACCGAACGGGCAGTCAGGGAGGCAATGCAGAATCCCGGCATTGTCGATATCCCGAAGGTGGAAGCACAGCAGGCCAGGAGAATTCTTGACAGGCTGGTGGGTTACAATCTAAGTCCTTTCCTCTGGCAAAAGGTGAGGAGGGGATTGAGTGCCGGCAGGGTGCAATCGGTTGCAGTAAAACTCGTTGTCGATAAAGAACGGGAGATAGAGTCATTTAATAAGGAAGAATACTGGACTATCGAGGCGCTTCTGCATCCGCCACACGGCCAGGGTGCTGATTTCGTCGCCCGTCTTTACAAATACAGGAATTCGCTGGTCATTAACCGGGATGAAACGGAAGGAAAGCGTTTTCTCATTACTGATGAGGCAACGGCCCGCAATATTGCAGACGACATTAAATCCAAAGATGCCTTCCTTTCAACAATAGATAAAAAATTACGCAAGAGGACCCCTGCCCCGCCGTTCATAACCAGTACAATCCAGCAGGAGGCGTCACGCCGGCTCAGGTTCCAGGCAAAAAAGACCATGATGGTCGCCCAGCAGCTTTATGAAGGGATAGAATTGGGCAACGAGGGTTCTGTGGGATTGATTACCTACATGAGGACAGACTCTTTCAGGACCGCTCCAGAGGCCGGTAAATGGGCGCGGGAACTTATAGTGCAAAATTTCGGAAAGGAGTATATACCCGAAAAACCTCCTCATTATAAGAGCAAGAGCAACGCGCAGGAGGCCCATGAGGCAATCAGGCCGACATACCCCGACAAAGCCCCGGAAAAAGTAAAACCTTTCCTGAACAAGGACCAATTTAATCTCTACACCCTGATATGGAACAGATTCATGGCAAGCCAGATGTGCCCGGCACAGCTTGAACAGACAACATTCATAATTAGTTTGAAAGAGGCTGGAGACGTCGTGGCAGGCACCGAATTGCGGGCCTCCGGCACAGTAATAAAGTTTCCGGGATTCATGGCCCTGTATACCGAGAGCAGGGATGATATTGAAGATGAAGAAGGGGGATTACTGCCGGCCCTGAAAGAAAACGATCCCCTCATGCAGCAGGAAGTGAAGACACTGCAGCATTTTACCCAGCCGCCTCCGCGTTATACCGAAGCTACCCTTGTGAAAACACTTGAAGAAAAAGGGATCGGCAGGCCGAGCACCTACGCCGCGATACTTTCCACAATCCAGGACAGAAAGTATGTGGAGAAAAACGAGGATAAAAGATTTTTTCCGACAGAGCTGGGAGTCGTGGTCAATGACCTGCTCGTAGATAAGTTTCCTGAACTGATCGATCTCGGCTTTACCGCTAAGATGGAAAACCAGCTTGATGACATCGAGGGCGCCCGGCGCAAATGGGTCAAGGTGGTCAAAGACTTTTACACCCCCTTTAATCGTGACCTGGCCAAGGCATCAAAAGACAAGGCAAAGGTAAAACCCGAGGACATACCCACCGAAGAGATATGCGAAAAGTGCAACTCTCCCATGGTAATTAAATGGGGCAGGCACGGACGGTTCCTTGCGTGCTCCGCTTATCCCAAGTGTAAAAACACCAAACCGCTTGCGGGTGACAACTCGTTGCAGAAAGCGGAACTGGTCCTTACGGATCAAACCTGCGAGAAATGCGGAGCGCCTATGGCAATCAAACAGGGCCGCTATGGCAAGTTCCTGGCATGTTCCAGCTATCCGGAATGTAAAAATACCAAACCGCTCCCAACAGGGGTGAAATGCCCGCTCGACGGGGGAGACATCGTGGAACGAAAATTCAAAGCAGGCAGGTCGTTCTGGAGTTGCAGCAATTACCCGAACTGCAAATTCGCGGTATGGCAAAAGCCGGTGCCGCAACCGTGTCCTAAATGCAATGCGCCTTTTTTAGTCGAAAAATGGAACAAGACAGGAGAAGTATTCCACATCTGCCAAAACAAGGACTGCGATTACAAGATTGAGGTGAAAAAAGAAGAACCGGCTAATGAAGCCGTGTAGATGTATTAAAATCGGGCAGAGTAATTACCTGCCCATTGTAATTTTCAATGTGGCTACTGCCAGCACTTCTCCTGTGGCCACGTCTATTAACGTCCTTTTGACAACATCAGTGTAGGCACCGCGAATATTTTGATACTGGAAACGGCCAAAATCAACAAGCACTAAATGTGTTGCTCCTGTGAGCAGGCCAATTGTTGCCCTGAGCCTGTCTGAAACAGGGCCGGAGCGGCTAAGTGAATATCCATCCAGAATAGTTTCTAATCTGCTGCTGTCTACTATCGACAAGTTATTTACCGGATCAGTGGAGTCATTGTTGTCAGCCGTCAAAAAGAAAGTTTCTATCCGCTTCTGTAAACTGCTTCGCATAGCGGTTTCCCATGCTTCCAGCAAAGGGGCGTCGATATTCGGCATAGTATTTTTAATCTGTCCAATAATTATCGCCAATACAACCCTTTTCTTATCTCCTAAAATATGAAGGATTTTGTCATAATCCGGAGGATTCGATAATTCTCCCGGTTCCATGTCAAAATTAATAATCCGGTTATTTCGTTCAACTACTAATTTGACATGCTCGCCTTTTTGCTTATGGGTCAATAACAGACTAAATTCTTTTGAGGTAATTTTATTCCCATCGACAGACAGAATTATATCCCCTGCTTTAACTCCTGCCTTGTCTGCCGGGCCCCCATAAGCAACACTTTTAACCATAAGCTTATTCTCAGGAGTATCTTCCGAGACAAGCATAAGGCGATATCCCTTTATATTATTATCCGTTCTTTCAATCTCATGAACCTGCATTTGAGCACAGCTGGAAAGGATAAGTCCCATCAGTAGTGAACACAACAAAAGATTAATTCTCATTGATCCCCACCGACTCAATATAATTCAGAAGGTTAATAGTTCGCTAAATTATACTTTTTCCAAATTTCCCCGCAGTATGCCGCGCCGGAATCGTAACCCTTTTTTGCCAACCTTTTAGCCAATGACATATCTTTCATCATACCCAATCCTGAGACACAAGCCTCCGCAAGGTAACAGTTAGCCCGGGCAACTCCGTGTCCCGCCGCAAGCCTATACCACTTAACCGCCTCTTTGTAATCCTGCAATACTCCTTCACCTTTCTCATACGAAACGCCTAAATTAAGTTGAGCCTCGGCAACTCCCTGTTCCGCAGCGAGGCTATACCATTTAAATGCCTCTTTGTAATCCTGCGCTACTCCCTGACCTATATGATACGACACACCCAAATTATATTGAGCATCCGCATTTCCCTGTTCAGCAGCAAGCCTCACCCATTTGACTCCCTCTTTGTAATCCTGCAATACTCCCCGACCCTCGTCACACATAACGCCCAGAGTATATTGAGCATCGGCATTTCCTTTGTTTGCCTCTATCAAAAACAACTTGTAAGCGGTTTTATAATCTCCCTTATTATAAGCCGATGAGCCGTCCTCTAAATTTCCTGCATACGAATAAGAAACAGGTAATCCAATAAGACACATAATCGCTATTAATATTTTTCCCATCATCACTCCCCTTTGCTGCATATTTCTCTTTTCTGCTATTTATAAAATACTTCTTTTATGGACAGAATAAACCGTCATGCTCAAACCCGTCAATATCAAATTTCCAGGCTTCTGCTTTATCGCCCCGGCCCTTTTTGCGCCGGTGCAGGTCAGGATATGGTGAAATAAACGGCGCAGGGCATGTGATATGATATCATGTAATGCCTAAAAAGGTGCTCCATATCCGTCACAGCCGCCCTTTACTCATCGGCGTCGGCGGCGCACATAGCGGTGCCGGCAAAACCACTGTTGCCGGGTTGCTTCTAAAACACCTCACTCATACCGCACCATCCTCACCAATCATAACGCATCACACATCACGCATTACGCTCAAAAGGTGGGGAGCCATCAAATATACTAAAACAGATCTTTACACTTCCCTCATCGACGACATGGCGATCCTCCACCGAAACGATAAAGACACCGGCAAACTCATCAGTGCCGGGGCCGAGGAGGTTTTGTGGATTCAGGGCCCCCGGGATGAAATCGAAGAGACTGTGTCAATTGCAATCGACAGGCTGTCCCATCTTGACGGCATAGTTATCGAAGGGAACAGCGCAATTGAGTTTTCAAATCCCGATATAGTAATATTTATATTGGGTTTATCAGGAGATATCGAAAAGCCCTCAGCAAACCGGTTAATTGAACGTGCTGATATTATTGTATTTACCAGAGACCGTAGGCCGCACGCCGCAGATGGGGACGTTTCTGCTGCCCGCGCTGTATACTTTGACCCTGAGGACGAAACGACAAAGAGAGAACTGTTAGACCATATGGATGAGATTATTGAAAAGCGACTTTTTGACAGGATCAAGGAATTATTGAATGAAAGGGCAATGGACGGCAGACTCAACTGCCCTGCTGCCCGGCAGATCGCAGAAGAGCTGAAAGTGCCTTACAGTGAAGTGGGCAGGGCCGCCAACGAACTGAAAATAAAAATAAAGAATTGTGAGCTTGGCTGCTTTTGATGGGTACCATCCTTTTTGAACTGGCACTCACCTGTTATTTTGCCGTAACTATCATCGCCGTTACCGGGCTCTTCCGGGGAACCAGGGAATCTTCCAGATTAATGCTCATTGTCACCTGGGCAGGTTTCCTTTTGCACTCGGCGAACATTATCTACCGTTATGCCGCCGCCGGTCATTTGCCGATTACAAGTATGCATGAGGCAACATCCTTCTTCGCATGGTGCATTGTCCTGATATTCTTTTTCCTTGAATATCGCTACAGAATCGGCATTATAGGCTCCTTCATTCTACCCCTGGTATTCATATTGATGCTCTCCTCATCGGTGCTGCCCCGTGGAATGCAGCCGCTCAGCCCGGTGCTCAAAAGCTACTGGCTGGGCATTCACACCTTTCTGGCCTTTCTAGGCAATGCAGCGTTTGCAGTGGCCTTCGGCATCGGCATCATGTACCTGTTGCAGGAACATTACCTGAAATCAAAACATACGCACGGCCTTTTTAAGAGACTGCCGAGCATCCAGGTGCTCGATGAGATAAACTATAAATTGATTACGCTCGGCTTTCCTCTTTTGACTCTCGCCATAATTTCCGGAGCTTTATGGGCCGAAAGCGCCTGGGGAAGCTACTGGCGCTGGGACCCCAAAGAGACGTGGTCTCTTATAACATGGTTCGTTTACGCCCTTATACTGCATGTCAGGCTGACGGCAGGATGGAGAGGCAAGAGGGCGGCTATCTTGTCGATTATCGGCTTTATTATCGTTCTGTTTACTTTTTTCGGGGTTAATTTCGCACTCAAGAGCCTGCATTCATTCTCATGAAAGTAATTGTCATAGGATTAAATCATAAGACCGCCAATGTTGAAACGAGGGAACAACTCGCCTTCAACGGCCCCAAAATGGAGCACGGCCTATACGGTCTTCAGAAAATCCGCGGCATAAGAGAGTTGGCCCTGCTTTCCACCTGTAACAGGGTTGAAATCTATGCCTGCGCAGAGGATGCCCTTTCAGCGGCTGAAGATATAAAAAACTTTCTGGCTGCCTTCCATAATATCGCCAGGACAGGCTTTGAAGGGTCCCTTTATACGCATATGGAATCGGACGCTGTCAGGCATGTATTCCGCGTCGCTTCGAGCCTTGATTCAATGATTGTAGGAGAACCTCAAATCCTCGGGCAGCTCAAAGATATCTTCGATTTCGCCCTGAGTAAGAAGACGACAGGCATATTGCTCAATAAACTGATGAAAACGGCCATTTCGACGGCCAAGCGAGTGCGCACCGAAACAAGAATAGCTGAAAACGCAGTATCTATAAGCTTTGCGGCAGTAGAACTTGCCAAAAAAATATTCATAAATCTTTCGGAGAAGAATTTTATGCTTCTGGGCGCGGGAGAAATGGCTGAACTCGCGGCCCACCATCTTGTCAATAACGGGGTAAAGGAAGTTGCCGTGGTCAACAGGACCCACGAGCGCGGATGTGAACTGGCAAGAGAATTTAACGGCAGGGCGGTCAGATTCGAGGACTTTGCCCATGAACTGGCACGCATGGACATCATCATATGCTCTACGGGTGCCCCGTCCTATATACTTAACAAAGAGCAAATGAACAGGGTGATGAAGGAGAGAAAACACCGTCCGGTCTTTATTATAGACATATCCGTGCCGAGGAACATCGACCCTGAAATAAACAAGATAGAAAACGTGTACCTCTACGACGTCGATGACCTGCAGGAAGTGATCGATTCCAATATAATCGAACGGAAAAAAGAGGCTGAAAAAGCCGAACACATTGTGAGCGAGGAAGTCGAAAAATATGTAAAATGGATGTCCTCTCTCGATTCCGTGCCCACAGTTGTAGCGCTCCGACGGAAGGCGGAAGAAATAAGAAGCGAGGAACTCGAAAAATTCAGGTCCAAATTCCCGGACATGAACGGAGAGCAGCTAAAAGCAGTGGAATACCTCGCAACGGCTATAGTGAATAAACTTATCCACCCGCCGACTACCGCCCTTAAAGATGATTCCGAAGACAGGGATGAACTCATAGCAATGATCCGGAAACTGTACGGAATCAACGGAGAAGACCTTGAAAGATAAGATTATCATCGGTACGCGAGGAAGCGCTCTTGCCCTGTGGCAGGCTGAATGGGTCAAAACCGGGCTCGAAAGGATTTCCCCGGGGATCCGGATTGAATTCAATAAGATCAAGACCACCGGAGATAAAATACTCGATGTTCCTCTGGCAAAAGTCGGCGGCAAAGGACTCTTTGTTAAAGAGATAGAAGAAGCGCTGCTTGAAGGCAGCGCTGATATCGCCGTCCACAGTATGAAGGATGTTCCGACGGAGTTTCCCCCCGGCCTTCATCTTGCTGCTGTTTGCGAGCGTGAGGACCCTCATGATGCCTTTATATCCGGAATCCGCGATGGCCGGGCCAGGGCAAACAGTTTTAAAGAACTGCCTTTGGGCGCACTGGTAGGTACAAGCAGCCTGCGGCGCTCCTGCCAAATCCTGAATAAAAGGCCTGATTTGAAAATCGGGCAGTTGAGGGGCAACCTTAATACCCGCCTCAGGAAGCTCGACGAGGGACTGTTTGACGCCATAATCCTGGCCGTTGCAGGAGTCAGGAGGCTTGGATGGGAAGACAGGATTACCGAAATACTTCCCGAAGAAATAAGTCTCCCTGCTATCGGCCAGGGGGCGATCGGCATCGAATGCAGGACTGATGACAGTTTCATCCATTCGCTTATCAATCCTCTCAATCACCCTGCGACAGCCCTTTGCGTGATGGCCGAAAGGGCTGTCCTGAGACGGCTTGAAGGTGGTTGCCAGGTCCCAATTGCCGCTCACGCCAGATTATTATTAAACTCTTCTCATTTGATTATAGACAGTATCGTGGGCAGCGTAACAGGGGACAGAATTATAAAAAGCCGCATCGGGGGCGACCCGGATCATGCCGATGCGCTCGGAGTGCAACTGGCGGAAAACCTGCTCGCAATGGGCGCCAAAGAAATCCTCGACGAAGTGTATGGACGGGACATCCCGCCGGTAAACGGCGAAATAAGCAGTTAAGGAAAAAACATGAGTAAAGGCAAGGTTTATCTTATCGGAGCTGGGCCGGGGGACATCGGCCTTTTAACAGTAAAGGGAATGCGATGTCTGCAAAAAGCCGAAACAGTAGTTTATGATTTTCATCTTAATGCGCAGATACTGAATTATATTAATCATGATGCTGAGTTTATCTATGCCGGCAAGCGCGGCGGGCATCATGCAATGACCCAGGACCAGATAAATCGGGCGCTGATCGATAAGGCAAAAGAAGGCAAAATGGTGTGCCGCTTAAAAGGGGGCGACCCTTTCGTCTTCGGGCGGGGAGGCGAAGAAGCCGAACTGCTGGCAGCCGAAGGTATTGAATTCGAGGTAATACCCGGCATCAGTTCATCCATTGCAGCTCCTGCCTATGCCGGCATTCCCCTCACCCATCGGAAGTTCTCATCTTCCTTTTCGGTAATCACGGGAAATGAGGACATAACCAAAGCTGAAAGCACGATTGAGTGGGCCACCGTCGCTTCCGGCACCGATACCCTCGTCTTTCTCATGGGGGTCAGGAACATCAATAATATTGCCCGGAAACTTATAGAGCACGGAAAACTCCCTGATACTCCGGCGGCAGTGGTGCGATGGGGGACAAGGCCGGATCAGAAAACCGTGGTCGGCACCCTCGCCGATATCGCGGAACATGTAAAGGACGAGGGTATACGGCCCCCCGCCGTGATGGTTGTAGGCAACGTAGTACAGTTGAGAGAGAAACTTAAATGGTATGAAACAAAACCGCTGTTCGGCAAAAGGATATTAATAACCAGGCGCTATACGGAAGAATACGCGCCGCTTGAAGACCTCGGCGCGGAAATATTCGAATTTCCCACTATCAGGACCGTTCCGCCTGAGAACTATTCATCACTCGATAGAGCGATTGATAAGATAGAGTCTTATAATTGGATGGTTTTTACCAGTGCAAACGGTTTCAGTTTCTTCATGCAGCGTTTCCTTGCAAGAGACAGGGACATAAGAGATCTTAAAGGTATAAAACTTTGCGCCATAGGGACCAAAACAGCCGCAACCATCAGGAGCCATGGATTGAAGGTGGATCTTGTTCCCGGACAGTTTAATGCCGAAGGACTGCTCGAAGCCATTATGAGGGAAAGTAAGGGGCAAGGGGCAAAAAGCAAAAGTCTCGATGGAATTAAAATATTATTGCCCAGGGCAGAGGTCGCCAGAGAGATATTTCCGCAGAGGGTGCGAGAACTTGGCGGCGAGATAGATACGCCGGTTGCCTACCGGACTGTCAAACCCGAAAAACATGGCAAGAGACTTAAACGCTTCCTTAAAGAAGGGCGTATTGCCGTTGCCACCTTCACCAGCGCGGCCACATTCGCCAATTTTATCGACATGATGGGAGATGATGCGATGGACCTCCTTAAACCGGCTGTAATAGCGGCCATAGGCCCCGTTACCAAAGAGGCCATAAATAAGGCAGGTCTTACAGTCTCAATTGTGCCTGAAGAAGCGACCATCAAAGGCATGGTTGATGCAATAATAGCGAGTTGTTCAGTTCTACGCTCCTGAAACTAAAAAACTCCATCCCCTGTCTTATTTCGACGTCCTCACTATTGCTGCATCCTCAAAAAACTCGGATGCGGAACTCTCATTCCCGCCCGGCTTTTCTTTGAGTTTTACACCCCTGGTGACCGCTCCGATATCCTGAGACTCTGTCTTCACCCTGTAGACTCCCTCAGCACTCTGCAGGGCAAGTTCTCCTAAGGGAGAAGTGCTGGCATACACCCGGATGTATTCCTCGCCGAAAGGGGGACTGACCTCAAGGTCAAATCTGTCGTTACCTGCAGGAATCTCGTAGACCACTCCGCCGTTGAAGTAATTCTCTTTTCTATACGGGTTCGGCAGAAGCTGAAGGGCTTCTCCCCTGGCATTTTTGTAGAGGACACGGGCATAAAAAGGCTTATTGCCCCTCAGGTATATTTTTATCTTGTCGCCGCTCTTATATTCCTTGTGATCACTCCAGACCTTCACGTGCAAAGGTGCAGAGGGATTATCAGTTGCCTTTGCGACATTTTCCATCGCTCTTTCATCCGGAATAACCTCGGCTTTTATCTTCAACCTGTAACAATCTCCCATTGACGGTTCCTTGTACCATCTTTTTTCTATTTCCTGTATAACCTTGACAGTTGCATTGCTATAGGCCGAGACCAGGTCTTTTATGAGTTCGAGGTCCTTCGTCGCGGTCTCGCTCTTGATGTACGATGAGACCGACTCGGCAGCCTTCCTCTTCGCATCTTCAACCGCTGCCTGCTCGGTCTGTTTCCTCGATTTGTCGTCGCCCATGCAGGCATAGCCCTCGGACTCCGTGATGGTGGATTGCGCGGCCCAAAGAGCAGGAGTAACCGTCAGAATGATTGTAAGAGTTGATATGGCTGCAGTAACAGAGAGGAAGCAAGCCTGTAGGAATATATTCAGCTTCATGAATCCCCCTTTTAAGGTGTAATATATTAGCATAAAATAGTACCATTTAAAGCTGCGAATGCACTGAGGGAAAAGTAATCCGGATTCAGAAGGCCACCTGACAGGAGAAGCCCTGAAAGCCTTTCTCTTTAACGGACTGGATGACCGCAGGCTCCTGAAAGAGCGCAGCAAAAAGAAAGGGCTCTGACTTCATATTATCCGGGGCAGATTCTAAGCCCATTACAGAATATTAAAGCCGGTAGTGGAATTCCTCAACCCCTGTGCTATATCACTCAAAGCATTGACCTCCTGCATAACTTCTCCAGACATTTTTTCCATGTCCCGTGCAATACCCGATGTCTTTTCGATATTCTTTGCCACTTCATCGGAAGCGGCTGATTGTTCATCAACTGCAGTCGCTATTTGAGTTATCTGATCGCGGACTTGCTGCACAGCATCAACAATGGAATGCAGGGAATCCCCCACATTCTTAATGTAATCCATCGCCCTTGTTACTTGTTCTGAAGAGTCGTCCATCGATGTTTTCGTTTTCCCGGATTCAGCCTGCACTGCCCCTATCTTCTCCGATATCTCAGTCGTCGCTTTTATCGTACGTTCAGCAAGCTTCCTCACCTCATCTGCAACAACGGCAAAGCCCCTGCCCTGGTCCCCTGCCCTTGCCGCCTCTATCGCGGCATTTAAAGCAAGGAGATTGGTCTGGTCCGCAATATCAGTAATGACGGTCACTATATTCCCTATTTCACCGGTCCTGCTGTTCAACCTGTCTACCATGGTTGCAAGCTCCACAGTAGCGTTATAAACCTTGTTCACTGTTTCAACAGCCGTATTGGCAATTTCCTGACCACCTTTTGCCGCGTCCTTTGCCTGTGCCGATGTATCTGCCGCTATTGAAGCATTCCTGGCAATATCAGTGATGGTCTGGCTCATTTCCTCTGCTGCGGCAGCGATCTGAGCTGCCTGGCTGGATTGGTTTTTTGCCCCGTCATCTGTTTTTTCCGCTCTTTCCCTTAATGCATTTACGGTCCGTACAACGTTGTCGGCAGACGTTAATATGCCGCGTATCAGGGTATTAATAGACTGGATCATTTTGTCCATACTCCCGGAGAGCGCGCCGATCTCATCTTTACTGGCATAGTCCATAACCACTTTCAAATCGCCTTGGGCTATCTGTTCGACTTTTGACTTAAACCCCGATAGTGGCCTTACGATCTTTTTTTGACTGCTTATCCAGATATATCCCAGAATGATTGCATTAAGTACAAACAATATCACCTGTGTTGCCTTTTGCGTCGTGACTTTGCCTTTCGAGAACCTTTCCGCTGCAGATACTGCCTTGTTGCTGATCTCAAAATATTCCTCACTTGCTTTCAGAAGGCTTTCCTGCTGCGTTCTGTCCTGTCTTGTCCTCGCTATTGTTTGCCTGAGTTCACCCCATGACCTCCTTACTGCCTCCATACAGGCAAGGAATTCCTGATCTGTTGCTTTGGGTAATTGCAGTTCTTCATCGCCACTAACAAGACCGTTGATTATTTTGTCCAGTTTAGATATCAGTTCATCTGACGGATGGCCCCCGAGTTCCAGTTTAACAAGCCGTTGAGTGCCGCCTCTGGCAATTCCAGCGTAATTAACCACCCGGCTGTCATCACTCATTTTATTGAGCTGAAAATAAACCGACCCTACACTAATCAGAGAAAAACTCGCGAGTACGGCAATGACAATCTTAAGGCTGGTGCTGATTTTCATATGTCCTCCAATATATTAGTCTGACAGTGACAGATAAATTATCGCAAAACAAGAAAAGAAAGTGATTGACCTAAGTCAATATCCGGGCTGTATTCCCACGGGGGATATTTCTTTCAACATCAGTTAAATACTTTATTTAAAGCTTCGCCGAGGTCCTTAACAGTATATGGTTTGATAAGCACGCCACTGAAACCATATTCTTTATAATCGGACAAGACAGGATGATTGGAATAACCACTCGATACGATCGCCTTCACTGAAGGATCCATCTCTTGCAGACTGATCACGGTCTCCCTGCCGCCCATGCCTCCCGGGATTGTCATGTCCATGATAACAGCATCAAAAGACGCTCCAGTATCCGACGCCTTTTTATATGCTTCCAGAACCTCCCGGCCATCCTTGGTCAATTCAAAATCGTATCCCAAAACCTTCAGCATTCCGGCGGCCAGTTCCCGGATAAGTTCTTCGTCGTCCATAAAGAGTATCTTCCCATTGCCGCATCTGATCCTGTCTGCGCTGTCTTTTGTCTCCGATATGTCCTGAGAGGACGCCGGAAGATAAATATTGAAGAGCGTCCCGGCGTCCGGCTTTGATTCCACTGATATGTGTCCATCGTGTTTTTTTATTATTGAATAAGAAATGCATAGCCCAAGGCCGCTTCCCTCCTTTTTTGTTGTGAAAAAAGGGTCGAACACCCTGGAAATATACTCCGCGGGGATGCCCGGCCCCGTGTCTCTAACAGATATCACGACGTACTTTCCATGTCTAAGTTTGAGTGCATTGTCATCACGCATGACAAAGTTGCGGGCACTGATACTGACAGTGCCGCCCTCAGGCATTGCCTGCGTCGAATTAATGATTAAATTATTTATCACCTGATTGATCTGACCCTGGTCAACCTCCAGGGGCCATAAGCCGTCATGGAAATCATATTCACATCTGATGTTGGAACCCCTGAGAAGGAAGCCGGAAGAATCTTTTATAATATCGGTTATTGAAGCTGTCTTTTTGATCGGAGCGCCTCCCTTTGAAAATGTGAGCAACTGATACGCAAGGTCTTTTGCCCTCAAAGTTGCCTTCTCCGCATCTTCAAGACGCTTCTTCTTGTCATCATGCGACATCCCGCCACTGTTTATGAGCGAAATGTTGCCGAGTATGGCTGTCAGAAGATTGTTGAAATCATGGGCGATCCCTCCTGCGAGTATGCCGAGAGATTCAAGTTTCTGGGCCTTCAGAAGCTCTTCTTCCAATCTGTTTTTTTCAGTCATGTCCCTGAATACCAGAACTACTCCGATTATTTTGCCGTCCCGGTCCATAATCGGCGCGCTGTTGTCGGCTATTATCCTTTCGGTCCCGTCCCTGGCTATCAAAACCGTGTGATTTTCAAGTTCCACAGTTTTACCGCTTTTAATGACTTTGTCGACCGGAGTTTCACGGCACTCGCCTGTTTTTTCGTCTATAATGCGAAAGACATCGGACAGATGCCTGCCGAATGCCTCTTTCTGCGTCCAGCCCGTCAAGTTTTCGGCAACGGTATTCATCAGAAAAATATTTTCTCCCACATCCGTAGTAATAACACCGTCACCGATCGACCGCAGTGTGACGGCCAACCGTTCCTTTTCAGACTTAAGCGCCATTCTTTCACTTTCGAGTTCCTTCACCATTGTGTTGAAAGCACCGGCCATCTTGCCGATCTCGTCATCATATGTGACTTGAAACAGCTTTGCTTCATCACTTTTATTGGGCAGTTGCACTATATGCTTTGTAAACAAGGATAGGGATCTCATGAAGTAGCTGACAATAAAACGCCCGACAACCAGGACACATACGGTCATGATTATAATTGCAACCAGCAAGGTTTTCTTTGCCTTTACAATAGGTTCGTATGCTTCTGCTACCGGATAATTGGCTGCCAGTAACCAGTTCTTTGATTTAAGGCGCTTGAACGTCGTGATTGCAAGCGGCCCCCGCGAGTTGACTGTTTCTCCTGTCCCCTCAAACCCGTCCAAGGCCTGGTCAAGCAGTTTATTGACTCCAACAGGGATATCATTTTCCAAAATTCTGCTTGCGTCAGGATGCACCACCATTGTCCTGTCCATACTGTAAAGATACATATATCCGGTCCCGCCTATTTTAATATGTCTCAGTCTTCCAAGAAAATTGTCCTTTAACAGGGAGAGACTTCCACCGAGAACAGCGATCATTTTCCCTTTGCCGTCGCGCACAGGCGCTGTAAACATGACTGCAGGATCATGCCGGGAGTGTGTAGAACGATAGGGATTGCCTATATAGGGAGAGCCGCTTTCGACAGTGATTTTAAAATATTCGCGGAATGAGAAATCCTTGCCTACCCTGTTCGGAGTAACAGGCGTCTCAGCTATAATACGGCCTGATATATCAAACAGAAATAAGCCGTTGTCAAATATCGAAAGGATCTCTTTCCTGCCGTTCAGGAACTCCCTTGCCCTGTCAGGACTCAGTGCAAGGTCAGGCGTGACGATCCCGGACAACTGTACTAATAAATTATGAGTGGTCCTGAGTTTGTCGTCAAATTCGTCAGCCAGCGCGGAAACCATGACGTATTGCCTGTAAGAGATATCCGATTTGATTTTTTCCTCGAAAAAAGAAAGCGTGAAATACGCAATAAACGCCGTCAGTATAATCACCAGACATACGAAGACAAAAGTGATTTTACTTTTCAGGCTCAGATTCTTCATGGCCCGTTCATTATTGCAACTATCAAACTGTCCCCTTCATTTCTTCACCGTAACAATGTTATCGATCAAAAACATTATATCTTTAGCATGTTTGTCAGTATAGCAAAATACGGCGGGTCAAATGGTCTTTATTAAATGTTTCAAACGTCTTGATGCCTCAGCGTTAATCTCTTCATCCCTGAAATAATATCTTTCAAATTCCTTCACAAACAAATATGCCTTCTCTCTTAAAACAGAGTCACTTATCTTCATCACAAATTCCTCGAGACCCTCGGATTTCATTTTAATGTAGCCAAGTTTACCCGCTTTTCTGAAGAACAACCCGAGGATGCGCTCTGATGCGCTTTTTCTCTTCCGCATCAGGACACAAACCGTGTAAAGACCACCCGCCGAAAGGAAAGAAAACATCAGATACCTGATGAAACTCTCTTTCCCGTGAGCAAAGTTGAAATGAGGTTTTCCGAGTTGTTTAATGCCTGAACGCACTGAAGTAAGCAGCGATAACTGGCTTTCAAAATCATAATTAATTACCGAGGCATTCCAGTAATAGCTGAAGGTGTCAAAAAGGAGTCTCGCAGCAAAAAAAAGGTCCTTCCCCGCAACCTCAGTATTATCTGCAGGCGTTGGATCCACCCTGAGCCATCCTTTATTATCTATGTATGCCTCCACCCACACATGCGCATTTTTTTGGGGTACCAGATAATACTTTCCCATGTCATTGTAATAACCGCCGCGATAACCGCCAACCAGCCTTGAAGGTATTCCGTCGATTCTGAGCATAACCGCCATTGCCGACGCAAAATACTCACAGTTGCCACGATGATATTTGAAGAGAAAATCTTCCAGAGGGTGCCTGGTCAACGGGAGGTTACTGAGCGTGTAGCGGTAATTCCCTTTTCTCAGAAAAGAAAGCATCGAACTGACCGTGGCCCCGGCATCATTCTTAACAGCCAGCCGCCGTGCCAGATTTTCTATCTTCCTGGCTGTCTTCACGGCGCCTCTCCCGGACAATTCCGGCGGCAATTGCAGATAGAGGTCCCTCTCAATCGATCTCTCGGGCGATATTTCCGAAATGACAGAAGATGCAGAATACTTAACCCGCCTCGTTATATTGTTTGATTGCGAAAAGGTCAAATCGCGCCGTCTCTGAATGCGTTGGAGCGAAATGTTCCGGGGTTTATCCAGGACAAACAGATATCTGTTTTCATAGGGCTCAAGATATATGGTTTGTTCAATGCGTTTGCCGGCAACCCAGGGCAATGAGGAAAAGTCTGCAGGCGCTTTCAGGGAACTCTTCCACGATGTCCCGTCAAAGACATCGAGCACAATGCCTCTCCAGTATAATTGGCCCTCATCTATTTTTTCCATGCCCGCCCGGAAACTGATCGCAGTGTCCTCCTGTATGCCCGAAACAGCCCCGAGCCGGACGCGGTCGGTAAAACCGGCAGTGGCGGAATTGCCGCCAATATTAAAGAAATAGAACATCGGATAACTGGTGCGCGGCAGCATAATGAACAACAGGACAGCCATTGGCGCCGCAACCATAGGTATCAGCAGGGACTTTGAAGTAATTCCCAGCACAACACCGCCCTGCAGGGCCAGTTCCCTGTCCTGTGAGTAATATGTGAGAAAGATCAGGGCGGTTGAACAAAGTGCCGTCAATAACACAAGGTACACCAGAAATACCATATCGATCGAAAGAAGCGCTGCTCCCGCCAATAAAAACACCGACAGCATGTATATCTGCATGTAATCCCTGAATCCCTTTTCCTCAAATAATTTTATGATCAGAAGGAACGAAAGGGCCTCGATGGAAGGAAGCACGAAATTCTCCGCGCCCATTCTCTTGAAAGTAAACACGATAAACGATATGGCGGCGGCAGTCAGCGCCCAGCGCGGCACAAAATGTATTCTTCTGTAATCTATCACCGCCGCAATAATGTAAAGACATGAAAATCCCATGGCGAACAAAGGCGCTACGTGCCTGGCAACAGATAGAAACCCGATAGCGCCGATAGCATAGCTAAGCACTTTGACCACATCTTCAACCATTACAGGCTGATTATTTCTCACCATATAACGCCAGCTCTCTCAACATGCTTATCCTGTGTGTTTTAGACAACCCGGGCTTGTATACCCTTTCTTTCATCCTGAGCCCGACAGGAATATTGTCCCTGAAAGATTTTATTATGAAGTATGTCAGGCATGAAAGCTTTTCCTCCCTGTCCGGAATGTCGACTTTTTCGAAATCGATAATCACCGGACGCCGGGATTCCACTGAAAACTCCTTAGTCTTAAGTTCGCCCGTCCTGGCGCTGGATTTCCAGTGGATATACCTGGAAGGATCTCCTGAAACATACGTCCTGACAGATATCATCTCTCCATCATATCCAGGTTTATAGGAAGTATCCTTTCCCGCGTGAAGGGTCAGGCTTTGAAGGGAACTGTGCAGTTCACATCTTCTTGCCTGCGGGAACACAACAGCACCATAAGGACGTGCGATTCTTCTGTATCTGGTAAAGAAGTTGAAAGGGTAGACAGACGATATATATGACTGTTCAACACGGTAGCTGCCTCTCTTAGGGAAATAAATCTCGATATATTTCGCAGCGGAACAACGGGCACGCACGAAAGGAAACAGCACTTCATAATTGTCTATCCTTACCCTGATCAAAAAAGCGGGCAATATTCTCCGCTTATTTACCAGGGTAATCTTCACCGGCAAATGACTCGCCGCAAAAAGTTCCCCGGGGAAATCCAGGTCTACATCCACTCCCGACAAATTGCGCTTGCCGAAAAAACCCGACACTCCCATTAAACCCAGTAACGCAGACACAATAAGATATACCAGATTATTACTCGTGTTTACCGCGGAAAAGCCGAAGAACAGCGTCAGAACAATATAAATCCATCCAGCCTTTGTAATCTTTATTAAACCGGGGCCGGTATTTGATCGAGTAGCGATTGCACGATCTCCTTTCTTTCGAGTTGTTCGAATTCTTCCCTGAAGATAATCCTGTGAGGCATCAGGTACTCCGCAAGCTCCGTGATATCTTCGGGAATGACAAAGTCCCTGCCCTTGAAGTAGGCGTTTGTCCTTGCGGTATGGTGTATTGCCAATGCCCCTCTCGTGGAAATACCGGCCATCAGATATTTATTGCTGCGCGTCGCTTCAACAATGGCAAGCAGGTAGTCAAGAATTTTATCCGAAACATACACCCTCTTCCTGATGTCTTCGCTTACGGCAAGCACGTCTTCTTTATTCATCATAGGCTTCATGGTATACAACTCACCTCTCTTGCTGCCTCCTCTTAGAATCTCCTTTTCCGCATCTCTCGAAGGATAACCTATGCTTATTTTCATCATGAAACGGTCCAATTGAGATTCAGGAAGAGGAAATGTCCCGAATTGTTCCACAGGGTTCTGTGTCGCTATAACAAAGAAAGGCCGGGGAAGCATGTATGTCTGACGTTCGATCGTGGTCTGCTTCTCGCCCATGCACTCTATAAATGCGCTTTGTGTTTTTGGCGTAGCCCTGTTGATTTCATCGACAAGTACAATATTATTGAATACGGGTCCGGAGCGAAATTCAAATTCTCCGGTATTCTTGTTATAAATTGAAAGTCCGGTTATGTCTGTAGGCAACAGATCACTTGTGCATTGTATCCTGCCGAATCCAAGATCGAGCGCCTTTGCCACGGCAATAGCCAGCGTCGTTTTACCCAGGCCCGGTAAATCCTCGACGAGCAGGTGCCCTTTTGAAAAAAAGGCAATAAGCGCCAACCTTAGAGCACGCTCCTTTCCGTGCAGGTAGCCTGAAAGGAACTCTATGATTTCATTGATCTTCTGACTTCCGTTTTCCACGTGTTGGTGGGGACTATTTTATAGACTCAGCCGCCTCGTCAAAAAGCTTTTCCATGGCCTTTGCATCGTTATAAAGACGGGTAAGGATATCAGACAGGTTTTGCCTGCCGAGGCGCGCAGTCGTCTCAGCCCACTCCCTGTAAGTCTCGGCATGTTCCATATTATGCTCTTTCCAGTGGCCGAGCAACTTTTCAAGCTTCTCCAGTTCAGTCATCAGTCAAACTTCCTCCGTTTACTTTTTATTATAACATCCCCGTTGACCATCGACCAATTCAGATGAGAGGATCGTCAGGGGGAGGCTGTTTAAAACGTATGGCTCTTCGGTTGAAGTCCGGAGAGGGGCATAATATTATGCCCCTCTCCTTCGGGAATTGTCCGCCCTGTGCTGAAAGTTATTTGCCGGCGTTTATCATTTTAGCAGCGGACACTCGAATAAGGGGTTCCAGTCTATCTCCACTCCGCAAAGAAGCGGCGAGCCCTTGTCCACTTTGACCTCTATTCCCAGGGCCTTGTGACAGGAGGCGCATGCCGACACCCTGCGCACTATATTGCCATTTCTCAAATCCATCACATCCAGCGTGCTGTCATCAGCATATGTCCTGGAACTGATGAACGCATATTTGCCGTCTGCGGTAAATGCAAAATCATGGGGCCTGATATTGTCAGGCAGGATGATTCTCTTTATTATCTTGTCGGTTTTTGTATTGATGATAATGACCTGGCTCTTGTGCGTTCCCGGCTTCAGGCCCGGATCATACTCATTGGGTGCGCTCACCCACAGATATTTCCCGTCAGGTGTCATGCGCGCCTGGTGAATAAAGGTCATCTCAGGACTCTTAATCTCTTTTATCTTCTTCTTTGTCTTCCAGTTGTATACATAAACTATGCCGGTCGGCATGTCGGTTATGTATGCCTTTTTAGCGTTCTTCGTCCACTGAATCCCGCACACTGCCTTGCCTACCGGCATTTTGTCAGCTGTCTTCAGCTTTTGAGCATCCCAGACATACACATTGCCGTCTGCCATGTCTTCAAAATAGATTTTGCCGTCAGGACCGACTATAGCGCCGCAAAACTTCTCTCCCACTTTGAAGGGTCCTTCTTTTTTCCCTGTGGTCAAATTGATCTTATACACATCACCGGACAATGTGCCGGCAATCATTACTTTCTGGCCCTTCTCACCGATAAGTGCCTGACCGTGCGTACCGCCCGATTTCTTGACCTCCTCAAAACTCATCCCGGCAATCTTACCTTCCATCTCCGAGCCGGCCTCGGTAAGGACAATCCTGTCTTTTTCGATGTCCATCGGCGACTTCATTGTCCGCATGTCGATGATCGCTATATGCCCGCCATGCCCCGCGATATACGCAATACCATTGAAAGTCACATCTTTTGCCGGAGTGATCACTTTGGCTTCGATGGTAGGCCCGGGTATCGTATAACAGGATTCTCCTGTCATATCAGTAGCCGCAATGCTGTTTTTAGGAGCACTGCCGAATACTGTAAGCCCTGCTGCAATAATCAGCCCTATTGTTAAAAAAGCGAGTTTCTGCTTCATGCTTCCTCCATTCTTATGGATTTTTAATTTTTCTTCTGCTCTGCTGCGGCCTCCCCTGCCGTATTTCACCTCCTTCCGTTTTCCGGTAATATTGACACTCAAATACAGAGTTTTTTATATCAATTGCATGTTTTGCTTTTAATTCAGGAAAGTTATTCAGTGAATTGTGCATAATTTCGGGTGGAACAGTCAATTGTTTCACTTCTCACTATCATCCTTTCTTCCTATATTTGCTTGGCTTATTTAAACGTAAGTATAGCGTTGTTCTCCAAATGAGATTTTGTTATTTTGCAGAAAATATCGCGCTTTACTTTTGAGCACCTCTTTTTATACAATTACACAAATATTTTATTTACCCTCTGATAAAAGGAGTTTTAATGGAAAAAATAGTGATGGGTGTTCTTATGATGTTTCTTTTTGGGGGAGTATCAGAGGCAACTCAGACAAAGATTACTGTCAGAGCGAAAGCTAAGGACGCCAAGTTTATCGGCAGCACCATGGCAGGGGCCCTTGTGATAATTAAGGATTCCGAAACTGGAGAGGTGCTTGCAAAAGGGTTTACAACCGGCGGGACTGGAAACACTCAGAAAATTATGACAGAGCCTGTTCGCCGTGGAGTTGCCATAACTGATAATAGTGCCGCAAAATTCGAGACAACGATTGATATAGCCGAACCGAAATTTGTCACAATTGAGATTTATGCGCCTTATGGACAAAGGCAATCTATGGCTAAAAACACTACTCAGGTGTGGTTAATACCTGGCAAAGATATTACGGGAGAGGGAATAATCGTAGATGTCTACGGTTTCTCTATTGCTGTACTTGCACCACAGGCCCATGAGACGCTGAAGCTTATTGATGGAAAGATAAAGGTGCCCGTGAGAGCAAATGTCATGATGATGTGTGGTTGCCCCATAACACCGGGGGGCATATGGGATGCCAACAAATACGAAGTCAAGGCAATAGTGAAATGTAATGATGCAGTATCAGCGGTAATTCCCCTCGCTTTTGCAAACAAGACAAGCACCTTCGAGGGTATGCTTGAAGTAACTAAGGAAGGCGCCTATGAGGTGACTGTTTATTCATTTGATCCCATAACAGGGAACAGCGGAGTGGACAGGACCACATTTATAGCTGTCAAATAAACTGTTTACTTATCAGTCCCTGTTTACTGTCCGACCCAACCCAGCCACCTCTCGCTTTCAACGATGGTTGCTAAGTCAAACTCGTCCATCCAGCAATATAGGGGACTCTCACACAGGATTTCAAACAGTTCCTTTTGGGTAATCATAATCCACCATCCTTGGTAATATTGTTATCGGGGAGTTTTGTAAAAGGTTTACTCCGCCCGGCTTCCTTACTACCAAATTAATGTAGACGGTTTCGTAAAAAGTTCATAGGCAAGGCGCGCAAATCCTGAGGAAAGGTCAATGGGGTCAGGTCTTGGAACTTGAATTCAACTGGCACTTATACTGTCTTGCTTGTATGACAGAGGATACATGCCGCGTCTATTTAGTTCAAGTCCCAAGACCTGACCCTCTTACGTTTACTCTGGGGTGGCACTGGCATATGGGCTTTTTACGAAACCGTCAGTGTTGATGAAAAAGATAGTGCGAATGCAGATGGCGGTGTGCTTTTTCGCCGTGAAAGTGGATATGTTCGTGGATTAAATTCACCTTCAGGAGCAACTCCTCATCTTTCAGAATATCGCCGGAACTGCCGGTACTCTCCACCTGGTGGTCTTCGGACAGAACAGCGACTTTTGCGTGCAGCTCGCTGACTAGGGACAAATCATGAGTCGCAATCACGATTGTCTTGCCTGACTCGTTCAGGGCAATGAGCAGTTCCATAAGAAAACACTGCGTCCTCGGATCAAGGCCGTTGGTCGGCTCGTCAAAAAGAAGTACTTCGGGGTCCATGGTAAGCACAGAGGCAATGGCGACGCGCTTCTTCTCGCCTCCGGAAAGCATGTAGGACGGCCTGTCCTTAAGTCCCTCTATATTGAGCATCTTCATTATTTCAAATGCCCTGTCCAGCGCCTCCTTTTCATCTATATCAAGTTGCATGGGCCCGTAGAGCAGTTCATCGAGCACTGAAGGACAGAAAAGCTGGATATCGGAATCCTGGAAAACATAGCCCACTCTTTCGCGGAAATATCGCAAAAATTCCTTTTTTTGCAATGCCTTTTCAGATACCTCATTACCTCTGAAATGTACCGCGCCGTCTGAAGGATGGATAAGTCCGCCCATTATCTGCAGCAAAGTCGATTTTCCACTTCCATTCGATCCTATGACAGCGAATTGCTCTCCTGCCTCTACTTTGAGGCTGACATCCGTGAGGGCGGTAATCTTGTCATAATACCGGTACGTGACATTTTCGATACTAAAAACCGGTTCCATTTCTTACCTCAAACAATAATAATAAAAATCCCGGCGGAAAGGACAAAAACGGAAAACAACCAGTCGCATGTCCTGAAAAGCCGGTGACCGTAAACTCGTATATCGTCAGAAAAGCCCCTTGCCAGCATTGCCTTGAATACGTCCTCACATCGCGACTGTGTTTTCCTGAAGATAAAAGCCATCCTGCCTGCAACCCACATGCGCCCTTCAGCGCCGCTAACTCGTCCCGTGAGACGGCTCTTTTTTGCAAGGTACATCTCTTCAACCGTTCTGGCAAAAATAAAAATGTATTTATACGTTAATGTGAGGACCATCAAAAAAAGGTCGGGGATTCTCAATATCTTTAATGCCTTGACCACCTCGTGAAAAGGAGTAGTGGAGATCACCAGCAGTGACAGTGAGACCGAATTCACCACCCTGAGCGTGAGCATCATGACACCCGTCATTCCCTGCCGCGTGATCCCGATCCTCCGGGGAATATTATAGCCCAGAAAATTATACGACTCCGGCAGATCGACTAGCCGGAAAATTATCTCCCCGTGCGTAATTGTATTCAGGGATGAAGGCAGCGTAACAAGAAACCCGAAAACAAATCCGAAAAACAGCACCCTTTTGTAAAAGTCCGTAACATTGACTCGCGAAAGGGCGGCAAGAACAAAGATAAAAGCCGCGATAGCCATTTCAGCCCGAATGGTCTGCTTTAAACTTATAATCCCGATGAAAAACAGCAGGAGAAAGACTTTGGCTCTCGCGTCAAATTTCTGGAGAAACCCTTTCGCCGAAGCCAGCTCCCATTGTACATAACTCGCCTTGATGATACCGGCAACGTAACTAAGGCCCTTATCTATAAAAGAAGTCATTATCCATTAAAAAACCACGAAGGGATACAGAACCTTCGTGGTTCAGGCCTTCGTGGCTTGTTTGTAGAATATCAAAGCAGCCGGTCTTTGTCAATCCGATTACCTAAACGGCTTGACGCTCGGCAGCCGACGCATTTATTATATACGTTATGCTTTCTCCTGAAGAACAGTTGGTGATAATCAAGAGAGGAACGGTAGACATCATCCTCGAAAAAGAGCTCATCCACAAGCTCGAAAAATCTTACACAGAAAATAAACCTCTGAGGATAAAGGCCGGTTTTGACCCGACGGCGCCTGATATACATCTCGGCCATACTGTTTTGCTTGAGAAGATGCGCCAGTTTCAGGAGTTGGGCCACGAGATCATCTTTCTGATAGGGGATTTTACGGGAATGATCGGTGATCCAACCGGCAAATCCGAGATGAGAAAACCGTTGACGAGACAAGACGTATTAAATAACGCCGAGACGTATAAAGAGCAAGTCTTTAAAATTCTCGTCCCTGAAAAGACCCTTATACGGTTCAACAGCGAATGGCTCATGAATCTGACGGCAATGGAGATAGTTAAACTTCAGGCAAAACAAACAGTCGCCCGCATGCTTGAGCGTGAGGATTTCAAGCAGCGGTTTAACAGCCGGAGCCCCATCGGCATACATGAATTCATGTACCCTTTATTTCAGGGTTACGATTCCGTAGCACTCTGCGCCGACGTTGAACTTGGCGGCACCGACCAGAGGTTTAATCTGCTCATGGGAAGGGAGTTGCAGCAGGAATACGGCCAGCCGCCCCAGGCGCTCGTAATCATGCCGCTTTTGGAGGGGCTTGACGGCGTAAAGAAGATGTCGAAGAGCCTTGGCAACTACGTGGGCATTTTCGACCCCCCGAAAGATATGTACGGCAAGCTGCTGTCTGTTAATGATACGCTTATGGTCAAGTATTACGAACTCCTCAGCCATATCAGCAATGAGGCGCTGCACGATCTCAAAGAAGGGCTGCGCTCAGGGACCCTGCACCCCAAGAAGGCAAAGGAAGACCTGGCACTCGAACTTGTGGAACGGTATTGGGGAAAAGACGCCGCACTTCGTGCAAAGGAAGAATTCGACAAGATATTCAGGGAAAAAGGTATTCCGGATGAAATCCCTGTTTTCGAGCTTCATTGGGACGAAGAAAGCCTGTGGCTGCCACAGATACTTAAAACCGCCGGACTCGTCAAGAGCACAGGCGAGGCGATGAGACTTACAAAGCAGGGCGCAATAAGCATCGATGAGCAAAAGGTCAGCGACCCGGATATTAAAATCACTAAAGGGAATTATCTCATCAAAGCCGGAAAAAGAAAGTTTCTCAGGATAATTCCCAAAGAATAAAGGAGATGGCTGTGACACGTTCGGACAAGGCTTTGAGCTTATTCAGTAGTGATTTCAATTGTGCCCAATCGGTACTTGCCTCATTTGCCGGGGACTATGGGCTGGAAGAGACAAATGCATTGAAATTGGCGTGCGGGTTTGGCGGAGGGATAGGGCATACGGCAAGGACCTGCGGGGCAGTGACAGGTGCATTTATGGTCACAGGTTTGAAATATGGCAAATATACCCCGGAAGACAAGGCAGTTAAGCCCCTGACCTACGGGAAGGTCAAGGAATTTATAGCTGAATTTGAGAAAAGGCATGACTCAATCGAGTGTAAGCAGTTATTGGGCATCGATATAAGCTCCGAAAAGGGGTTGGAGGAGGCGCGGGAAAAGGGCCTTTTTAAAACTGTTTGTTTCAAAATCGTGGAGGACGCGGTGGATATTCTGGAAAAAGTGATTTTATGATGTACTAACTTAAAAGAATTGTTGAAGAACTTACCTGTCAGTCATTGTCAGAGAGGGTGTCAACTTCATACTTGAGATGCACACAACATCAACTGAGATTAATCTATTCTTCGAAACAGATTTCCACAAAGAAACTCCCCGCACCGGACCCTACGTCCTGTATTCGGCATTGATCCTGACATATTCTTCGGTCAGATCGCAGGTGAGCACAGTTGCACTGCCTTTCCCGACACCGAGGTCTACTTCCACCGTGACTTCTTTGGCTTTCAGCCTCTCATTGGCCTCTTTGTCCCTTTGGGTGGCCCTGCCTTTTTTCGCCACTTTTATGCCGTTAATCGTGATATCGGTTTTCTCCTCTTTAACCATGATTCCGGAATACCCGAGCGCGCAAATGATCCTTCCCCAGTTCGCATCATTGCCGTAGAGTGCGGTCTTAACCAGCATCGAATCAGCGACCGCCATAGCGCCTCTTTTCGCCTCAGCATTACTCCTCGCATTCCTTATCACAACCTTTATAAACTTCGACGCGCCCTCTCCATCCTTGACTATCAGCGTGCTTAATTCGAGTGCCACTTCTGAAAGTGCCTTCAAAAAACGACCGAAGGCCGGCGATGATTTCGTGATCGGGTAATTGCCTGCAGCGCCATTTGCCATCAACAGGATCGTGTCGTTGGTGGACATGTCGCCGTCCACTGTAATTAAATTAAAAGACCGCTCTACTGCGGTCTTCAACGCACTGTCCAGAGCCGAACGTTCAACACATGCGTCAGTCATAATAAAGCACAGCATGGTCGCCATATCAGGGCGTATCATACCGGCTCCTTTGCATATGCCTGAAATAGTCAGTAAAGTACCGTTAATTTTAATCCTCCTGCCGGCGATCTTTGGAAAGGTATCGGTAGTCATAATAGCCGCTGCAACATCGTCAATAGTGGATTTGCCGAGTGAAGATGAAAGTTCGGCAATCTTTGGGCGTATCCTCTCCATAGGCAGGGGAGTGCCGATCACGCCTGTGGAACACGCATATACCAGGCCGGCTTTCAATCCCAGTGCACGGGCAGTCATGGCAGTCATTTCAATTGCGTCATTCATGCCCTGCTCCGCGGTGCAGGCATTCGCATTGCCGCTGTTCACAATAATTGCCCGTCCTTTGCCCGACCTGATCCGCTTCATATCGAGCTTTACAGGGGCGGCTTTCACCATGTTTTTCGTAAACATTCCCGCGCTCGTTGCTTCTGTATCCGAATAAATAAGCGCAAGGTCCTTCCTGCCAGGCTTTTTAATCGCCGCTTCTACAGCAGCAAAGAGAAATCCTTTTGGGGTCCTAAAAGTAGCTGTTTTTTCCATATAAATAGAATAGTTTCATCCACCGGTATTTTTCAAGTTTTTTAACCGAATCAATCAGCGCAGATATTGCCCGCAACAACCAAAAAGCATATAATAAAGCCGAATGAGCGAGGAAGTGATAATAAAAATAGTACTGAGCTTTTATCCAGACGTAGAAGCGATCTACGTCTTTGGCTCATATCTGACGCCGGATGAACGGAATGAGAGCGACGTGGATATCGCCCTTCTCTTTTCGCATGATCAGACCAAGCTGCTTAAGAATCTTGGTGTTAGCGACTGCAGGTATGCGCTTGAAGACGCTTTGAAAAAGACCGTGGACCTTGTCAACATAAGAACGGCAAATACCGTTTTCCAGCACACAATCATACAGGAAGGCAGAATTATCTATAAGAAGAGCGAATATTCTGTCGATGATTTTGAAATGCACGTCATGTCTTCTTACCAGAAGCTGAATGAAGAGCGCGCGGAAATTTTGGAAGATATACTGGAAACCGGGAGAATAGTGCAATGACAATGGATGTTGTGCTGAATAAGAAAGAGAGCATCGAACGGTGCATAAAGCAAATCCGCCTTTACTACGCCATGCCGTCGGAGCTGCCCTTCGAAGAGGACCATCTGAAGCAGGACGCAATAGCCATCAATCTTCAGCGGGTAGCCGAGCAGTCAATTGATATTGCAAATCACGTTATCAAAAAAAGAAAACTTGGACTGCCGAAAGAAAGCAAGGAAAGTTTTGAGATACTCGCCAATGCAAAGATTATCTCCGTCGATCTTGCGGACAAACTAAAAAGGATGGTCGGGTTCCGTAATGTCATGATCCATGAGTATCAGGAAATGGACATGAATATTATGATAGACATCATAGAAAATCATCTGGATGACCCGGTTGCCTTTACAAACCAGGTAATGCAGTTTGTCCGGGACAATGTTCCCGACTTATAACCCAAACGTATATTTACCAGATTGACCTCAATATCCGCAATGTTATACGCCCGCCGCACAGTTTTCTCCGCAATCGGCGTCACCGGTGGTGAATCAGGGCAGCGCCCCGACAATGATCAAGGACAGCCCCGCGGTTCTCGTGTTGGAAAATAACATTAGTTGACAGTTGCTTGTGCTCTTTTCAGCCTTGGCAGACCTGCAGCGCCGCAACTTGAATGTTGGCTGCACCTGATACCCGATAGTTTCACTATTCTGCAACTGACGTGAACTTTGTCACGAAACACGTGTCGTAGGATTTTGGAATAGGAGTAGCTGTTCATCGATCTCTCTGGCACGTCACGACGGTGGGACGCGTTTGTTTCAAGCGGGAATTCGCAGAGGTTGCTCTTGAATCCTGCAGACCCCCGTCATCAATGGTTAGTTCCTATTTCCCATGAAGAATGTCCATCCACCTGATGGCCTCAGTATCACTGATCTTGCCCAGATAGACTTGAGTAGTTTTCAGGTCCTGATGCCTCAGAATGACCTTGGAGATGATCTCCAGAGGCACTCCGTTTCCGCTGGCGTATGTTGCTGAGTGCCGACGCAGATCGTGGGGCGATATTTTGACATTCAGCTTCTTTCCCAGCTTGGTGACCAGGTTTCTGACAGCGGTATAGCAGAGTGGAAACACCCTATTCTCAGGGGACAGTTGCTGCGCCGTAACATATTCGACAAGCCTAGCAGCAATATGTTCCGGCATAAATGCAACCTCGGCGTCTCTGCCCGACTTAGGCTCTTGAATGAGAAGCTTCCTGCCGGAGACATCAGAGACTCGGAGATTGAGGACTTCTCCGATTCGCAGCCCGCACCGAGCCTGAAGTTCCAGGATGAGCCGATCCCTGCCATTGCGGGAATTGAAGATAATCTCGTCCACTGTCTCCTTGTCTAATATCTTCCGAGGGCTATGATAGACGTTCTTGAACGTCTTGAATAACAGACCGGCGTTGCATGGGTTCTTGATGTTCAGATCAGAGGCCTCAATGACATAATTGAAAAACGCCTTCATCTGAGCGTAGCGAAGGTGGCGCGTGGATCTGCTGAGGCTATTTGTGCATTCCTCAAGGAAATCTCCGATGTCGTCTGCTGTAACAGATACCACCTCTTGCCCCAAAAACCTTCCCTGAAACTTTTCCATGAACTTTCCGTAGCTCTTAATGGTGCTTTTCTTGACAGTACTCTTCTGGTGCTTCTTGAAGAGCTCTATGGCTTCTTGAATAGTCATAGCGACACCTCCTTACACGGTCGAAACGATTGCCGGGGTCTGCATAATTTCATTGTATGACAGAATCTCGAAAAGGAGGGAGGATAATGCTGTCAGAAGGGACCAACACCTCGATAGCACCGACTACTCGATAGTTTCAGGCGGACGAAACTCTATGGAGATTATTCTTGGAATATAGCGCCCTCGGAAAAAGCCGTGTGCCACTGTTTCAGCCACAACTTTTGCCTTTCGTCAGATTGTGATATTCTGAAAGCTGTTGTTAAGAATAATGGACATAAAATAAATCAATGTTAAAAAACAAATACCAAAAGCCGGAGGCGTAGTAAACCTTCCGGCCATGGGGAAAAAGTTATTTAGAAAATAGAATTACTGCTGTTTAGCAGCAGCCTCTTTTGCCAGTAGTTTCTGAGCCTGGCGGTCACCGGAACTTGCTTCCTTCATCGTTACCGCTTGTGTTTCTGTTGCTTCTTTTAACGCTGCCAACGCTGCATTACTGACCTGAACAGTAGCGGCGGCACCATTATCTGCCGACTGCGGCTTCACTTGTGTTTTTGTCTCCACAGGTTTGGCTTGCTCAACAAGCTGTGGTGGGGTCGTATTTGCTACAGGGTTAACCATTTTGAACCTCCCATACTGCTTTCACGTCACAATCCCTTGTATTCTTGTTATCGTATTAGAAATGCAAAACTTTAATTCAAACGATAACCCGTTGTTATCCTATGGGGATATTACGCTAAGATCGTTCGGGACAAATAATGATAATAAATAAGTGAACGTCTGTCCTAAATGCCAAGAAGTATTCAGTACCAGTACTTCATTTTGTGGAACACTCAAACTCAGCCTGACACTGAACCTTTTGATAGTTATTCTCCGAAATCAACATATTCAGGAAATTGCTATTGGTGTCAACTTCAGGAAGTAACTGATAGTAGCCCAAGTTGGCACAGTGGGGATCTTGTTACGGCCCATAATCTTCCGGCAATCAAAATCATGTGGGGGTCAGACTTAATACTTGCATTGCGATTGCCCTGTGCGGTAACGTGACGGAGAGTTTTCTCAACTTCGTTGTCTGTCTTTTGTACCTCGGAGGACATAACAAGGCAGAAGGCTTAGTCAAGTATTAAGTCTGATAATCATCTAAAGGGCACCTCCGTGTACCGGAAACGAAACATTTCCGGTACACTTCAAGGGAAGAACCAATCCAACCTTGGAGGTGCTTTATGGGATTATACGCGGCTTTTGATTTACATGCAAACAACAGTCAACTACTGTTCAGGACACCTAAATGAAGAGTCTACCTATCGAATTTTCATCAAGAAGAAGCACATTTTGTGGGAGGACTGGAAAACTTACATTTTTTGGGGAAATTGCTGCCAGTTACAAAAATACACCAGAACTATTTATCTGCTTTCCCCCATATATTATCGTAATATTCAGGATACAGTTTCCCCCCGCGTTCGGGACAGATTGCATGGCTGAACAGGGTTTTGGAATGTTTGCTGGTAATAGTCTGTTTTATTCTTGTGGCAAGATTACTTCGATTCTTGTGCCTTTGTTTGGACTACCCTTAATGCTGACGCTTCCTCTCCATGGGTAGACGCGCTCCCGCATACCCAATAGACCGAATCCGCCGGGCTTTGATTTGTCCTCTTCAGTAATCCCTTTACCGTTGTCGATGATTTTAAGTATTACTTTGCCTCTTTCGTCTCTCAGACTCGCCTCTACTTCCGTTGCGTCTGCATGGCGCATGACATTTGTAAGGGCCTCCTGGAATATCCTGAACAGGGCAATGCAGCTGTCACTGTCCACCTTAATGCCCTCTTTCACAGTAACGTCGCACGGGATTCCCGACCTTCTTGTGAATTCTTCGGCCTGCCACGCGATCGCAGCCCCGAGCCCCAGATGGTCCAGCACGTCCGGCCGCAGTTCCGAGCATATCCTCCTGACTGATGTTATTGTGCCGTCAATAAGCTCTAATATTTCCGATGACTTCTCAATAATCTTTTGGTGGTCGGAATACTCCATTTTCATCCACGCCACATTCATTCTTACCGCAGCCATGACCTGCCCCAGTTCGTCATGTATTTCACGGGCTATCTTTGCCCGCTCTTCCTCCCTCCTGGACTGATGTTTTATATACAGTTTGCGCAACTGTTCCTGATGCAGTTTCAGTTCGGCCTCGATGATTGTCCGATGATCAATTTCATGTCTTAATTCGGCAGTCCTCTCCAGCACCCTTGTTTCCATCTGGTCACGCGACCTTCTAAGCGCTTCCTCCGCTTCCTTGCGCTCGGTTATGTCAGTATGAGTTCCGATCATGCGCAGCGGATTGCCGTCTGAATCGCGTTTAATGATTTTGCCGAGAGACAGCATCCATTTCCAGTTTCCGTCCTTTGTCTTATGTCTGAACTCGACCTTGTATTCGGGTATTTCACCCTCAAGATATGCTCTGTAAACAGCAGCTTCCGGTTCCCTGTCATCAGGGTGCAGTCTCTTAAGCCATTTTGGAACGGTCTCGTGAAATTCAGCGGGATCGTAGCCAAGCATAAGGGCATACTCCGGGCTTACGATACCTTCGCCTGTTACTAAATCAAAATCATAAACAGACTGTCCTGCTGCTTTTAATGCCAGACTCAGACGCTCTTCGGTTGTCCGCAACGCCACCTCCGCCTCCTTGCGCTCGGCCATAGCACGGATGAGTACCGTATTCATCTTGGAAATTGAAACATAACGCCAAAATGCTATACCGCTGATGGCGATAATCAGGAAAAGACCGCTTACCGTAAGTACTCTCCTGTTAGTCCAGTAAGGCGTAGGCACCCCATACCATTTAAGGTAGATTCTCTGATATTCAGGGCCCCCCACAAAGCCTTTCAGAGTTTTGTTGATCAGTTCAAGCAGTTGAACATTGTCCTTCCGTATTGCCAGGCATCTTTGCGTCTCAAAGAAAGGCTTCCCGACCTTTTTAATACGGTTTTCCAGGCCGGTTTCCCGCATATTTTTCAGGAACATGGATTCCTCTCCAGCGAATAGGCTGACCTCACCGGCAAGCAGACCAAAAAGGGCTTCCTGATAATCACCATATATGTGAAGCTTCACCCATTCCCGGTCCCTCAACTGCTCGTAGGTTATGCCTCTGTTTATAACGCCCAAGATATGATCGGAAAACACTCTTTCAGGATCTATATCGCTTTCAGAGCGGGCAAAATAGGAAAGGTATATTGTGTCGATTGGGGTGCTGAACAATAGTTTCTTTTCGCGCTGCTTGGTTTTCATCAGGACCCCAAGATCTGCTTCGCCGGTTTCGATAGCAGGAATCTCTGCATCCCAATTGTCTCTGCAAATGTAACTCACCTGGAGCCCTGTACGTGCCGCAACAATGTCCATGATATCCACAAAGAAACCGGAAGGCGTGTTGGTAGTATTGTTCCAGTAAGAGACCGGACTGTAATTACAGTGTATAACTGCGGTAATTGGTCTTTTCCCCTTATTGACGGGTTCTGCCCGTGAGGAGGTGATGTGCGTAAGGATTAAAATAACTGTGATCAGGAAAAGTCTGAGAGCATCTGCTATATGGCATTCAGAGAAGGCATTCCCTGCGCCGGGATCAGGATCGCTGTCTGTCATTTAATATACCGAATCATATTTGTACAATCACTCCGGAAACAATCTCCATGGCGGCATTCCAAATGATGACCTTCTTGTCATTGCCGATAACGAATGTAGGATCAGGGAAAAAATCTATGATGTCTATGAGTCGATGCTTTGATTCTGTTAGAAAGTTCTCTATCATCTGAGTTCCCTACCTTTCCCTTTAGAGAAAGGCTGTACCTCATATCCACATTGAGTATATAATGCAGA
>JADFXU010000023.1 GCA_015233365.1 Nitrospirota bacterium | reverse complement strand
AAGCCGGCATTCGGGGTTGCGCGCCGAACCAAGTGAAGAACCGTCGTCAAAGTAAGCGCGCAGATACCACCCGCCATCCCAGCCATTCTCTTCGATATTCCCGCGCAGTTGAGCGGCTTCCTCCCTGCAGCGTTCTGCGAAGGACAGATCACCGCGCAGACGCGCAATCTCACTGAACTCCGCAAGCACTTTGTAGAGGAAGAATCCCAGCCAAACGCTTTCACCCTTCCCGTGTTCGCCTACCATGTTCATTCCATCGTTCCAGTCCCCCGAGCCGATGAGCGGCAAACCGTGTTCGCCGCGGGTGAGGCCCCTTAGAATGGCCCGCACACAGTGATCGTACAAACTCGCCGTTTCTTCGGAAGCGTGCGGCAAATCGTAATACGAGTCCTCGTCACTGTTTACCGGGCGGCCCGCGATGAAGCGGACACTTTCATCCAGCACCCCTGTGTCTCCGGTAACCAGAACGTAGCGGCACGCAGCCAGCGGCAACCACAAAAAGTCGTCCGAACAATGTGTACGCACGCCGCGCCCGGATGGAGGATGCCACCAATGCTGGACATCTCCCTCTATGAACTGATGGGCCGCGCAGAGGAGTAGGTGCTCGCGCACAAGCCGGGGCTCAGAGTGGACAAGCGCCATCACGTCCTGCAACTGGTCGCGAAAGCCGAAGGCGCCTCCGGGCTGGTAGTATCCGGACCGAGCCCAGAGACGACATACCAGAGTCTGGTATAAGAGCCAGCCATTGGCCAGTACGTTGACGGACCGGTCCGGCGTTTCCACCTGCACTGCGCCGAGGGTATGGTTCCAGTACTGCCAGACTTTTTCGAGCGCCCCGCGGCCGGCTGCGGGTCCGCGGAAGCGGCGCACCAGTTGACCGGCATCATATGAGTCCCGCCCTACGCCGAGCCTGAAGATAATCTCGCGCTCTTGCCCGTCGGCCAGATCGAAGGGGACCTGGATAGCGGCGCAGGGGTCCAGGCCAGCCCCTACCCTGCCGGAAAGCCGGCTGCGGGTCATCGCCTCCGGGCTCCGGAGTGTGCCGTTACGGCCAAGGAACTCTGTCCGGTCGCCGCTCACGGTCCGGGTCCCCTCATCCACGTCGAAGAACACAGTCCGCTCGGCAAACTCCGCGTTGTACGGGTTCCGCCCGAAAAGCGCGCCGGTCTTCGGGTCAATTTCAGTGCTCACATGCATCGCCGTTTTTGAGCGGAGATCTCCCAGCACCCATTCCACGTACCCGGTGGCTGAGAGTCGACGGGATTGGCCCGATTCGTTTCTCACCTTTAATAACGTCAACTTGACTGATGCATCCATTGCCACGTAAACCCACATCTCTGATCTGATACCGTCCTCCGTATGTTCAAAGACACTGTAGCCGAATCCGTGGCGGCTGACATAATGCATCGCCCCCCGGCCCGGCAGCGGCGAGGGGGACCAGAAAAGTCCGCTCTCTTCATCGCGGAGGTAAAAGGCTTCTCCGCTGGAATCGTTTACCGGGTCGTTGTACCAGGGAGTGAGACGGAACTCATGAGCATTCTCGCTCCAGGTGTAGGCGCCTCCGCTTTCCGAAATAACTGTCCCGAAGTGAGAATTGGCAAGCACATTGGCCCATGGGGCCGGAGTCACCTGCTCGCGGGTGGTCGTAATAATATACTCCCGGCCATCGGGGGTGAATCCTCCAATTCCGTTAAAAAACAGCAGATCGCTGCGAGGCATTGTTGAGGCACTTGAGGGTTCGGCGCGGCGGCTCCGTGTATGCGCAAGGCGCGGCACTATCAGCGGCGCAATGCTGCGGCGGTCGATCTGGTCCTCAAGCGGGCCAAGGCTGTCGCTGATAACAACGCGGCTCACTGTTTGGAGCAGGATGCGGTCCTCAGCCGATATCTGGTCCGCAGGTCTTACGAAGATGCCGCCCGGACGTTCTGTCACGTTCGCTTCTACTCCTGCGGCAATGAGTCCCATGATCTGATCTTGCAGTAGCTGCCGGTAACCGGCGTGATCTTCGTTCCAAATAACAAGGTCCACTGCCAGTCCTTTGAGACGCCAGTATGCGTGGGCCTGAATGAGCTGGCGCACCAGGTCGATGTTGGCCGGATCTCCGATCTGCAACAGCACGATCGGGAGATCCCCGGAAATGGAGTAGCCCCACAGACCTGATTGCCCGCGGCGGTTCCTGATGATAACGCCCGGGTCGGCGCGCAGCGAAGAATTGGCGTAGATCACGGAGCCGGCAAGGCCGGCATACAGTTGCGCATCGGCCTCTGTGGCGTTGATCTGCCGCAGGAGCACCTGACTGTGTGTCCATGCGAGATCGAATACGCGGTCCGAGAGATACCGGTCCTGGTATTTCTCTACCAACCCCATACAGATGTCCCGGTTCTCGCCGATGCCCGTGACAATATTTATTGTTGCCGATCTTTCCGGATCAAGGATAATGCGATACCGTATGGCAACGATCGGATCGAGCACTGAGCCCTCACTGCCCGAGAGCGCAGCAGCGCTGCTTAAGGCATGCGGACCGGCAACCGTGTTTCCGCGACCGATGAACCGCATGCGGTCGGTCTCATAAGAAACTTCGCCGGTTTCCGCCCCCTGGACAGCCATCAGATGAAACATCCATGGGGATTGCTCGTCGAGGGAGCGCGGGCGGCGGGTGCATAGGATCGCCTGCCTGTGATCTATGATCTCGGTCTGAACAAAAAGATTGCTGAACGCAGGATGCAGCGTGTCTGCGGCAGGCGGGGCAAGGACAACCTCCGCGTAACTCGTGACCTCGATTTCTCTGCGCGTCCGGCCTCGGTTGGTGATCTTGATCCGGCGCAGTTCAATATCATCCTCGGGAGAAACAGCGATTTCGGTGTGTGTGTCAAAGTCGTGGTCCCGGCGGCGAAACTCAGCGCGGCCTTCGGAGAAAATCGCCTCATAATTCTTCGGGCGTTTGAGCGCCGGCTGAAATGCAGCTGACCAAAACTCCCCGCTCGCCACCTCACGGATATAACAAAACGTGCCCCAATTATCGCGGGTCGTGTCTTCACGCCAGCGCGTGACTGCGATGTCTTTCCATCGGCTGTACCCGCCGCCGGCGTTCGTGATCATCACATGGTATCTGCCGTTGGACAGCAACTGCACCTGGGGAAACGGCGTGTCCGGGCTGCTGAAAGAGCGCACAGAGGTCTTCGCTCCGGTGGAAGCCGTAAGTGATTCGGAGAGGTCGGCGGTCTGCAAATAGAATCCCGTGGCTTTTGGCACACGCTCCTGGAGCAGGAGCGTGGTTGCCTGGAACAATGGGTCCGACTCGAATCGTTTCTGCATCGGACGGTCCAACAGAAAATAAGCAAGGGATAGAAAGCTCATTCCCACATGATGAGCCATAAATGACCGGACCACGGCGCTGGATTGTCTGCGTGGGAGACGCGCAGGAGTGTAATCGATCGCTTCATAAAAACCGAATTTCCCCTCACATCCTTCTTCAGAGAGCCGCTGCATATTCAGGCATGCCTCCTCGGGCGCCACCATCAGCGCAAGCGCCGAGGCATAGGGCGCAATTACCAGGTCGTCCGCGAGCCCGCGTTTGAGTCCCAGGCCGGGTACGCCGAAGGCGCGGTACTGGTAGTTGAGCTGGGCGTCGATCGTGTTGTAGGCGGATTCCGAAATGCCCCAGGGTACCCCCCGTTTCCTCCCGTACTCGATCTGCCTGGCTACCGCCGCCTTGCAGGTCTCATCGAGCAGCGTACGCTCATAAGCAGGCATTACCAGGAGCGGCATGAGGTATTCGAACATCGAACCGCTCCAGGAAATCAGGATCGGTCCTCCACCGACGTTTGTGAGCAGGCGGCCCAGGGCAAACCAGCTTTCCTGCGGTAATTGTCCCTGAGCGATCGCTACGAAACTGCAGAGTCTCGCCTCCGAAGCCAGCAGGTCGTAGTAACTCGTGTCCCGCCTGCGGCCGTCGACGTTGTACCCTATGGCCAGTAAATTACTCGCCCTGTCGAAGAGGAAGTCATACTGCATTCGGCTGAGTTCGCCGGATTGCAACACGAGCTTTTCGATAGCCGTAATCCTCTCAGAGGCAAGATCGTTTCCAGTGCCTGCCAACTCCCGCAGCGTCGGCAACTCATCAATGCCGGGTACGGTCGACGTGGCGATAAGCGTAAGCTCATCGAGTGCCGCCCGGCATTGCCCGGCAAAAGCACGTGCCCACCAGACGACCTGATTCTCCTGACTAACACCCAGGCTATCGATCCTGGAAAGCACCTCTTCTGCGTACTTTGAAAGTTGATCAAGGTGGAGCCGCACAGCCGTAAGCGCGGTTGGTTGGACATTGCACACGGATTCAAGCTCCCTCTGCAGCAGATCGAGCAAGGCAGAGACGTTACCTTCATAACGGTTTTCGGTCGCAACGTCCAGGAGAATCCATAGTGTGTCGCGGAGTCCGTTAAAAACTTGCGGACCCGGGATCCTCTGATCGGGAAGCGCGAGCAGACCCTGCCGCAAAGTCAGCAGATGGCCTGCGAGGTTGCCGCTGTCCACAGTCGAAACATATTTGGGCGGCAGCGGCTTCAGAGTCTGCGTGTCGTACCAATTGTAGAAGTGGCCCCGGTAGCGCTCCAGCTCTTCCATTGTAGAGAGTGCATTAGTCGTGCGTTCAATGAGCTGCCGCGTAGAAATATAGCCGAAGTCGTGGGCGGACAAACTCGCCAGCAGCGCAAGTCCCATGTTGGTCGGAGACGTGCGGTGAGCAACGGCAGGGGCGGGGTGCTCCTGATAGTTATCAGGCGGCAGCCAATGGTCTTCGGGGCCTACGAAGGTCTCGAAAAAGGCCCAGGTCTTTCGGGAAAGCTTTCGAAGAAAGACGGTCTGGTCAGGCCTCAGCCTCGCTTCGCTGCGGACAAGCGGCAGGCTGATCCGCCACGCAATAAAGGGCGAGGCAAACCAGAGAAACAGTATCGCCCCAGCAGCTACGAGGGCGGCTGGATTGAAAAGTGCGAGACAGATTATTGCTGAGACAGCAAGAAAGGGGGCGAACCACATCGTCCGGCAGACGCCGGGGAGACCACCCATACGGGAATTGCGGCTATTTCGATCCGGGTCGCCTGACGGACTCCATTCGAGGAGTCGCTTGTGCGTGACCAGCATTCTCCACGCCGTACGCACAATTGCATCCAAACTGAAAAACGCCTCGTACGGGAGACAGGCAAGTGTAAACACAACCTGAACAAATCGCCTGGCGGCGGAGCGCCCCACAGCAGTGAGATGCTGCCCGAAAAGCACATCATCCGGCTTCTTAAGCAGATCCAGGACAGAGGATATTAAAGAAGGAATAAAAATGATCCCGATCACGGACAAGGTCCAGAACCATGGCGATGCCAGGACCGTCCAGCCGAGCAGTACGAGAAGCGTCAATGCCGAAGGCGCGAGACTGCGCCGAAGGTTATCGAAGAGCTTCCATCGGGACAGCAGCGATAGGGGATTCTTCCGGCGCTGCCCGTCGGGGCCGGGAACACCCGGCAGCAGCCAGCGCACAAGCTGCCAATCCCCGCGAATCCACCGGTGCCGGCGGCTCACGTCCGCGCCGTAGCTATATGGATACTCCTCGTAAACCATTACATCACTCAACAGCCCCGCGCGCGCGTAACATCCTTCGATAAGGTCATGGCTGAGGATCCGGTTCTCGGGAAAGCATCCGGCCAGCGCCTGCTCGAAGGCGTCGACCTCATAGATACCCTTTCCGATAAAAGAACCTTCAAGGAAGAGGTCCTGGTAGACATCCGATACTGCACGAGTGTACGGGTCAATGCCCGGATCACTCCCGTACATGCGTGCATAACGTGAGCGGTTTGTGCCCGGCAGGCTCACTGCTACACGCGGCTGAAGGATGCCGTACCCGGCAACAATGCGCTGTTTGTCTTTGTCGTAGCGCGCATGATTCAGCGGATGCGCCATGGCTCCCACCAGCTGCCTCGCCGCATCGCGCGGAAGCTGGGTATCCGTGTCAAGGGTGATCACGTACCTTACGTTTAACAGCACCGCAGTATTGCCGACAACGAGTGAAAAACGGTTTCCCGAATGATCATGTGTTTCGCGCAATAAGGCATTCAATTCCGACAGCTTCCCTCGCTTGCGCTCATAACCCATCCAAACCTGCTCCCTGGCGTTCCATCGGCGAGGACGGTGAAAAAGAAAGAACGTATCGCCTTTTGCATTCACGTACTTTTCATTCAGTCCTTCAATTCCGAGCCGGGCCAACAGTAATAGCGTTTCATCCTCCGGCAGTGTCTCCTCGGCCGCATCCTGAAAATCAGTAAGCAGGCCGAAGTGCAGGTTTTCATCACGATTTGCAAGGAACCTGACTTCCAGCGCCTCGATCAGGTCATCGATCTTTTCGGCGCTTGTCAGCATGGTCGGGATAATCGTGAGGGTCCGGGCTTCAGGAGGAATGCCTTTGGAAAAGTCCATTCGCGGCAGCTGCCGCGGAATTACCAGTAATGTCGCAAGCCAGTTCACCACTGCAACCGCGAGCTGACTTGCACAAAGCAATGGGAGGACACCGGTCATCACTAGCAGCCAATTGTTTAAGCCGTCCCCATGCGCCTTCGTCAGCAACCACCCGGTGAAAATCGCAATCATGAGCATGACCGTGCCCAGATAGAAGAGCAACGGGAACCTTGAACTCACTTTTCGAACGGCCCCGGAGACAGACAATCGCACATGTGCCAACTCTTCAAGCTGCGGCAATCCCTTGTCGATCAGATAATAGCCCACATGTGCCTCGCGATCATATCTGCCGCGAGTGCCCTCTTTATCGGTCATATTCTTGTGCGCGAGCCGGACCGCTTCGGCTGCCACTTCGACTTCCGACAGCCTGCCGCTCTTCGCTATCTTCTCCACCACGTGACGGTAACGGTCACGGGTAGAAAAGTCCATTTTGCCATACGTACCGCCGACGTCTTCACGCAGGGTCTGTTCGACAACGCTCATCGTCTCGACGAACTCCCGCCAGTCCATCGTGCCAAGGAAACGCAGGCTGCCGATGCTGTTGCTCATCGAGACCTGATCAGCTGCTTGTTGTTGGTTCTCCGACTGCACCAAATGGTCGATCGTCAGACTGGACTCGGAGAGTCGCTGTTCAATCCATGTGAGCGGCATTGCCAGTGCGGGACCCTGACCCTGAAGCCGGCGGGCAAATTCAGCAACGAACGCGCTCCTCAGCGGCGGGTTCGACCGCGCCATGTCCGCGATGACCAATATCAGACTCTTCGGGTCCTTCCCTGCGATCTCGGTAATCCGGTCAGCCCAATAATCAGCCTGGTTCCGGTCGAGCCTGTCTGCAGCGATCCGTGCCCCAACGCGTCGGAGATTCTCGATCAACGCGAGCCGCAGCATAATAGGGATGGCCCACAATTCTCCCAATTTCAGGACAGTGACTGTCTGGTAGGCTGCAACGAACCTGCTGAGACTTTGCGGATCTATCCGGCCATCACTGTGTGAGATAGTCTCCAAAGCGATGTCATACACGCGCGGAAGCCCGGCTGAAAGACCGTCCAGTAAGCGGGGAAGCTCCCTGCTGTACCCCTTAGGCAAGTGTCTCCTGGCCGTGCGGATCTGTTCTTCGATCAGGTAGAAGTTATCGAGCAGCCATTCACCTGCCGGCGTAATCCGGCGGTCAGTCGTGACCGCCTCCATAAGCAGGCTGCGGGTCCCGGTCAGGACGCCCTCATTGTCGGCCAGTCGGGCCAGGAGCTGATCAGGATGATATCCGGTGCTCAATTTGTGCAAGCCTGCGAGGGTCTTGCCGTGCTGCTCCATCTGATCGCTGCTGAACAATTCAGATCGCAGCGGAGGCTCGCAGACAGCGCACTTTTGTGCCAGGTCTGTTCCACGGAAGCTAGCACGCAAATGCGTCAGATTTCCGGGCATGGTCTTACTGCTCATCTTCAACTTTGAGGTTCCCTCCTTGGATATCTTAATCAACAGAGGACTTCCGGTCTATATAATTGGAACCCCGTGTAAGGGGGAAAGCGTGCATCAGAGGGCTGTTGTTCTCAATGATTAACTATACCATATAACCGCCCTCCACATTTGAATCGGCCAGGGCATGCTGTGATCTCTTTATGCTGCATTGCAATCCTTATATACGGCTCCTTGAATAATTATGCATAAGTATGCTATTCTACAAATAGAATTTTGGAAGTTTTTGCCGTTTATGAGGCCACGAAGACTTTTGACTTTGTGGCCTTTTTTGTTGAGACCTTCTGGAATTTGAGTCTGAAGATAAGGAGGTAAAAGGAAATGGAACAAGGAACAGTAAAATGGTTTAACGACAGCAAAGGTTTTGGATTCATCACTAATGAAGACGGAAGTGAAGCATTTGTCCACCATTCATCCATCCAGGGTAACGGCTTTAAAAGTCTTGCCGAGGGTGACAAGGTCAGTTTTGATACCGAAAAAGGACCGAAAGGCCCCAAGGCGGTCAATGTCGTTAAATTGTAATTGACGGTAAGAAGGTCCTTTCCGCTGGAGGGGACCTTCTCATTGAAAGGGGAAAGATGAACAACAGCATGAACAGCAGAAAGAATGCAGCAAGGATGGAAAGGCGGCAGAGGAAGCTCGACGCAGGTTTTGTGGAGGCCCAATTTCCGGAGGTTGCAGGCATCTCGATCAAGATGACATACAATCAGAAGGGCATACAAAAATCGCTGCCAAGGGTTGTTAATTTCTTTCCCGGCAGTTCCGCGTTGTTCAGGATAGACTGCCTGAGCAAGGAATGCGTCGATGGCGGGTTCGATCTCACCCAGGTCATTAACGGGATGGTCAGAAACCGCAGAGAGACCGCTAAGGGAGATCTCACCTGCGAAGGCGACGGTCCTTCTGTCGGCCACTCAACGATTGTCTACGAAGTTGCCATACAGTACACACAAGAGATCTCTGTTTAGATCTCAGGCACAGTTGTTAATATAATAAACTACAGAAATTGGGACAAGCGCGATTATCCCGTTTAATTATTGCGGCTTTTCGGCAAATAAGTCCTGCATCTATAAGAAAGAGGTATAAATGAGTTTTATTTCGTTCAATCTTCATCCGCAGATTACGGCCGGCGTCAAGGCGCTCGGCTATGACACACCTACCCCTGTCCAGCGGGAGGCAATCCCGCCGGTTCTCCAGGGCCATGACGTTATGGCCCTTGCCCAGACCGGAACAGGCAAAACCGCAGCCTTCGTGCTGCCGATTTTAGATCGATTGATGAAAGGACCGCGCCGCGGTGTCCGCGCCCTCGTCATCGCCCCCACCCGCGAACTGTCAGAGCAGATCTGCGAGGCGATCCGCAGCCTGGGAAGGCAGACCGGTCTCCGGAGCACAACCGTCTACGGCGGCGTGAGCATGAACCTGCAGATACAGAAGTTGCGTGCAGGCGTCGAGATTGTCGTGGCCTGTCCCGGACGACTGCTCGATCACATCGGTCAGGGCACAATCAACCTTTCGCAGATGGAAGTGCTTGTGCTGGACGAGGCAGACCGCATGTTCGATATGGGATTCCTGCCTGATATCCGGAAGATCATCAGGCATGTCCCCGCAAAGCGTCAGACGCTCCTGTTCTCTGCAACCATGCCCGATGACATCCGGAGCTTAGTCCAGGAAGTCCTTCACGCACCGGTCATTGTACAGATCGGCCACACCGCACCGGCAGACACTGTCTGTCACGCGCTCTACCCGGTCAATCAGCATCTCAAGACAGCTCTTCTCATCGAACTGCTGCACCATACAGACACCGAGTCGGTCCTCATCTTCACGCGCACCAAACACCGTGCCAAGCGCGTGGGGCAGCAGTTGGAAAAAGCGGGCTACCGCGCCGCGTCGTTGCAGGGAAACCTGTCGCAGAACAAACGTCAGGAGGCGCTTGACGGATTTCGTGATGGTTCGTATCAGATCCTTGTTGCGACCGATATCGCGGCCCGCGGCATCGATGTTTCAAGCATCTCTCACGTCATCAACTATGACATGCCTGACACTGCCGACGCATACACGCACCGCATCGGCCGCACCGGCCGCGCAGCAAAAACCGGCGATGCCTTTACTTTCATTGTCCGTGAAGACGAGGACATAGTGCGCAGCATCGAACGCGTTCTCGGTGAGAAGGTGGAACGTCGTACTCTGGACGGCTTCGACTACAAGAAGTCGGCTCCGGTGCGCGATACCGAATTTGCCCGACCGCCGCGCACACCGCAGCGCATGCGGCAGCAAAGAACGTCAGGCGCACCGATAAGGACAAGACAAGGGGCCAGACAGCCGGCAGCGGTCCGTAAGCCCTTCCGTTCTTCTGTGCACTCTTCGTAATCATGAAAGCGGACCTGGACGATCCGGCATAATCTTTTTGACGTTGGGCCCGCCGCCTTTGACCGTCCGCACAATCAAAAGACCGAGAATGAAAAAAACACTTACCGAAAGCACTGCCGGACGCTGGCTGCCGAAGGTCGAAGATACGTAGCCGAAAAGAAGAGGCCCCGCAATGGCAGATGTCTTGCCCATCAGAGAGTAAACACCGAAATACTCTGATTCCCGGCCCTCAGGAATGAACTGCGCATAAAAGGCCCTCGTCGCCGCCTGCACCGTGCCGAGCCCAAGTCCCGCTGCGGAAGCAATAATAAAAAAATATAACTTTGACGCAACGAAGAATGCGGCAACCGATACCATTATCCACAAATATAAAGAGAGTACCACTACTTTCCTGGGTCCCCAGACATCAGTGGGCTTTGCCAGCAAAAAAGCGCCGCAAAGAGCTGTAAACTGGACGGTAAGATACACCAGAATCAATTCCCGCGGACTAAAATGAAGTGTCGTTGCAGCAAAAATACTCGAAAAGACGATGACTGTATTGACGCCGTCCGCATAAAGGAGATAAGCGATCAGAAGCTTCTTCTGCTCCCTGTGCGCCCATATTCTCTTTAGCGTGTCTAAAGACTGGCGGAAGCCTGCTTTGGCGGCTTCCGGTATTCGCACCCCGGAAGTGCAGTCAGCCGGCAGGAAAAGGAAAGCAGGAAGTGAAAAGAGTGCAAAAAAAAGTGCCGACATAGGCCATACAGCCGTCAGAGACCCTTTGTCTATAAGCAGCAAAGCAAAGCAAAGCGATGCAATCGACCCGGCATATCCGGTTGCAAAACCCCAGGACGAAACCCTTCCCTGGTACTCACGCGCGGCAATTTCAGTAAGAAAGGAATTATAAAAAACAAGCCCCCCCTCCATCCCCACAGTGGCAAGCACAATAAGTGTGAACCCCTCCGCCGTCATGCCCTTTCGCAAAAAATAAAGGGCCGCAACAGAGATAACGCACAAAGCCGTATAGGTAAAGAGGAGCTTTTTCCGCAATCTTGCGTAATCAGCTATTCCGCCAAGGACAGGGGAACTTATGGCAACAATCGCCATACTTGCCGATATGGCCCTTCCCCACCAGACATCGCCCTGCCCGGCTGCGTTGCCGACGATAAAACCGGTATAGTAAACAGGGAATATGACTGCCAGAATAATTGCCGAATAACTGGAAGAGGCAAAATCAAAAAGACACCAGGAGACTATCTTCTTATTCATGCTCCAATTTTTCAAGGGCCTCTTTTGCCGCTGCCATCTGAGATTCCTTCTTGCTCTTGCCGGAACCGGTGCCGAACAGCTTTCCGTGTACGTATACTTCAGTCGTGAATACCTTTTTGTGCTCCTCACCCTCCTGCCTGACTATCCTGTACTCCGGGAGTGTACCTAAAACGCTCTGGACCTTCTCCTGAAGATCGCTTTTGAAGTCGTAGGCCTCTTTCTTGAGGATCGCGCGTTCGATGCTTTCGTTGAAGACTCTCAATACAATCTCTTTGGCAGTTAAATAATCGCTGTCCAGAAAAACCGCTCCGACCAGGGCTTCGAACGCATTGGACAAGACCGACCTCTTTTGTCGGCCTCCGGTAGATTCCTCCCCTTTTCCAAGACTCAGATAATCGCCGAGCGACAGCCTGGAGGCCATTTCAAAAAGCACCTGCTCTTTCACCAGATAGGATTTTATTTTTGACATACCGGCTTCGCTGAGAGAGTCTTTTACCAGATAGAGTGCCTCTGCTATGATAAGTCCGAGTACGGAATCACCGAGAAATTCCATCCGCTCATTATGGTTCTGCGCAGCGCCTACATTTTCGTGGTGATATGACTTATGTGTAAGGGCAGTTACAAGAAGCGACTTGTGTTTAAACGTATAACCGAGAGAATCTTCAATTCCCTGGATATTTCCCGAAGATAAGACAGGCATTTGTTCCCCCGAAACCGAAAGAATTTGACAGCGCAAAAGTTACATCGACTTCTCTTGCTTTGTTGGGGACAAAATCGAGATCACATTCGGGGTCGGGAGTGTCCAGGTTAATCGTTGGAAGTACTTTGCCGCGGCAAATACTGAGAATCGAGAGTATTGCCTCCACACCCCCTGCCGCTCCCAAAAGATGTCCCACCATCGACTTGGTAGAACTGACGCATAATTTGTAGGCATGCTCTCCGAATACCTTCTTTATTGCCGCAGTTTCGAGTTCATCTCCATATTTTGTAGAGGTACCATGTGCATTTATGTAATCAATCCTTTCCGGCTCAAGGCCGGCGTCTTTTAATGCCGCTCTCATGCATCTTGCCGCACCCTCGCCTTCAGGGGCGGGCGTGGTCATGTGATAGGCGTCACTGGACATGCCGTACCCTGTAATTTCGGCATAAATCTTCGCGTTCCTTGCAAGAGCGCTTTCGAGGCTTTCGATAAATACGATCCCGGCCCCTTCTCCCATGACAAAACCATCCCTGTCGAGATCAAAAGGTCTGCTGGCCTTTTCAGGCGCATCATTCCGTGTTGAAAGCGCTTTCATAACAGCGAACCCGCCGACACCCAGAGCTGTAATGCACGATTCCGTCCCTCCTGCAATCATAGCGTCCGCGTCACCCCGCTGAATTATTTTGCAGGCATCGCCTATGGAATGGCTGCCGGTGGCACAAGCCGTTACCGGAGCAGAGTTAGGCCCCTTTGCCCCAAATTTTATAGATACGGTGCCGGCAGCCAGATTGATGATAAGCATAGGAATGAAAAACGGAGAGATCCGCCTATATCCTTTTTCCAGAAATGCCTTGTGATAATGCTCAATGGCAGGGAGTCCACCCATACCGGAACCTATTACCACTCCCACCCTTTCGGCGTTTTCAGCAGTAATCCTGAAACCGGAATCTTCGACAGCCATTGTTGCAGCACCAACGGCAAGATGGATGAAACGGTCCATCTTTTTGATTTCTTTAGCCTCAATATATTTTGCCGGGTCAAAACCTTCTATCTCCCCGGCAATGCGGACAGGCATAGCAGAAGCATCAAAGTGCGTAATCGGCCCTATGCCTGACTTTCCTTTCTCAGCGGCATCCCATGTTTCTTCCACACCGATGCCGATAGGGGTAATCAGGCCCAGGCCTGTGACAACAACTCTTCTCTTCTCAATCATGCAGCTTTTTTCTTTATATAATCTACTGCGTCCTTGACTTTTGCTATTTTCTCGGCATCCTCATCAGGGATTTCTATATTGAATGCCTCCTCGAAAGCCATTACCAACTCTACGGTATCCAGCGAATCGGCCCCAAGGTCCTCGACAAAAGAGGCATCGGGCGTCACTTCCGCATGGTCCACTCCAAGCTGCTTTGCTATAATTTCCTTCACTTTTTCGTCTACCATTATCTCCCTCCACAATTTAGATTACGCATACAGCGTGCAGCGAAAAACATACATATTGCACATTATAATATATTGGTTAATTAGTTGATTGGTTCATTGGTTTAACTGCATCCAATTAACTAATTTACGCACAGCGCTGTACGCTGTACGCTTTTTACATATACATGCCGCCGTTCACATGGATTACCTGACCGCTTATATAACCCGATTCCGGAGATGCGAAAAAAACCACAGCATTAGCAACATCGGCAACACTGCCGAATCTGCCGATTGGAATGGCCTTCATCATTTCCTGCTTCACGTTTTCCGAAAGCGCAGCGGTCATAGCCGTCTCAATAAAGCCCGGGGCAACGGCATTGACCGTTATTCCCCTGCTCGCATACTCTCTCGCTACAGTTTTAGTCAGACCAATGATACCTGCCTTGGAAGCACTGTAATTGGCCTGCCCGGGATTACCCATGAATGCCACTACGGATGAAATATTGATTATGCGGCCGTATCGCTGTTTGGCCATTATCTTCACAGCCTCTTTTGAGCAGAGGAATGTGCCTTTCAGGTTAATGTCGATCACAGCGTCCCAATCGTCTTCCTTCATTCGCATTAAAAGGCCGTCTCTCGTAATACCGGCATTGTTGATCAGTATCTCAACCTTACCGAACTCTTTTACTGCGTGTTCGAAAATTTCACTCACTTCATTCTGGCTGGAAACGTCCGCCTTTAACCCTACACTCCTGACACCGTACTTCTCCAGGCCGGATGCCGTCTCTTCGGCCATGTCAAGATTGACGTCAACGACAACGATATTAACGCCACGACCGGCCAGGGCTTCGCCAATCGCTTTGCCGATTCCGCGCCCGGAGCCCGTGATTATAGCTGTATGTCCTTTCATCTTTTTATACCCATATCAAAAGTCGGCTATCATTGTAACAAACGCGAGTTTCTATTTTCCAGTTATTTTAACGGTAATTGGAAAACTGGATGTGTATGCCTAAATCCAGTTCCTTGATACGCGCCATAATAGCCTGCAAATCATCTATTTTCTTCGCCCTTACGCGCACCTGATCTTTCTGAATTTCAGAGTTCACTTTGAGCTTCATGTCTTTTACGATTTTGACTATTTCCTTGGCCTTCTCCTGGGGAATGCCCTGTTGAAGCGTTATGACCTGCCTGACGGTATTTCCGGCCGCTGCTTCAAGTTTGCCGTAGCCGAGGGCCTTAAGCGCAACGCCGCGCTTCACCAGCTTCGACTGGAGAATATCGATAACACCCTTCATCTTCTGTTCATCATCGGATACCAGCGTTAAGGTACCCTTACCCTTGTCAAAATCTATGGAACTCTTGCTGCCCTTGAAATCAAAACGCTGGCCGATCTCCTTGGTTGCCTGGCTCACTGCGTTGGTTACTTCCTGCATATCGACTTCGCACACAATATCAAACGAATGTTCATCTGCCATCATGACCTCCTGTTATGGGCAAAAGGCGAACCTCAAGTTGATTATTATACCATAGCATCATGTATATCAAGAATGCATCGTAATAACAAAAAACAGGGACACAAACAGCGTTATAGCGTTTGTGTCCCTGACAGGCAGACAGTCCGATGATCGATGCGTTATTTCGCTTCTCCAGTCCCGTATCTCTCTTTGTAGTATTCCTGTATCTTCTTCAGCTGCTCCTTGCTCATGCCTTTTGAATACCACTCATGCCTTACGTCCGGCTCGATATATTTCTTCATAAGCTCGCTGTAAAGTTCCGGACCGGCAACTCGCCTGACTTCCGGCAGAAATTCAGTGTAGAAGTCCTTGGCAACGTCGAATATGCCCTTCCACCACGCATAATCCGGTCCCGACATGGCAGCGCCATGCCGCGCCCTTCTGCCTGCATCATGCCAGAGGTCCCAATATATCCAGTCGAGTTTATTATCAAACCCGGCCTGTGTAAGTTTGCCTCTAGCCAGAAGTTCCTTCCTGATTGCGGTGGCCGGCTTTGCAAACTTGTCGTCGTACAGAGCGACAAGATTATCAAACTGTTTATAGTGACCTTCAATAAACGGAGCGGAATGGCAACTGTTGCACACATCCTTCATGCTATCCCTTTTTTTGTCGGCGTTTTCCTGTTTCGCCGAAATTGCCGGCCTCAGATTCCAACTTATCCTCGCACCGACATCATGGGTGACCGCCTGGCCAGGCGTAGCACTCATATGACAGGTCGCGCATGTAGGGGCTGCGGTGTAATCCCTGCCCACAACCCACCTTTCTCTGTACATGTTCAGCTTGTCCTTACCGTGAGCGTAAAGAATTCCGTGTTTTGATTCTTCGTACACTTCTTTCTGGGGATGGTCAGGACCGAGATGGCATTTCCCGCACGCCTCCGGTTCCCTGGCCTGCGCCTTCGAGAAACTATGCCTTGTATGGCATGCGGAGCAAGAACCCTTTGAACCATCGGGATTTATTCGTCCAATGCCGGTATTGGGCCAGCTATTGGTGTCAAGCTTGCCATTAGCAAGCACCTTCACCTTTGCGCCATGACACTGCACGCAGCCGACAGCAACCGCCTCAGGCCCTCCAACCACCTCGCCAAGATAGTTGTCCAGAGAATTCAGAATATCACCCGCCTTCGCATGGTGGCTTGTAGTCATCTCCTCGACTTCCTTGGGATGGCACTTTGAACAATCCTTCGGGGTCACAAGCACAGTTATAGTAAATCCGTTATGTTCCATTGCAGCAGGGTTTGTTTTCTCGGCCTTGTGGCACGTGTAGCAGTCAACATTCCTCTGAGCATGCCTGCTGATTTCCCACTCCTTCACAAAAGACGGCGACTGCACCTTGTGACAATCAATGCACGTCTGACCTTCTCTGGAAGCCATCATTCTCGCCGCTTCTCCTTTGCCTGCCCAGGAAAACATAATTACACAAATAAGTAAAATGACCGCTCTCACCGGACCCGTCTTCCCCTTCATAACCCCTCCTCCGTCAGAAAATTTTAATTCCTACTGCTGACGGTCTCGTAAAAAGTCCATATGCGGCGTTGCGCTGCATCCTTCGTCACTCGCACCCCAAAAGACTTCGGCTTTTGTGGACCCCGTGCGGCGTACGAACAAGTACGCCTCATTCCTCAGTATTTGCGCGCCTTGCCTATGAACTTTTTACGAAACCGTCTATTTCTAGTATTGTTCATAACTTTTTACGAACGCTTCAACTGCTGCATCAGAAGTACTACATTTCTGTTACTTTTATAAAATCATACTGGAAACACGCGCAATTTTCAATAAAATTGAATTCGCGTTTCCAGCCATGAAGGACTGTGATAGAATTGTCTTATAATCTTACTTATGGCGGTGCTTCAAAATGGAGTGGGATGAAAACCTGTCGGTCGGAGTCGAAAGCATGGATTCCGATCACAAAGAACTTTTCAAAAAAATAAAAGAGCTTGTCTATGCAATAAATCAGCATACGTGCAAGTATAAAATAGATGACGTGATCAAATTCCTTGAAGATTATGCGAAAAACCATTTTGCTATGGAAGAAAATTTCATGAAGGAATGCGGCTACCCGGAGTATCGTCAGCACAAGGCAGAACACAGGAAGTTCATAGCAACTTTCTCCGAATTAAAAAGCGAACTCCTGAAAATAAAGGCCTCGGGAAAATATGACGGCTCCTATGAACTCTCTGTAACCACTGACCAGGTGCTTGTGGACTGGCTGCTCGACCACATAGCCAAAGTGGACAGGAAGCTTGCCAAATTCCTTAATGACAGGGTCCGAAAAACTAACCGGCTAACAAGCCTGTAAGCTGGTTAGCTAAATTACCTGACCACATATATCAGTAACTAAATTCATAGTGTTATAAGCTCTTTTCACCTTCTTCGATATAGAACATTTATAACTTTGTGGTAAAATGATCAGGAAGACAGCCTTGCGCAACATTTGAGTCGCACCGGTCTCACAACAGGAAAAAATTAGCTCATGGAAAATTTCAAGTTAGTTCTTCCGGAACATCTTAATCATTTTGGTTACTTATTCGGCGGCAACCTTTTAAAATGGGTCGATGAAGTGGCCTGGATAGCTGCGAGTCTGGACTTTCCGGAATGCAAGTTCGTTACGATCGCAATGGACAAGGTTGAATTTCGAAAGAGCATAAAGGAAGGAACTATTCTGAGATTTCTCGCGGAAAAAGTCAGAATTGGAAACACTTCAATAAAGTATACCGTAAATGTATTCGACGAAGGCATTAAAACCGGCGATGAAGAAAAAGTATTTACAACAAACGTGACCTTAGTCTGCCTGGATGAAGCGGGAAATAAAGCCAATATACCCGAGCGATAATAACAACATATTGCACCATAAGCCTTTTGCCTTGTTCTGGTGCGCCCGCGCTTCTACCGTGATTGCATTCCAGATGCAGGCAGTAGCCGTTGGTTGGCAAATCTATTCTCTCTCCGGAAGCGCCCTGTACCTCGGACTGGTCGGGCTCGCACAGTTCCTGCCGATGTTTCTCCTTACACTCGCCGCAGGTCACGTTGCCGACCGTTACGATCGCCGCACAGTCGCACGGATGTGTCAGGCTATAGAGGGATTGGCAGCCGCTGCGCTGGCAATGGGAAGCTTCTTCGGCTGGCAGAGCAAGGAAAGCATCATTGCCATCATTTTTGTTGCAGGTGCGGCGCGTGCTTTCGAAGGACCGGCTATGCAGTCGCTGCTGCCCGGACTGGTCCCGGCCCCTCTTATCCCGCGTGCCCTTGCCTGGTCCGCCTCAGCTTTCGAGACTGCCGGCATCATCGGACCCGCACTTGGAGGGCTGCTCTATGCTGCCGGTCCAACCACAGTTTACGCTTCTGCCGGAATCCTGTTCCTGGCAGCAAGCACCTTCATTTCCCTCATCAAGATCGGGCGGGCACCATCACAGCACGAGCCACCAAACCTCCGGTCGGTATTTGCCGGCATCGCCTTTATTCGCAGCCGTCCGGCTGTTCTGGGGGCCATTTCACTCGACCTTTTCGCGGTGCTACTTGGCGGGGCAACAGCACTGCTGCCGATCTATGCTCGTGACATACTGCTCACCGGTCCCTGGGGCTTGGGCCTGCTTCGATCAGCTCCTGCTATAGGAGCCCTGATAATGTCCGTATTCCTGGCACGCCACCCTCTCCAGCGTCATGTCGGGCGGACAATGTTCGGAGCTGTAACTGTCTTCGGTGGCGCAACCATCATCTTTGCGGTATCGACCTCATTTATATTGTCACTAGTCATATTGGCAATATTGGGTGCTGCCGACGTAATCAGCGTCGTTATACGGCATTCCCTTGTGCAGATCGAAACGCCCGATGAAATGAGGGGGCGGGTGAGCGCCGTTAATTCGATGTTTATCGGGACATCGAATCAACTCGGCGAATTCGAGTCCGGGGTGACCGCCGCATGGTTCGGCGTCATCCCATCCGTACTCATCGGCGGCATCGGCACAATTATTATAGTCATAATATGGATGCGCCTTTTCCCACAGTTGGCTAATATCTATTCGTTGGGACCAAGCGATAAATAGATTAAACAGTAACTGATTTTCTTTCCGCACAAATTTTCGGAGAGCCGAAGCTTAAGAAATCAATCAGGCTTGACATCAGGAATTCGGGCCGTTGACTTTTGCCGCATCATTTTGATAGACTGCTTTACGGACAATGGTCCTGCTTATGAAGGGCAGGAAGAATCAAGCTGCAAAAAAATAAAGAAATAAGAGCCACGAAGGTATGTGCCATGAAGGCGCCGCTTTCGTGGTTTTTTATTTGGAGGTAACGATGCACATACCTGACGGATACTTAAGCCCGCAGACATTTATACCGCTGTATGGCGTGTCCGCAGGCTTTATTGGGCTTGCGCTCAGGAAGATGAAAAAGGAACTGTCCCATAAGCAGATTCCCTATCTGGCTATGGCCGCCGCATTCTCATTCCTGATCATGATGTTCAATATTCCGATCCCCGGCGGCACGAGCGGACACGCCGTAGGAGGCGCAATAATCGCCATTCTCCTGGGCCCCTGGGTTGCCGTGGTGGCTTTATCGGTCGTCCTCATCATCCAGGCGCTTATCTTCGGAGACGGTGGGATTACGGCAATCGGAGCGAATTGCTTCAATATGGCTGTTGTGATGCCTTTTGTATCGTATTGGACTTTCAGGATTATCAGAGGAAAGGAGAAGGCAGGGCTCAGGACCCTTGCCGCCTCATTTCTTGCCGGATACGTGGGCCTTTCAGTTGCGGCCCTCTTCGCCGGAATTGAGTTTGGGATTCAACCGATCATAGCCGCGGGTCCCGACGGAAGACCTCTTTACGCACCTTATCCCCTTTCAGTTGCTGTGCCGGCAATGGCTTTTCAACACATGCTTCTGTTCAGTGTTATCGAAGGCATGGTTACCGCAATGCTTCTTAAACACTTCATGAAGAATGAGGCTGAGTTGATCTATGCAATGAGGGAGGACCGGGACTGATAATGACTGTATTTCAGAAAAAATTGTGGATTGGTCTTGTTGTAATGGCCATTCTTTCCCCGCTCGGCATCTATCTGCCCAGGAGGTTTGGCGCGGAGGATGCATGGGGGGAATGGGGCGTTGAAACGATACGGAAAATGCTCGGCTACGTGCCTGAGGGCATGCGAAGGATGGCCGATTTCTGGAAGGCGCCCGTGGCCGACTATAATTTCGGCGGCGAGGGATCTGCATTCAGCATACAGGTGCTCTCATACATCATATCGGGTCTTATAGGCATTGCCGCAGGGGGCGTTGTGCTATATGCGCTCTCGCGGGTTCTGATGAAGAGGAAAATCAGATAATAATGTGATATATTGTTAAGGAAGGATGGAGGATGTTTAAGAAAATACTTCTGTTACTATGTATTTTATTAATAGCTGCGGGTGCAACACTTGCCCGAGCAGACGATACTAAAGATACCAGTGCTGCGCAAATTCTGGAACAGGTGCCCTGCGAGCATTGGGCCTATAAGGAAGTAAAGGAACTGGGGAAAAAATACTCAGCGGAAAAGAAGCTCCCTGAAGGGAAGACCTGCCCGAAAAGCGAACTGTGCCAATGCGTGCTTTCCATACTGGATAAAGTGATGGAGAAACAGGAGAAAGAGGGTGGCGAAGCGATTCCCCGTGAGGACCTGGACCGCATTGCAGCCCTCCATGAGGCTTTAAAACCGGAATTGGTCAAATATGAGGACTATGTGCTCAGAAGAGAGACTATAGAAAGAATCCTGGCTAAACCTGAAGCCGCTTTCGAATACAAAGTCGGTGTCAACGGTTTCCTCCGTGCTGCAGGAGTGAACAACTTTAAACAAAGGGATTTAACCTACGCATCTGGTCACAGTGAGGGGAGTTTCTTCTACCGGGTCAAGCCTTACGCTTATTGGCACCCTACCGATTACCTGAACATCCATCTGGAGGGGCAAGGTTACGGCTTTGCCGGCGGCGGTGAGCATTCCGGCAAATATTCCCTGTACCAGGGATTTGTGGAAGGCAAAATACCGGAGAAGGATTGGCTGGCCCTGAAGGGAGGAAGGCAGGAATTCCTCTACGGAAGCGCTTTCATCCTGGGGACAAATTCATTCTTCGACGGCTTATCATTTGACGCGGCAAGGCTCAGAGTTAAGCCCCTGGAGCCCCTGACTATCGACCTGTTGGGCGGCAGATACGCTACTCCCTTTTCTATGGGGCTTAGAGGAAACCTTTCGGGGGGGTATGCGACCTATGCTCTTTCAGAAGGCAACACAGCAGAGGCTTATGCGTTGAGGGACACCGGATCGGCCAGCCATCATATAGGGGAATACCTGGATATATGGGGCCTGCGCGGCACTGCAAAGCTGGAGCCGGTTTCACTGGAATTTGAGCCGGTCTACGAGTCAGGGCGTATACTCGACCCTGTTAACGGCGTAAACGACAATATAAATGCATACGGAGGGCATATAGATGCGGCTGTTGATGCTACTCTGGCGGGGTATCATAACAAGTTCTTCTTGAGTTACGCCCTTGGCTCCGGCAATAAAGATGCGGCAAACGGCACGAAATTCGACAGGGAATTCAGGAATGCCGACAACGATACTTCACTCGTGGGAGATATGCATGTGATCGGTGATCTTTCAGGAGTCAAGGTAGTCGGACACCATGCCAGCGGACTGCGGATTTACACTTTAGGGTGGGGGATCGACATCACCAAAAAACTGAATTTTACTGCAACCGGCCACTATTTTCTTTCCGATGCTGTGGAAGACCGTTTCAGCCGGCACCTGGGGCTGGAGACCGACTATAACCTGACCTACACGATAAGTGACAATTTCTCCGTCATTCTTGCCTATGACCGTTTCTTCACCGGACAATTTTTCCGCGACGCTTCCGGCAGCGGCAAAGATATTAATTACGGATATGTCATGTTTCAGTTCAACTTCGAAAAAACAAAACCGAAAATCAGTAAATTATGAGAATTGTCATCCTTTTTTCGCCCTGACCACAAGGACAGCACACACTGCATTGCCTACAACCTTCTCGGTCACACTCCCCATGAGCATCTTCCTGATCCCTGTCTTTCCATATGTTCCCATGACAATCAAATCGACACCCCTGCCTCCGGCTGTCTCGACAATAACATCAAAAGACCTGCCGATAGGCGTGAGAGCTTCAGCCTCGATGCCTTCCTTCCGGGCAAGTTCTACAACCTTATTCACATTAGCGGTTGCCTCCGCCCTTTCGGTTTCGTCATGCATCACAGACACGGCAAGGAGACGGCTCCCACAACGCTTTGCTATTCCAATTGCCTCGGCAGCCGCCGCATCGCTGTGCTCCGAACCATCCGTGGCCATAAGTATCTTCGCGTATTCAATTCGTGCAGCCTTCGGAACAATGAGTACATTGCAGGGCGCATTTCCTATGACTTTTGCCGCAACCTCACCCATAAGAAGTTTCGCCAGCCCTTTGCGTCCGTGTTTTCCCATTACAATAATATCTACCTTTTTTTCAGCAGCTTCGTCGATGATAAACTGGTATACGCTCTCCCCCCTGTGCACGACAACCTCGCAATTCAGTCCCTCTTTTACAGCTCTTGCTTTTACCGACTCAAGATACCTGGCAGCCTCCTCTTCTTCTTTCTCAAAAGCATTGAGTCCGATAGTTTCGTATTCGGGATTTGCTTCAAGCACCGTAACTGCGTAAAGCTTGCTTGAGCATTTTACGGCAAAACTGATAGCTTCGCTTATGGCGCCCTCACTGAATTCCGACATATCAACTGCGACAAGCAATTTCTCAAGCCTCGATACAGGACATACTTGTGCCATGGCAGATTTTTCTCCTTATCCGATCCTGAAAATCTTGTTTACTCAACTATGCAAATGGCCATTCCCGCCCCACGGTTGATAACCCCGCTCGTAACACTGCCCATTAGCAAGTGTTTGGCGGGAGAAATTCCCCGGCGGCCCATCACCAGAGTCTGATAGCCTCCGCCATGCGCTTCTTCGAGAATACTGCCGATAACGTCCGTGGAATCAGACACAGCCTTTGTCTCGATCTGTTCCGCCTTTATGCCGTTTGCAACAAGTAATTGCACAGCCTTCTCGAACACGGGCGTGATCACTGATTGCCGGTTTGTCAGCCACTTATCGACAACTGCTTTGCGGTCCTCCCTTTCTTCTTTAGTGAGGATATGCCCGTCGTCCCAGAATACGGCAGGCACATAAGGCAATACATGAAAAAGGGTTATTCGCAACGAGCTTACGCCTGAAAATTGGCGCCCGGTGTACTCAGCAGCTTTCATCGAGTTCTCAGAACCATCCACGGCCAGTAGCAATTTGTTCATTGTCTCCTCCCGGATTCAAGTTATTTGTCCACAGTTCCTACTGAAATGTTACCATTCTTTAGAAAGTTGTCAAGCAACCGGTGTCGGATAGACGTGAGTCATATTTGTGGATGACGTAACGCTGAGTCGGATATTAAGGAAAGGTCAGATATCACCGCTGTCAGTAATCTCTTTTATAAACTTCAGCGCCTCGGTTGCGGCATCACTGTCAATCTTCTGTATGGCAAAACCCGCGTGAACAAGCACGTAATCGCCTATGGCAGCCTCTTCAGGCATCAGAAGCAGGCTCACTTCACGTCGCGCACCGTAGACATCGACAATGGCGGTCATATCACCCATGGTCACTATTTTCGAGGGTACTGCAAGGCACATATATGCACCTCCTGTCATTTATTACTTCTATTCTACCCTAAAACCCCTTTAAGAAACCACAGCCGACAGTAGGTGCCTTAAGCCGGCGCACACAGAGATTTCATTAATGGTTCTTCCGGGAATTGTATTGAGCACAATACATCAAAAAAGATTATAATAAAAACATACTTAAGAAGAAGTATGTCCACGTTATTATGGCCGAGGAGGCACTGATATGACGAAATCCGCCGAGAAGCTTGCTTCGGAGATTCATTTCTTGCCTGATGTTGAAAAACTTCGGTTGTTGGACGCAATCCTGACTGACCTTGATAAGCCGGACGCTGAAATTGATCGAGTATGGGCTGAAGAAGCCCGCAAACAATGGGCCGCTTATAAAGCGGGGCGCATTCCTGCAATATCCTATTTTGTATGTTTTGTAGAGCATTATACGCAAAGCACCGTCCTTAAGAAAAGTGCTCTGGCATTCTCAGCGATAGAGCACCACTTCACCGACAACTGTTGAGTGTCAGACAAGTACGAATTGCCGAGACGTACAATCTATACTCAAAGTTTTGAATTCTCGCAGCAGCATGAGGAGTGCAATCGAAATAAAACACTTTAGTAAACACCTTATGAAAGCAGTTTCAGCCACTTCATAAAAAAGCGGAAGGCCGAGGGTATAACACAAGCCTTCCGCAACAGACTCGCTTTTAAAAAATCATTCCATTTATTTCATAACGTACTTTTTCCCTTCACCCTTCACATAGTCAATCAATTTATTAACAGCCGCTGAAGGAGTACCCTTTGTTACCATAATAACAGGGCTATAAACACGCGGCGAGTCAGGAATATTAACCGAGTCGTCTGCAAGTCCTATCGGGTCTATCCCTATGGCACCCGGAGTTGAAGCTACTTTTTCTTTGATACTGATATAATTGGTAGCTTCAAAAGCGTTTTTTGTTACCTCCAAGCCTTCAAGAACCTCTTTTATAAACAAGCCATTCTGGCCGGGAGTAGATTTACCCCAAACAACTGTCACCGGAATATCATTGCCGCCAATCTCTTTCCAGTTCGTTACTTTGCCCGTAAATAAATCCTTGAGCAAACGTGACGGAAGGGCTTTCATAGGGATGTCCTTATGAAGGAATACTGCAGTTCTGTTTTTTGCTACAGCTACCTGCTGTAATGTGGAAGCATCAACACTCACGCCATCCTTGACGACACCCTGCACCATACTTTCAAGAGATACGGCTGCAACAGCTACATCCACTTTGCCCTGTAAAAGGTCAATAAGTCCGCTCTTGGGTGTGCTTTCAAATAAGGCCATATTTAGTCCTGTTGCCTTCTCAAAATGCGGCTTCACCGGCTTGAAAACAGTATTTATCGAAGCGCCTCCTCCACCCACCCTGACCTCTTCAGCAAATACTGTTGATCCAGTCATTACTGCCACCAATAGAACTACCAATAAAGTTCTAAACATACTTTCCCCCTTTTTTGATTTCAGACTCTTTTAGCAAATCCTTGATCCCTCCGTTTTTTCCTTTATTGCAGAATGTTAGAGTTATGTTGTTAAAATATATTTTAAAAAGTGCAGATTTACCTTTAACCTCTTGAAATGTGGTCAATTTGATCTCACTTCTCATCGCAAAGTTCCATTACAAATGACTGCCAATAAAAACACGTTACAATATTAAACAGCATCTTGTTTTTTGGAAATATACTTCGGGTGTGTATTTTTAATCAAATAAAATATGATTATATAGCTATTTATAAGAAGCTCATGAGTCAGTACATGGCATGTCGCTCTTGATATATTCTTCCGTAAATAAACACAATCGGAGAGCTTGCCACACTGAGTTCTTCTTGGTGACATCCACACCGCAAGGGTAATTTTAAAAACGACGAGTACAGGAAGTACCTATCTCTCCATGTTTCGGGGCGAAGCCAAGTCGTTCCCAGCGTGGGTGGCATGTTTCCTAGTGTAGTGTTGGTTGCGGGCGGCCTCCATGGATATCTCGCGTCTTGCGCTATCAACAGCTGAACCCAGGTGCGGAGTAAAGAGGGTCTGACTCATGTTGTTAAGCAGCCTCTCCGGAATACTGCAGCTCCGGTCTCGCAGCGCCCAGTCTTCCATTTCAAAGACATCGGCAGCATATCCCGCAAGATGTCCGGTCTCCAGGGCAGCCGCTACTGCCATCTCATCTACAACCGAACCCCGGCAGGCGTTGATAAGATAGCTCCCCTGTTTCATCTTGGCTATGGCGCCGGAATTAATCAGATGCTTTGTAGCATTGTTGAGCGGCACCATGGGAACAACATAATCGCTTTTTCTCAAGAGTTCTCCAAGTGAGACATATTGCAAATCGAGGGCCCTTTCTTTTTCCTCAGAAAGTCGTATCAGGTCATTATAAATAATAGTCATATCGAAACATGAGAGCCTCTTCGCAATAGCCTGTCCGACACTGCCCATGCCCGGTATCCCGAGTGTGCTTCCGGAAAGACCGCTGCCGTAAAAAACAGGTCTCCAGCCCCGAAAATTCCGGTTCCGTATTGAACAATCGCCCTGGAGCATTTTGCGGGTTATGCCGATAAGCAAACCTATGGCAAGTTCAGCGGTCGGCACTGTCAGGAGGTCAGGCACAATCGAAAACCAGATTCCCCGGTTCGTGCAGGCATTCACATCAAAATTATCATAGCCCTTTAATGCAGCTCCTACAATCTTTAAAGACGGACATTTGTCCAGGAAAGATTCATCAATATAATCGGGCATAAAAACCATGATTGCCTGTGTGTCTTTCGCCAGCCTTACGATTTCCTCCCTCGAAAGAATCTCGCGCGTTTTATTGGGCACAACTTCGCATGCTCCGCTCAAAAATCCAATCACTCCGGGATGGACCCAATTTGTAATTACAACTTTCGGTTTCATGTCGATTACGGTCTCGCAAAAAGTCCATTTTTAAAAATCACAGTTTTTCAGCCCTGAAATGCCAGTGATAAGATCCCGGCTTATCATGTTCTTTGTGACTCACGCAAAATACCCTGAATCCCGCCCAGAGCTCCAGTAATTCGCTATAGTCACAATAATAATGCGAATGGCTCTTTTCATCATCATCGTCGATTATGAATGTATCTTTCGCGATCAAGCGCCCATTTCCATAGAGGACATTTCGCTTGGAAAGCATTGTGCCCTGGAAAATGCCGCCCCTGCGCAGAACACGCGAGATCTCTTTAAGGGACCGCTCCACAATAAATGGGTCGCCATGATAAATCACATTCCATGCAAGGACATAACCGAAGTTGTCCGCACTGTATGGAAGGTCCGTCATTTTTGAACAGCAAAAATCAATCGGCAGTTTTGCATCCCTGGCGTTACTACGGGCAATTTCCAAACCTGCTGCGCTTGCGTCAAGCGAACATACTGCAAATCCTTCGGAGGCTAACAATAACGAATGCCTGCCTACGCCGCATCCCAAATCGAGCACGGTATTCACGCTCCGCAATCTGAGAAGCGGTACAATATCGATTACATCCTGTTCAGGCCTTGTCCAGCCGGCACGGCCTTCCTCCGTCATCCATTTCCTGTCCCACGCCTGAAAGGCCGTATCAGTAGGGCCGGCCATGGTCCACCAGAACCTGCGCATCGTCACTGTGTCCTGACTGCTTTACAACATTTTCACTGATAATACTGGCTAACAACCACATGCGGAAAATACCTCCTTACCCGATACATAAGTTCTAAGTATACGCGGAATTCCGTCAGCGACATCTACGATGGCGAGGTCCGCTTCCTTCCCCTCTTCTATGGACCCTGTCCTGCCGTTAATACCGACTGCGGAAGCAGGATTAAGGCTCACCATATTTACCGCCTCATGGAGCGGCAGTATTCCGGTATTTACAATCGCAAAAAGGGCATGAAGGATTGTCATCGGAGAATAATCGGAACAAATTATATCACCGTATCCCTCCGATAACGCATCCCTTGCGCTCAAGTTGCCTACCTGGGAATTTCCCCTGAAAACGTTCGGGGCGCCGAGACATGTAAAAATATCCATTTCCTTGGCGGTCTTCAGGGCTTCCCGATTCACCGGAAATTCCGATATGCCTATACTCTTTTCCCTGAGCCACCGTATTCTTTCCGGCGTATCGTCATCGTGCGAAGCCATTGGGACGCCGAGCGAAGCGCATAAATCTATGACATGCTGCACGCAGGACCGGCTATCCTTTTTTGCAGTTAGCTTCCGGTCGATCATTCTGTCGAGTTCCTCGTCGCTTTTCTTATAGACCCTCCCGAAATAATTTTTAAAGGAGGCGACATCCTTATATTGGCCCTGGCCGGGGGTGTGGTCCATAAAGGAAAGGAGATGTATCTGCCCGCCATTCAGAAGTACTTCCAGATAAGGAACAGCGCCGGTATCGGTAATCTCGAATCTCGCGTGTATCCTTGTCTTCACGCCCAACTTCGGGGCAAGCCTGCCGACTTCTCTTATTATGTCCGCGGCCATTCCGTTTGAACGGACACCTATCTCCCCTTCGGCAAAAGAAAGCGCATGAAAGATCGTCGTGACCCCGTAGGCCGCAAGTTTTTTGTCCAGTTCAAAGATCGCTACATCCTTCGGGAAAAAAGTATTGGGCCTCGGCTCGATCTCCTTTTCTATCGCGTCGCTGTGAAGATCGATGAATCCGGGTATAATATATCTCCCGTCTGCGTCAATTCTCCTGCCGGCCGACCTTATCTCCCCCTCTTTTATTTTTGATATGATGCCGGCTTCCACTTTCAGAGAACTTCGACCGAGTGTTCCGGCAGGGGTCGCGATGCGGGCATTTTCAATTATGAGTCCGTTACTGTGCTGCATGCACAGTGACCCCCTGGTTCATCTCGTATTTTTTGTCCGTTACAGAATCAATGATGATCCGGTCATGGAATATGCCTATCATGGTAGTCCCCTCATATTTAAGCTCTTTAAGCAAATCTGTAACAACAGCTATTGAATCCTTGTCCAGGGATGCAGTGGGTTCATCGAGAAGAAGCAGGCGCGGCGTCCAGATTACCGCTCTTGCTATATTGACCCTCTGCTGTTCTCCTCCGCTAAAGCTGCAGGGATAGGCGTCAAACAGATAAGGTGGAATGTCCAGTCTCTCCAAAAGCTCTCCAGCCCTGGTCCTGGCCTTGTCCAATGACAGCCTGCTTTTTGTCACAAGAGGTTCTGCAACGATATCGATGGCTGGCACTCTCGGGATTACTTTCAGAAACTGGGACACATATCCAACCTCTCTTCTTCTGATATTGAGGATTGCATGGTTCGGGGCTGTCGCTATATTGAGCTTCCCGTACTCTGCCGAATCAAACCAAATGTTCCCCCCGCTCGATAAATAAGCCCGGTAAATGCATTTTAGGATCGTGCTTTTACCTGAGCCGCTCGGCCCGGAAAGACCCAGGAACTCACCTCTTTTCAAATGAAATGAAACATCGCAGAAGGCATTGATGACCTTGTTGTCGAGAATGTGAATATTGAAGGTCTTGGACAGATTCTCCACTCTAAGCAATGTGCGAATCCCTCCCGTTTCTCAGCATAATTCCGATTTCAGGAGGAAGACCCGCGTCAACGAGGGCCCTTATGTTTTTTTCGACATCATAGCCCACGCGCCGGAAACTCACCCTGAGGTCTCTTTCAGCATCAATAATTGCGAAAGACGCCCTGGGGTCTCCGTCAAAAGGCCTGCCCACGGCCCCGGGATTTACGAAGAGAGTGCCTTTAATCTGTCTGGAGAAAGGTTTATGCGTATGTCCCATTATGACGAGCTTTGCATCGTTTCTCTCCGCAATAGATGCGAGGAGATCATAATCGTCTGCCGTTATCCATTGGGTCAGGTTTTCCGGGCCTCCATGGAACATCAAGGTCTTTCCGTTTCCGGTCCGGAATCCGTATGTAACAGGCAATGACGACAAGTATTCGCTCGTTTCCTCAGAAATTCTTTCCTGTGTCCACCTGAGCGATGCAAATCGTATTCGATTGGTCTCCTCATCTCCTGTCCCGCACCCGCTATCACCCCGAAAAGTCGCATGACTTTTTGGGGTGCACGGGGAAGAACGGCGCATGGAGCCTGCATCGTCATAGTTGCCCATAACTGATGCGACATTTCTTTCCGACAGGATAGAGACACATTCATTTGGGAAGGCCGAGTACCCTATGTTGTCGCCTGAATTGACTATAAGGTCCACCCCCTCTTTATCTATCTCCCTCAAAACTGCTGTCAGCGCTTCATAATTGCCATGCACATCGGAAATCACGCCTATTCTCATATTCTCTCCTATAATTGTGAGCTTACCAGGAGTTGTGTGTAGTGGTGCTGAGGATCTTCCAGTATCTGGTCCGTGAGTCCCGATTCAACAACCCTGCCGTATTTCATCACCATTGTCCTTGTTGTCAGCAGCCTGATAACGCCCAGATCATGTGATACAACGATTACGGACAGATGCAAATTACTTTGCAGCGCCCTGATCAGATCAAGCACCCTCGCCTGCACAGAGAGGTCGAGGCCTGTGGTAACTTCGTCCAGGAAAAGAATCGATGGATTGTTCGACAATGCCTTCGAGATCTGGACCCTTTGCTGCTCTCCCCCGCTGAAATTCGCCGGAGGCTCGTCGATCCTAAGGACCGGGATTTCCGTTTTCCGGAGCAGATAGGAGGCCCTTGCGCGCATTGCAGCGATGTTTCTCCATCCGGCCATAATCAGCCGTTCCGATATATTGCCTCCGGAAGTCACCTCCATCCTCAGCCCGTAATGCGGATTCTGGTACACCATGCCCATGCGGGAATTCCTGATCCGTCTCTTCTGAAATGGACTGAGCGAGAGGACATTGTCCGCTGAATCATTTATATAAATGGCCCCATGTGTCGCTTCAGAGTCAAAATAGAGCAGTTTTACAAGTGTGCTCTTGCCTGAACCGCTCTCCCCGACTATCCCCAGCACCTCATCAGGATAAAGCTCGAAGGAAATATCGCCGCATGCAACCACAGCGCCGCACTCCCTGCATATGTTTGTCTCATATCCGGGACCTGTTGATTCCCTGCAGACGGGGCATCCGATGCCGTAGATCTTTGTCAGTCCTTCCGCCTTCATGACCGGCAAACTCATCATAAGCAAATAAGGTCTCCTTCCCTTGCTGCAAGATCGACGACGAAACTCTGTCCGTGCTTCCTGAAAGCCAGCTTTTCATAGAAACGGTGCGCGGATTCACGCTGGATATTGCTTGACAATGCAAGCTTGTAGCATCCCTTTTTCTTGCAGAGATACATCGCAAAATTCATCATCCTGCGCCCGATTCCCAGCCTTCTCAAATCCTCCCGGACAACAACATCTTCAATAATCCCCGATGGCGCGCCCTTGTGGGCCATGTTATCCATTATGAGAAGTGAAAATACTCCCATGATATCGTTACCGCTGACAGCCACATATAGCGTGTAATCAGGATAGGATTTCATCCTCCTGAAGATAACTATTGCTTCATCAGCAGTCAGCACATTGCCATCATCCATACCGAGCTGTCCGTAGAGCGAAAGAACAGAATGCAAATCCTCTTCTGCCGCCTCCCGAATAATCATATTCATCCTACGATATTTTTCCATTACTCAAATCACACTGCCCCGTATCCGAGCACTGGTAAATCCTTCTGCCCGAAACTTCATCAATGATCTCATCGAGAAAAGTGTCCGCGCTGCCGCACCTCCGGCATGCGGCTCCCGTGAAATCCTCGACCCTGAATTTGAAGTCTTCGAACTCCAGGGGCTCAACTTTTGTATGAGGGGGCACAGCATAAATCCTTTTTTCCCGCCCGGCCCCAAAAATATAGATCGTGTCGGCCATGTTCAGTTTTGGGATGTCCCATCTGGGAATAGGACTCGGGTCCATGATATATCGTCCATTCACCGTCACCGGATACCTCGCTCCTATACTTATCTCGCTGTAGCGGACTATGTCCTCATAAAGATAGAGCCACATTCTGCTGTAGTCAGCCTCTCCATGCATCCGCCTGGTCTCCAGTTCTGATGGTTCCACCATCCGCAGCGCCTCCGGAAAAGGCACCTGGAGGACAAGTATTTGGTCTTCGCTCATCCTTTCTTCAGGAATCCTGTGCCTCGTCTGGATAATAGTGGCCTCCCTGGTAACAGTTGTGGTTTTTACGCCCGTTACCCTGCCGATAAATTTCTTTATGTTCACCGCATTCACACTTCCGTCACAGCCCTGGTCTATGACCTTCAGTACATCGCCGCTGCCGATAATGGAAAGGGTTATCTGCAGCCCGCCCGTTCCCCAGCCCTTTGCAATCGGCAGCTCCCGCGACGCAAAAGGGACCTGATATCCGGGCACTGCCACTGCCTTAAGTATCTTGCGCCTTATCTCCTTTTTTGCGCTCTCGTCCAGAAAGGCAAAATTGTATTCAACAGCCTTTTGCCTGCTTTCCTTCCTTTTCATGTAGTTATCAAGCTTCATTTTTCGATGCCGGCTTTCCCTCTTCCGCACAGGTTATCGGACTCCCGGGTCTTCCTCAGCCTGTCCAGATCGGACTGGAATGTAACATAATGCGGAAGCTTCCAGTGGGCGCAAAAACCCAAGGCATCGATTCCGTCGATATGTGACAGGACGAATTCCTGATCTTCAGACGGCATCCTTTTCCCCTCCGTCTGCATCGCCCTGTCAAGGATCGCCATGGAAATAGCTTTGGTTTCATTGTGTCCGAAACAAAGCCCGTAACCGAGAGTGAATTTGGGAGATCCGTCATTTGCCGTGAATTTGGCGATGACCTCTGCTTCCGTTATTTTCACTTCACCAACGGTGTAAAGCTCGCTGGTGTAAGGATGTTTGATTCTTACGGGAACGTACCCAACCCTCAGCTCTCCGACAGTGGGATGAATATCTCCGTAACCCCTCATATTGGAATATGCCAGCAAGAGCAGTCCGCCTGTCTCGCCCCTCGCCATGGACTGAAGCGTGGCGCTTCTGCCCGCAGGAAACGTCAGGGACTGTCTTGTTACATCATATATGCCTGAAATGTCCAGGCCAGAATTCCCTGCCCGCTCCGTCAAAAGCCCCTCTTTTCTCATTATTTCTATCACCCTGGGAAACGATTCAGGAAGGGGACCGACATCCCTGAGTCCCTTAAAAAGATTGTTAATATATGACTTCCTTGTTTTCTGGTTGTCATTCAATAGTTCGAAATCAAGGAGTCTCAGCGTATAATCCGATGTAGGACCCAGTATTTGTCCTCCCGGAATATCTTTAAAGGCAGCGGAAATCCTTCTGACAACCTTAATTTCCGTCGTCGCTTGCGGGATGGAATATCCGACCCTGGGTTTCGTGGCCCTGTAAGCCCTGAGCATGAAAGAAGCCTCGAAAGTGTCCCCTGCAGATTGCTTTATGGCAAGCGCCGCAAGATCGGGAGCATACAGCGAGCCTTCGCCCATGACCCTGTCAACAGCAAGGTACAGTTGTTCCCTGATCTGATCCGCCTTCAACGGGCGCGTACCGCCTTTTATCCTCTCATAATAAAGAAGTTTTGCCGCATTTTCTATTGCTTCTGTCCCGCCCTTTACAGCAACATAACCCATCGCTAATTCACCTCTATCATTGTCGATCTCGGAATGCACATTATCCTGTCGAACTTATCTATGAAAATGCAGTCTATTCCCAGCGGGAATTCCGCGTTGGCCTCTTTGATGCAGAGAAATTCATCTTTCATAGGCCCGCTCACGGATATTTCGAGTCCGTCTTTTATGCCGGGGCCTTTCAATAAAATACGGCCCTTTCCATTGCTTCTGTCCACGAGGCTGTCAATTATATACAGCACGGTTGCGCCGGCATCAGGATAATCAAGGCTTCCTCTCCTGGCTTTCAGCACTTCGCCCCCGCTCTTGCCCTCGGGCACAATTATGAAATCGGCAGATACAATATCGGAGACAGTACTTCTCGTCAGCTCGAAGATCTTATCTTCAAAACAATTCGCACTGCTGCCCAGGAGAAAAAATGTGACCTCATGATCAAGAAGGGTCAAAAGAACAGACATTAATCCATCCGCTTTCCCGCAGCCGGTTCGGGTATCACCGGCCCCCTGGCCGTTTACCCATCCACCCGGCAACTGATAAATTTTCCCCGGATGGCCCATAGACTGAAGAATGATTCTGTATGTAATCTGCGCAAGTAAATATGTGTTGTCCATAAGTCGTTTCCTACCCTTTCCTCATTGTTTCGAAACTAACCTTTGTTCTGGCCGTGAGTTTTCCCTGCTGTTTTTCATTTTTGTTCACTCTTTTCATGCACGACGCAAGGACCCTGTTTACCGTCATTTTTAATTTTTTATTATCGCTTCCGAGCACAGCATCCACAACAGCGGCCGCAATAGCCCGCTCGGGCTCATCTCCCATGACCATCGAATATCCCTTTTTGCCGTTGTACCGGACCTCCGCTTCTGTCACAAGTATCTCTCCCAGATAAAATTCCACGTCAAAGGAATCCTTGACCGCCATCATCAGAAGACCTGTCTCAGGCGTCTTTACGATATCAATTTCATTTGCAGGCATCAGGCAAATCAGTCTTTCTATCGATCTGTCATCCATTTTTGCAATTATCGACTGATTGTCCATGCCATCCGCCATTCTTAAGCCACCACCTTATTTCTCAAATATGAAGACGCCCAGTCAACGAGCATTACAGTAGTAAGGATTATTATCATCAGGGTTGCAGTATGCCTGTAGTCAAAAAGTTTCATGCTCATCACGAGTTCGAACCCTATGCCCCCGGCGCCCACTATCCCCATCAATGTGGACGCCCTGATGTTCCTGTCAAGGATATAGAGATTGTAGCTGTGGAATAAGGGAGAAACCTGAGGAAATATTGCATGCCTGATTATCTGCAAGAAGCTTGCTCCCGTGGCTTCTGTCGCTTCAACAGGTTTCGGATCGACATTCTCTATTGCCTCAGCATAGAATTTTCCCAGAAAGCCCGCCGTGTGGAGCGCCAGGGCCAGGACCCCTGCAAAGGGACCGAGGCCGACTGCTGCGACGAAGATAAGCGCGAACATCAGTTCAGGCATGGCCCTGAAAAAATTTGTAATTTCCTTTGTGATGTTATAAATAAAGGGACTTCGGGTTATACTCTTTGCTGAAAGCATACCTAAAGGGACAGCGATAAGCATAGCGATAAAAGTGCCGCTTATCCCCATTCCGACTGTCTCCAGCATCAACTTCATGTCTGTAAAAATAGGTGAGAAGTCCGGCGGAAACATACCCGAAAGGAAGTCTCTGATCCTCGGAATTCCGGCAACTATTTCGCGAAGGCTGACAGGAACAAGAAAAATGGACAAACCGGTGATCAAACAGAAAACAGAGAGCAATGACCAGTCTTTAAGCCGCCCCCGTGAATTCAGAAAAGTCCCGTCTGTAATCCCGTTTCTCAGGTATGAAGAGAGCCGGTCTATAACGGTAATGATCAGAAAAACGATCACTAAAATTGCCGAGGCCTTGTGATAATGAAATGATCTCATTTGTCTGAAAAGTTCAAACCCGAGGCCGCCGGCGCCCACAAGACCCAAAGTCATGGCCGCCCTTATATTGTGGTCAAGCATGTAAAGGTTGTAGCCCATGAACAGCGGAAAAACCTGTGGTAATACTGCGTGCCTGATGATGCTCAGGCCATGACTCCCGGCAGCCCGCACTGCCTCAACCGGCCCGGTGTCAATGCTCTCGATCGCCTCTGCATAGAATTTGGCCAGTGTCCCGATAGCCGGAATCAGCAGTCCCAGGATACCCGCGACAGGCCCCATGCCGAAGGAGGTGACGAATATGAGGGCACATACCAAATCGGGTATAGCCCTCATCCCATTCACAAGGAGTTTGCCGCCGGTGTAAACGAACACATTGGGCGAGGTATTTTTAGCAGATATCAATCCCAGGGGAATCGAAAATGCTATTCCTATAATGGTGGCCCAAAGCCCCATTGCAATAGTTTCAGCAGCGAGCAACAATATCTTTTCCAGGGCATAAAAATTGGGCGGGAACATGTCCCTTAACAGGGCCGCTGCATAGGGCAGGCCGTCCGCCAATGTCCTGATATCAAGATGAGCTTCCCTGAAAGAAAAGGCGATGATAATACAGAATACCGCCCACAAAAGGGCCGTCCTGATACCCTTGATGTTAAAGGCAGTTATGCCGCTGCACATTCCAGGTTCCTGTCGGACTTATAGATATAATCTATGTGGTCGCCGGTAAGTTCATCGACTTTGCCGTCGAAACATACAGTCCCGTCTTTGATCGCAGCAACTCTCCTGAAATGGTCTCTGACAGCTTCGATATGGTGCAAGACCGTTATCACTGTTATCCCTTTTCCAACATTTATCTTCAGGAATAGTTCAAGTATCTTCCTTCCTGTTTTTGGATCGAGGTTGGCGACGGGCTCATCCGCAAGCAGAAGTTCAGGTTCCTGCATCAATGCCCTTGCTATTGCGACCCTCTGTTTCTGTCCGCCGCTCAGCCTGTCAACCCTCTCATTGGCTTTGTCCTCTATGCCTACAAACCTCAGGACATCCATGGCCTTGTCCCTGTCCTCTTTTTGAAAAAATCCCACAGTCGAGACCAGGAGATGAATTCCCCTGTCCATCCGTCCCAGGGCCCCGGACATCACATTATCCAGGGCAGACGCCCTTTCCACAAGATTAAAAAGCTGGTATACCATACCTATTCTTTTTCTTGTCTGCCTGAGGGCTTCCCTGTTCCTGTAATCTATATCTTTTCCCTGGATGGCGACTCTGCCCGAATCCGGAACTACGAAGCCGTTGATCGTTCTTATCAAGGTTGTCTTGCCCGAGCCGCTTGATCCTATAAGAGCGACAGTTTCCCCGCTGCCTACTCTCAGATTCAAATTTGAAAGGACTTGCCTTCCATTGAATCTCTTATTAATACCTTCGACGCAAAGCATAAATACCTCCTCGTCATCCTTTCGTCTCTACCGTTATTTAAGACTATCGATCGCCTTCTTAACTTCTTTTATTACTGCAAAATCACCATCGCTTATAAGCCTGTATCCGGTTATCTTGCCGTAGCCCGTAACTATATTTTTGGGGACATTGAGAAGGGCCTTCCGTAATTTGTCCTTTACGTCGGCAGGAAGATCCTTCCTGACTGCCGTGGGGGAGCCCGGAAGTTCCATAGACTTCCATATTATGATATTCGTCTCCGGAGAGGTCTTTCCGCTCTCGATCATCTTTGGATAAGTGACATCATTGTCAGCGCCGATGTCTATGATTTTATTCTTCACAACGAGTTCCGATGCATCATGCTCCCCTATAAAGCCGACCTTCCTGAATACCTTCTCCGGGTCCAATCCGGCCTTCATCATGAAATATCTGGGTATTGCATAGCCCGACGTTGAAGCAGTGTCCGTAAAAGTAAAAGTGAACTCTTTCCTGTTGCCAAGCTTTTCTTTCAGTTCTTTCATCCCCTCCAGGCCCTCCAGCGGTTTAGTAATGCCGAGCTTATGCGCTGCCTCAGGCGTAGCTACGAGGTAGGAACGGTACGTTGTCTTCCCGTTTTTGTCCATGCCGACTGCAAATGCCTCGGCTCCCGCCCTCTCCTGGGCCAAAACAAATGAGAAAGGACCGAAGAACGCAATATCGACCCTCTTTGCCCTCATCGCCTCAATTATGCCCGTGTAGTCAGTCGCTGCAGTCAGTTTTATGCATAGCCCCGATTCCTTCTCCATCCATTTCACCATAGGAATGTACGACTGAATCATGGCCTGCGGGTCTTCAGCTGGAATGAGCCCCCAGGTGAGGCATTTATCACCCGCCTGAGATATTCCCGAAAAGGTCCCAAAAAACATCAGGAGACAGAATATCGCTACCAATAATTTCCTCATTTCATCCTCCTCAGTTAATTTTTATTACTAAAAATTTATTTAGCAGCCTGGATTTCTTCTGTTCCTTTTGCGTCCTCATTGAAATCCACAGTGATACTGCTCAGGTCTCCCCTGAAACAGGTCGTGCAGTATTCGACCATGTCTCCGTGCTGGCTTTTTGATATGCTCCTGACAACAAGAAGCGGTGTCTTCGCGGATATCTGAAGGATGTTCATTTCCGAATCACCCGGCATCGATACCTCGAAATTCGACGATACCCTTTGCATGTCGATGTCGTAATGTTTTTTGAGAATGTTATAGATGGAATAGAGGCCGTTCAGCAGACCGCGAAGTCCCGGGAAGATATCGGCCCTCAGGAAAGATACGGTATGACAAAAAGGAATCTCATCTACATACCTCAATATGTCCAGCGCTATCACCTTATCGGAGGGACCTATATTGAGCTTCTCCGCTATTTCATTTCCTGCGGCAATTTCATATGAATTAAGCAATTCTGAATCAGGGGTCAGGCCCGCGGAGAGCATAAGGTTTGTGAATTGTGTCTTTTTCGAGACCTTATAGGGAATTTTAGTATTGGCAACAAATACACCCTTGCCCCTTACCTTATATATGAGTCCTTCATCCTCCAGCCGTTCCATCGCCCTTCTTACGGTGTGCCTGTTCAATCCATACCTTTTGCTGAGTTCGTTTTCGGTAGGGAGCCTGTTGCCTTGCTGGAAAGTGCCATTGCTTATCTGCTCAATGAGGATGCTTGAGAGTTGGTGGTAATATGAAACACCGTTATCCCTGTCAATCATGAGTATCTCCCAAGCGTTGTCTAAACATCTATACACATGATTGCACAGATGATATTTCAATAAAGTTACATAAGCATTACATCTCGGTTAAAAGGTTCCTTTTGTCATTAAATGCCTCTTGTTTCTTTCAGCTCCTGCGATTTATGGCTGGTCCAGCAGCGTTACATTTACGGCCTCCTGACCATTCCGCCGCAAAATTTGCCCCGCCGATTCTAATTTAATCGACAGATCTCTAAGGTTTCTAAAACACCTGCTGCAACTCTTTCTGGTTCTTTCGCTCCTCAACCTGCATTCTTCTATCAGGTCCTTGTGGCGTTGCCTCTCTTCCTCTGATAACGTGTCGATGAATTGTTCAAGGTCCATTTTTGCCCTCCTTTCATTTTGCTTATGCCGGTTTCAATACTCTAAGTGACGCGGATGCAGTCGCCCCCGAATGCAACCGTATTTATGAACTGAAGCACTAACTACCTACCGACATGATTGCATAGGTATCATTTCACCAGTATTACGGGAGTGTTAAATTTTGATTAACGACGAATCCGCTCATTCCGGCGAATGGTTGCCGGGGGGTGGCAAGAAAAGAGACCGAAGCAGAGTTCCGTTTTAGTTTTATTTTAAAGCAAGATAGCTGCCTGTATTTACAGGGCAGAGATCTGCTGCGGTTTCTCGATTTTCGTCCAGTACGCCTCCTTGATCTTCCCGGCCAGCATATCGATGTCGGCAGGCTTGCTGACGAAATCAAAGGCGCCCAGCT
>JADFXU010000022.1 GCA_015233365.1 Nitrospirota bacterium | reverse complement strand
CAATATTCAGTTTATGCCGGTAACTGGAATCCAAGGCTAATTGATACAGAGAAAAACAAACTGATACACTACCGAATAATACGATACATTGAAAACAACGATTATATTGTCATATAATTTATCAGTCAGGATAATAACTGAGGGTGTTTTTATAATAATCCCGGCATCAAGGAGACTATGGATACATATATTGCTCGACAACCTATTTTCGACAGAGAGAAACATCTGTTCGCCTATGAACTGCTCTTTCGGGACGGGCTATCTAATTTCTTTCCACAAATAGACGGCGATACCGCAACATCAAAAGTGCTTTCCAGCAGTTTCCTCTCCATCGGCATGGAGACTATTACAGGAGGGAAAAGGGCATTCATTAATTTTACGCATAACTTGTTGATGTCGGAGATTCCTTTCATGTTCCCACGTGAGACAACCGTGGTCGAAATCCTCGAAGACGTCAAACCCGACCCGGCGGTGATAGAAACTTGCAGAAGATTGTCTTCAGAGGGCTATTATATAGCTCTTGACGACTTCTTTTTTACCGCAGGGATACAGGCGCTGGTGAAACTCGTAAACCTTATTAAAATAGATTTCCGCCTGATGCCCATTGACGATATAAAGAAAATGATAGTTCGCCCGGAACTTGCCGGAATAAAATTGCTCGCGGAGAAAATTGAAACAAATGAAGAGTTCAAGGTCGCGTTCGATATGGGCTTTGAATACTTTCAGGGCTACTTCTTCAGCAAGCCTGAAATCATAAAGGGCAAAGAACTTTCCGGTTCAGCCCTGCAATTATTGAACCTGATCATTGAAATAAACAAACCTACCGTCAACCTGGAGAAACTCGAAAAGATCATAGAGCACGACGTTTCCATTACGTATAAACTCCTGCGATATGTCAATTCAGCTTCTATAAAAAGGAGAACGGAAATCAGTTCTATAAGGAAAGCGGTCATGGTTATCGGCATAGATGAGTTGAAGCGTCTGGTCTCTCTGATCTCGCTATCCAAGGTCGCGGTGGACAAACCGGACGAATTAATCAAAAGCGCATGCATCAAGGCCAGATTCTGTGAAAAACTGGGGCAGGAAAGCAGCTGTTCATCAAAGTATAACGAACTGTTCCTGATAGGGCTTTTTGCGCATATGGATGCCATACTCGATCAACCGATGAAAGTGATCATGGAAAAAATACCCATCTCGAAAACTATCTCAGATGCATTGATAAATGGCGAGGGAGAGGCGGTAAATTATTTGAGGCTTGCGGAATACTACCAAAAAGGGGAATGGGATAACGTTAAGAAATATGCCGGTCAAACCTGTGTCGGTGAGAGTGTAATCCCCGGTATCTATATAGAAGCCTGTAAATGGGCTGATGAGTTTTCAATTTAGAGACTAAATGTTTCAGTACCCGTACCCGAATTGTAAAATAACGGCGTCATGCCGGAATTAAGAAAAAAAGTTTCTTCTCTCCCTCAATTCCCGGAACATTTCATATAGAAAGCCATCATTCTTAAAATGCATCATCGAACAAATAAAAGGGGAATGTTTTGCCGGATATTTTCAACAAAATTAAATAATTGGCAGTTAGCGTCCGATAATAAAATTAAAGGAGCAGCAGCAAAAAGTTGCTTTCGTCAAGCTGATGGGAACAGGGAGGTAACCATGGGCAAGATAATTCCATTCGGGGTAAAAAACAAGGCAAAAACGGCATTCGACAGCGATTTCACCAGCATGATCAAAGACGTGGCTGAGATCAAGAGGGAGGCACTGGGGACGGAAGATAACAATCTCTTTCACCTCAACGTGAGTTTCGAAGACCTGTTCAAGGCAAAAATAGGCTCATTCATCTTAGATAACAGGTTGATTAACGCGGACCTGTTCCGTTGCAGCCTTTACGTCGCGCATGTCCTTGGCGAGACCCTTTCAAAAAAAGTGGCAAGCTTTTATATAACCGATTATTTGATCCGGGGAATCGAGGAAGAGTCGCCGGACATCTTAAAAGAAGGCGCTGATCTCTGCTGCATTATCTGCATCTTTTTTGACGAAAGGCATAAATGGAGAATGATGCGGGCAGGGGATTATGTAAAAATGGGAATTCAACTTTATTCAATCTACTATTCCATGACCCATAAATTGATAGGCTGGTGCATGAGCAGGAATTTTGAACATATTACCTCTATAACAAGAAAGTGCGTAGAGGATCTGGAGCATCAGTAAGGAACATGGCATGTACATCTTTCGGCAAAAATGCACGGGTGTACTGGAGCAGGGGCGAGTAACTTAGAGCCCCAGTCGAGAATAGATAGAAATATTGCTGCTATAAGCAATTAGAGTCGGCACAAGAAATAGTTTTTTTTGCCGAAAGATGTACATGCCATGTTCCGCTTACGGCTCAACGCAATTATTTAAACAGGTTGGTGCGCTTGTAAAAAAAGGGCTTCAGGACTTTCAGCCCTACAACACCGGCCACAGGTTTGACCAGCCACGACGCGAAGCCTCTGCTGCCCAGGCACCTTTTGCAATAAGGGTGCTCAAGCCTGTAGTGTTTGAAGCCTTCGATGATTGTCCCAAGCCTGTCCGATGAAAGTATCTCTGCAAGCGATGATTCACGAAGGTTCCCCACTTTCGTATTGCCGTCGAAATCCATGCAGCAGAGCACCACATCCCCATTGTAAAGAATACCGAAATGGTCGCGCATCCCGAAACAATAGCCTGCCCAGGCATCTCGAATCTTTTCATCTCCGAAGGCATGTCCCCAGTCATCCAGCACATATGTTTCAAAAAAAACATTCGGGTACACCTCAACCACATTCCATTTGTAGGCCACAAGATTCCCGATCTTTCTAAGGGCCGGCAACTGATCTTCCTGAGCAACGCCTAGCAGATCGTAGATGCGCCCGGCCCAAAAAGTGAATGTCCTTCTGAGTTCTTCCGTGGACGAAATGACACGTACCGGGCCGATTCTCTGTTCCATTGACTTCTTTCTGAACCTGGTATTCAGAAACCGGAACTTGAATACCGTCTCTTTGTATTTAGCGCGATAAGCACTGAAGAATTCAAGGACCCCTTTAAGATATGATTCGAATGTCCTTGAACCGGATTTCCGGTAGGCAAAAGAACGCTCATCAGGCGTCTGGAGTGAAATATCGAGCTGGTGGAGGCCATAGTCAAGAAGCCGCCTGCCTGTTTCGCCACCCAGCCCGGCCCCGTTGGTGGTAAGGCCGACATCCATTTTTTCGCAGGCTGCATGGTCCAGTATAGCGAAAAAATCCCTGTGCAGGGTCGGCTCGCCCATGACATGAAACGTGATCTTTTCGCAAATGCCATTGGCCTTAAGATCGGTTATGATCCTCCGGGCCAGTCCCGTATCCATATAGCCGTATGACCTTTTCATCTCGGATTTTGGGCAAAAGACGCAATTGAAGTCGCAAACATTGGTCAGTTCGATGTGCACGCGTTTGAGCGGTATTTCAATATGCCCGAATTTTTTTGCAGTCACTGCGAGATGGTCCCTTTGTCCGGCATTAAATATATCTTTTATTATACCGTTTTTAGAAAAATTAAAAAAATACAAGGAAATAGAATGCAGGGCAAACAGTCTGCCCCGCACTCTCTCTGATAATATCTAAATTATTATTAACAGCCTTAAAATCGTACTGTGACTTTACCCGGGAGGCATAATTAGTAATAAATTCCATTTATTTGCATATAATGTTATTTACTGATGGAAATTAGCATTTCAAATTGAATAACATTTATTTCTTGTGTTAGTATAGAGTTATTTCGGGAAAAGGAGCGTATATTTGATGGACGAGAAAATACACTCGCTGATAAGACGATTCAGAGAAAACGACGGCAATATTTTATCCCTTCTGCAAGAGACACAGGAAGCCTTCGGGTACATTCCCGAAGAAGCCGTAGACATTTTTTCAAAAGAACTCAATATCCCTGCAAGCAACTTCTACGGGGTTTCCACGTTTTACAGCCAACTTCACTTAAACCAGGATGCTGTTCAGCCGGTTATCGATGATCATATTATCAGGGGTGCCTCTGTTGCCGGGAAGCACTCTGCGGACGATAAATTTCATAAGAAACAGAAAAAGGTGTTATTGTCCGCCTGCGGCAATATTGATCCTGAAGACATAGAAGCTTACAGGTCCGTGGATGGCTACTCTGCAATCGAAAAAGTTCTGACTTCCATGACACCAGATGAAGTAATTGATATAATTAAGAAATCCGGACTGCGTGGCCGTGGAGGAAGCGGTTTCCCCGCAGGTATAAAATGGGAGGCATGCCGGAACGCTCAGGGTGATCAGAAATATATAATCTGTGACGCTTACGAAGGCGACCCCGGCGTATTCAAGGACAGGGCAGTTCTGGAAGGCAACCCTCACTCGGTCATCGAGGCCATGGCAATAGGCGCGTATGCAGTCGGCGCTACAAAAGGTTATATTTACTTGCGCGCTGAAAATTCTCTTGCCTTGCAACGGCTGAAAAAGGCCCTAGCAGCGGCTCAGGAAAAGGGATACCTCGGCACGAATCTTTTCAACAAGGGATTCGACTTCGATATCAGTATAAAACCGGGGGCCGGCTGTTTTGTTTGCGGCGAGGAAACGGCGCTTATCGAATCGATGGAGGGGCACCGCGGGATGTCGAGGGCAAAACCTGTTTTCCCTGTGCAGCACGGGTTGTGGGGAAAGCCGACGGTCGTAAATAACATTGAGACACTCGCAAACATTCCCTATATTATCAACAAAGGTCCCGAGTGGTTTTCGTCCATTGGGACTGAAAATTCAAAGGGCACAAAGCTCTTCTCTCTCATAGGAAAAGTCAAGAACACCGGCCTTATCGAAGTGCCTATGGGCATTACACTCAGAGAGGTCATTTATGATATCGGCGGCGGTATGGAGGATGGCAGGAGGCTGAAGGCGGTTCATGTAGGCGGTCCACTGGGCAGCTGTTTCGGGGAGAGCGCGCTTGAGATGAAGCTGGGTTACGAGTCTCTCAAAAAAGCAGGCGCCATTTTCGGGTCGGGAGGAATTATCGTTCTCGACGAGGACAGCTGCATGGTTGACATGGCAAAATACTTCATTGCTTTTACGCGCTCTGAGTCGTGCGGGAAGTGCGTGCCCTGCAGGATAGGCACCAAACGCCTCTTCGATATACTTGACAGGATCACTAAAGGGTCAGGCAAGGAAGATGATATTAATATTCTGGAGAAACTTGGCAAAGACATCAAAGCGGCCTCCTTATGCGGTCTTGGCCAGGAGGCCCCGAATCCCGTTCTCAGCACGATCGAATTTTTCCGGGATGAGTATGAGGCGCATATCAGAGACAAGAAATGCCCGGCAGGAGTATGCAATGAGCTCCCGAAGGGAGCAGAGACAGTCTTAAGATAAGAAAATTCAAATAGTCAGGAGCAACCATGATCAAGGCAACAATAGACGGCAAAGATATCGAAGTTAATGAAGGCACTACTATTCTGGAAGCGGCAAGAACGTTGGGCATTTCAATACCAACACTCTGCCACCACCCCAAGCTCACCCCCATCGGCGGCTGCAGACTCTGCATCGTCGAGATAAAGGGCCTCCCCCGGCCGGTCACATCGTGCACAACCCCTGTGACCTACGGAATGGAAATAACAACATCATCGCCACTGATCTCGGATTTGCGAAAGAGCATGCTCGACCTTATTCTTTCAGATCATCCACTCGACTGCCCTGCCTGCATACGGGGCGGCGACTGCAAGCTGCAGGACATCGCGTTTATGTATGGCGAGAAGGAAAACCGGTTCCCGGGTGAAAGAAGGGTATACACAAGAGTGGACGTCAATCCGTTCATCTCAAGGGACATGGAAAAGTGCATTCTCTGCGGAAGATGTGTAAAGGTGTGCAGTGAAGTGCAGGGTGTGGGTGCTATTGATATCGCTTACAAGGGCTTTGAATCGAAGATATGCCCGCCGTATGAAAAGCCGCTTGATTGCGAATTTTGCGGTCAATGCGTGTCCGTGTGTCCCACCGGCGCCCTTGCCGGAAAGATGTGGATCCGTAAGGACAAGAGCAGAGATGAAAAAAGAGTCGATACCGTCTGCCCTTATTGCGGCACAGGATGCCATATCACGCTGCATATACAGGACAACAAAGTCATACGCGTAACTTCAAAAGAGGACACATGGAATGAAGGCTGGCTCTGCGTTAAAGGGAGGTTCGGTTACAAATTCATAAACAGTCCTGACCGCCTTAAAAAACCTCTCATCAAAAGAGACGGGCAATTCCAGGAGGTCTCGTGGGAAGAAGCATATGATTATGTCGCAAAAAAACTTAATGACATAAAAGCCGAGTATGGCGCCGAAGCCATCGGCGGATTGTCCTCGGCGCGATGCACCAATGAAGAAAATTATGCCTTTCAAAAAATGATAAGGGCCGCGGTGGGGACAAACAATGTCGACCACTGCGCCCGGCTCTGACACGCGCCAACGGTAGCCAGTCTGGCTGCCATATTCGGTTCGGGCGCAATGACCAATTCCATCGAAGAAATAGAAGGCATGGAAGTGATATTCATTATAGGCTCCAATACAAAGGAAACACATCCGGTGATCGCAAACCGGATGATCAAGGCATACAGGAATGGGGCGAAGATAATTGTGGCTGATCCGCGCAATGTCCCGATGACCCGTTTTGCCGATACGGTGCTGCACCTGAAACCGGGCACGGATATCGCCCTGATCAACGGAATTGCCCATGTCATAATCAAGGAAGGGCTTGAGAACAAGTCATTTATTGAAGAAAAGACAGAGGGCTTTGAAGAATGGAAGAAATTGCTGGAGGAATATACTCCGGAATATGTGGAAAAAATAACCGGCGTGAGCAAGGAAGATATTATAAAAGCCGCCCGTCTTTACAGCAGCTCACAAAAGGCAGGCCTTTTCTACACTATGGGGATAACGCAGCATACCTGCGGCACTAATAATGTAGCCGCAGTTGCAAACCTGGTGACGCTTACCGGCAATATTGGACGGGAATCTACGGGAGTAAACCCGCTGAGAGGACAAAATAACGTTCAGGGGGCATCGGATGCAGCCTGCCTGCCAAATGTCTTACCGGGATATCAAAAACTCGACAATCCCGATGTGATAGCCAAATTTGAAAAGGCTTGGGGGGTGTCCCTTTCAACAAAAGCGGGGCTCACGGCAACACAAATGATACCCGCAGCGCTGGACGGGAAGATAAAGGCCCTTTATATAATGGGAGAAAACCCGGTCATTACCGATCCCAATACCCATCATACAGTCGATTCCCTCAAGAAGCTGGCTTTTCTGGTTGTCCAGGATATCTTCCTGACAGAAACTGCTAAACTCGCTGATGTGGTGCTGCCTTCAACCTGCTTTGCCGAGAAAGAGGGGACCTTCAGCAATACGGCGAGAAAGGTCCAAAGGGTGAGGAAGGCTGTTGAGCCCCCGGGGGAAGCGCGGAATGACCTCTCTATAATCATGGAAATGTCGAGAAGGCTGGGCTATGTAATGGACTATAAATCTCCTGAAGACGTGTTGATTGAATTCGGCCAGGTATGGCCCAACCTTGCGGGGATAACATACAAGCGTATCGAGAAAGCGGGCCTGCATTGGCCCTGCCCTGACAAAGATCACCCCGGCACCCCTTATCTGTACAAAGCGGGGTTTCCGGTAGGAAAGATACGTTTCTCCGGTATAACGTACACTCCACCTGCTGAGGTGACTGACAATGAGTATCCGTTCATACTGACAACAGGAAGAAACCTCTACCAGTACCACTCCGGAACTATGAGCAGAAGGGTGCCTGCGATTGAGGCACATGCCGGCGAACCTTATGTGGAAATCTGCGCTGAAGACGGCAGGAAGCTCCAGATAAATAACGGAGATATATTGGCCGTTACTTCCCGGCGGGGGACAATAAGATTAAAAGCGAGGATTACGTCTAAAGTCACTGAAGGCACGGTCTTCATACCTATGCATTACAGCGAGGCCGCGGCAAATGTGATAACAAATGACGCCCTTGATCCCAAAACCAAAATACCTGAATACAAAGTTTGCGCTGTAAAGATCGAGAAATAGGGGTGTGATGATTACCGGAAGGCCTTTATTCACGACAGAGCAGATAAATGACAAGGTGGCTGAACTGGCCCAGGCCATATCGCGCGACTATGCGGGCAGGGAAGTCCTTGCCATAGGCATCCTGAAAGGCGCTTTTATGTTTTTTGCCGATCTCATAAGGGCGCTGAAACTTCCCGTTACTGTAGATTTTATGGTCGCCTCGAGCTATTTTAAAACTGCCTCCACAGGCAATACGACATTGCACTACGAACCCAGAGAGAATGTCAAGGGTATGCACGTCCTCCTGATCGACGATATAATCGACACGGGGGTATCGCTGAATTACATACGGGAGATGCTGCTGGCCAGGGAACCCTCCAGTCTTAAAATTTGCGTGCTCCTCGACAAGAAAGAAAGGCGCCTCGTTGACGTGCCAGTGGACTACCTGGGCTTTAAGATTCCGAACGAGTTCGTTGTGGGATATGGCCTCGATTACGAAAACAGATACAGAAACCTGCCTTATATAGCTGTATTCAAGAAAGAAACATAAAGGTTTCGTAAAAAGTCCATATACTGCGTTGCGCTGCATCCCTCGTCACTGAGGCGTACCTAAAAGTACGCCTCAGTCCTCGGGATTTGCGCGCCTTGCCTATGGAGCTTTTTACGAAACCTTTGTTTGACGATTTCGTAACGACAGGAGGTTTTTCATGTACGAATTGATGATAGAAACGGGTTTTGCCTCGGCGCATCAGCTCAGGGGATATAAAGGCAAATGTGAAAACATCCATGGTCACAACTGGAAAGTCCAGGTGTATGTGACCACTGATCGTCTTAATGAAATTGACATCGCCATCGATTTCCACGACCTGAAACGGATCACCAACGAGCTGGTCGCTCAGCTCGACCACACCTGCCTTAATGATATTTTTCCATTTACCGAGAAGAACCCGTCTTCCGAAAATATTTCACGATGGATATTCGATTCGTTGCGGAAGAGGCTTGCAGATTACAAAGTGAATTTATCTGCGGTGACCGTTTGGGAATCTGAAACCGCTTCGGCAACTTATTTCGAAGAGTAATCCAATTGCGTTCCGGCGTAAGGCGTTCAAGGAGTGAGAAGCGACATGGATAAGTCTTTTGCGGCAAAAGTGTTGGAGCTCGCCATTGCAAAAGGCGCCGATGAAGCCGAAGTGTATATCAGGGAATCAAAAAACCTCGGAATCGAGATAAAAGACCTGAAGATAGAAACACTTGAGTCATCAGTAACCGCCGGATACGGTATCAGGGTAATAAAAGACAAACAACCAGGCTTCTCTTACTCCACCGACCCCGGCAATATATCTCATGTTGTGGATACCGCGCTGGAAGTGGCACGATATGCCGAGCGGGACGAAAATCTCGGCTTTCCTTTGCCCCTCCCTTCCGGAGACGTATCTGTCTTCGACAGGCGCATAGACTCGATCGACGAGCAGGACGCGATAGAGCTCGTCATGCTCGTTGAAAAATCGGCCCTCGATGCAGACAGGCGAATCAGGAAGATCAGGAAAGCTGCGGGGAGTTTCGGTACGAGTGATACCCGTATTGTCAACTCAAAAGGAGTTGATGCATGTTACAGTGCTTCCGGATGTTCGGCGCATATCACTGTAATTGCCGAAGAAGGCTCCGAAAGCCAGATGGGCTGGGACTACGAAGGAAGCAGATTTCTGGATGACGTGAAGTTTGGCCGGGTCGGGGCCAATGCCGCAAAAAGGGCGCTCCAACTGTTAGGGGCAAAAAAAATTGCCCCGCTTAAAGGATCCATCCTTCTGGACAGTTCCGTTGCTTCCGAATTCCTGGGGATTTTCGCTTCTGCACTGTCGTCGGAATCCGTGCAAAAGGGCAAGTCCATGCTCGCAGGGAAAAAAGAAGAGCAAGTGCTGAGTCCCTTGCTCAATATAATTGATAACGGTCTTCTTGACGGCAAACTGGGCAGCAAGCCTTTCGATGGTGAAGGCGTTCCGACAAGGAGCAAAACCCTGATTGAAGGGGGCGTTCTCAAAGGTTTTCTGTACAACACCTATACTGCGCGCAAAGAGGGTGTGGGATCTACAGGAAACGCCTCAAGGGGCGGGGCCTCCGGGCTTCCCGGTGTGGGTCCTACGAATCTCTATGTTGAACCGTCATCACCGGAGAATGCAAAAAATTTCGGGAAGCTTCTGGAAACCGTCGTCAAAGGCATCTATGTAACCGAGACCATGGGCATGCATACCGCAAACCCGGTATCAGGCGAATTCTCCGTCGGCATATCAGGGCTGTGGATTGAAAACGGAGCAGTGCGTTACCCTGTAAAGGAAGCCGTCATATCCGGTAACGTGCTCGACCTTTTCAGGCAGGTCATTATGGTTGGCGATGATCTGAGATTTTATGGTAACATAGGTGTCGCAAGTCTTCTGATCGAAGCAATCGATATAAGCGGATAAGCTACGAATACGGAATGTAGAATAGTGAATGTTCGAAGCCGTTGATTTTGTTAATTCCGCGCTCCGCATTCCGCAGTCTGCAATAAGCAATGGAGGATATTAATGGATTATTTCTTGACAGAGGAACAGCAGATGATCCGTGATCTTGCACGGCAGATCGCAGAGGAAAAAGTCGTTCCTGTCAGAGCTGAACTCGATGAAAAAAGCGAATATCCGTGGGAAATTATCAAGGTTCTTGCCCAGTCGGATATGATCGGACTTTTCATTCCGGAAGAATACGGCGGCCTTGGCAGGGGCTGTCTCGAACTCTGCCTGGTTGTTGAGGAGCTGTCGCGCGCATGTGTTGGCGTATCGACAACTTATGCAGCCAATGCCCTGGGCACATTTCCTTTGCTGCTCTTCGGTTCTGATGAGCAAAAGAAACAGTACTTGCCGGATATCGCAGCGGGCAAAAGGCTGGTCGCCTTCGGCCTTACAGAGGCCAACGCCGGGAGTGATGCAGGCGGAATACAGACGACAGCAAAGCTTGAGGGCAGCGAATACATTTTAAACGGGACAAAACAGTGGATCACAAACGGGGGAGAAGCGGAAATTTACACAATTATCGCCATTACCGATAAATCAAAAGGACCGCGAGGGGCCTCGGCTTTTGTCGTTGAAAAAGGGACTCCGGGCTTCACCTTCGGCAAGAAAGAGAACAAGCTCGGCATCAGGGCGTCTTCGACAAGAGAGCTGATCTTCGATAACTGCAGGATTCCTGAAAAAAATCTTATCGCCAAAGAAGGCATGGGATTTATCGTGGCGATGAAAACGCTTGACCAATCCAGGACCGGAGTCGGCGCCCAGGGTCTCGGTGTGGCGCAGGGCGCATTCGAGGAAGCGGTCATGTTTGCCCGCGACCGCCACCAGTTCGGACACCCCGTAATAAGCTTCCAGGCAATCCAGCACATGCTGGCCGACATGGCGATGCAGATCGAGGCCGCGCGTTCGCTGGTATATTCTGTGGCGCGGTATGTGGACAGCGGTGCAAAGGATTTATCAAAGGAATCCGCGATGGCAAAGACGTTTGCAACCGACGTGGGGATGAAAGTGACCATCGATGCCATGCAGGTTATGGGCGGTGCAGGTTACATGAAGGAATATCCCGTCGAGAAAATGATGCGTGACGCCAAAATACTCCAGATATACGAGGGTACCAATCAGATTCAAAGAAATGTTATCGGTCAGGCATTAATCAAAGAATCCGCGAAGAAAAAGTAGAAAACAGGCCAAAGGCTATTGGCGAAGGGCTAAAGGTCCAACAAGAAAAGCTATTTTTGTTCCGGTCTTTACCTTCAGCCCTTGGCCTTTTGCCTTTCGCCTGTCTTTTTCAGTTTTTCAAAGTTATATTTGCCCAGCACTTTTCTGAAATCCTTTCTTATATCAACCCAGGCCGGATGAACGGGGCAGTATTTGCTGCGGCCGCAAAGCGCCTGATCGAGGGCGCACAAATTCATTGCAACCTCGCCTTCTATGGCCTCCACAACGTCAAGCAGGCTTATCCTGGCGGGGGGCCGGGCAAGCTGAAACCCCCCCTTGACACCGCGAAATGATTTGACAAGCGACGCACGGGCAAGCTTCTGCAGGATTTTGGCGAGAAAACTTCTCGGCACCTCCATTTCCCTTGCGATCTCATCGATCATCGTTATCTCCTCTCTTTTTTCGCAGAGATAAAGGACGCACCTTATTGCATAATCCGTTTCGCGCGTAATTTCCATGGGTCCCCCTAGTATGCTTCCGTGTCGCTCATAATCTCGTCAGCAGAGATGCTGTGCCTGAAAATCCGGTATATCCATATCTGGTATGCTATAACAACGGGAACGAACAGCAATGCCACCACTGTCATTATCTTGAGTGTGTAAACGCTCGACGACGAATTGAAGATAGTCAGGCTGTAATTGGGATCAATGCTCGAAGGAATAAGGTTCGGATAAAGCCCGATAACGCCTGTAAACGTCACCATTACAATAGTCAGGCAGGAAGAATAGAATGCAGTCAGATAATTCCCCCTGGCCGCAAAGATTTTTATGCCGAGAAGACTTAGGACAGCAAGGACAGGGACCAGGAGCAAGATAAGATTTTTAAAGTAGTTGGCGTACAGATGAGTAGCAAACCAGGTAGAGATTAAAAAAGATACTGCGACAACGAGCAGCGCAATCCACATCTTGTTCGCCAGCCGCCCTGCTCTTTCCCCGACTTCGCCCTTTGTCTTGAAGGCAAGCCAGAGAGAGCCATGCTCAACAAACAGCAGCACAAAGAATACGCCGGTAAGCAGCCCGTAAGGGTTAAGCAGGGAGAATAGCGTCCCGTGATATCCGGTACTGTCCATAAGGAGACCCTGGAAAATATTTCCGAAGGCTACACCGAACAGGAGCGCGGGCAGGAAACTTCCCAGGAATATTGCTGCGTCCCATGCGCATGTCCATACAGTCCCGGAGCCTTTTCCCCTGAACTCGAAAGCCACACCCCTGAATATAAGGGCAAAGAGAATCAGCAAGAGCGGCGTATACAGGTAACTGAACATTAACGCATAGGTGGTGGGAAAGGCCGCAAATGTTGCGCCGCCGGCTGTTACCAGCCATACCTCGTTGCCGTCCCACAGAGGCGCTATGCTGTTGATTATCACACGCTTGTCCTTATCGTCCCTTCCGAGAAACGGATGCAGTATACCGACCCCGAAATCAAATCCGTCGAGCATGAAATAAACAGCCCACAGGACTCCCCATAGTATGAACCACACTATCTGAAATTCCATCTTACACCCCCCTATTCCTTGTCGGCGCTATAAGCACCGACAGGTCGTCGTCAGGACCTTTCTTTGCATTTTTGCTCAGAAGGTAAATGTCCACAATTGCAAGCAGGCCGTATACAAACGTAAACCCTATAAGGGAACCCCATACCTGCGCGGGAGAAATGCTCTTTGAAACCGCATCGGATGTCCTCATCACACCATAAACGATCCATGGCTGTCTGCCCACTTCCGCGACAATCCATCCTAACTGGCAGGCAATGTACGGCAGTGGAAGCGCATACATCATCAATCTGAGGAAGGCAGGGTTGCTTTCCAGTTTGTCCCTCCCCGCCATAATCCATGAGACTGCGCTGAGAAGCATAAAAAGCATGCCGAGCGCGGCCATACCCCTGAAACTCAAAAATGTAGGCAGCACCGGAGGCCGGTCCTCTTTTTTAAATTCCTTGAGTCCTTTTATTTCGGACTGACTGTCATGATAGGCGAGAAGACTTAAAAGGTTCGGGATACGGGCAGCCTCAACACTGTTTCTTTCATTGTCAGCATCGGGCACCATGATAAGAGTATAGGGCACGGCTTTTTGCGTAGTCCAGACCGATTCCATGGCGGCCAATTTTGTCGGCTGAGTTTCGGCAACTCCGGCTGCATGAAAGTCACCCGTTATAAAAACAAGCATGGAGCTTGCCAGGCCGAAGGCGGCCGCCATTTTAAACGAGTTCTTGAAAAAAGACACATTGCTGCTTCGGAGCAGATGATACGCCGATACTCCCATGACAAAGAATGCGGCAACAACATAGCCGGACAATAGAGTATGACAAAATTTCAGCAGGCCGTAACTGTTCGTCACCATTGCCGCGAAATCGACCATTTCAGCCCTGCCGTTCCTCAAAACATATCCGACAGGGTGTTGCATCCATCCGTTGGCAAGAAGTATCCACAAGGCCGAGAGGTTCGTCGCAATTGCAACAAGCCATATCGAGAGAGCATGTACTTTTTTCGAGACTTTGTTCCAGCCGAAAATCCATACGCCTATAAAAGAAGATTCAAGGAAGAAGGCCACTGTTGCCTCTATAGCCAGAGGCGCGCCGAAAATGTCACCCACATATTTTGAGTACTCCGCCCAATTCATGCCGAATTGGAACTCCATCGTAATACCTGTCACTATGCCGAGGGCGAAATTGATCAGGAACATCTTCCCCCAGAATTTCGTCATCTTCAGATACATCGCATCGCCTGTGCCGACATACCGGCTTTCCATATAGGCAACCATAATGGAAAGCCCGAGAGTAAGCGGCACAAAGATAAAATGAAACGCCGCCGTAACCGCGAACTGCAGCCTGCTCAACGCCAGTGCATCCATAGCTCCTCCTCCTTCTTCCAGCCGTCCCCTTTTACAGGAGGCAGTTTAATTAAGACTGATTTTATCCTGTTTAACTAAAATTGTCAAGAGAAATTTATTACCGCGATCTTCCGGCTATTTGCGCGCGGACCCTTAATAAAAGGATAGCGCTTTCAAATTCAAAAAGATAGAACGTATGGACAACAGTATGTCCGCGATATTATAATTAGCTACTCATCATGATTGGATTGTCGTTTGATAGCAAGCACATTGGCACTTTGAGCCGCTTAGAGGTCCATACACGTTGAATAGATTTCCAGTCCTCTCTTTTATTTTTTTCCTGCTCTTTTTTTTGCCGCAGACTTCCCACGCGGCCCTGACGATGCTCGATCAGGGAACCGGAGCAGTATCCCTCAATGGGCATCTGGAAGTTTTGAGTGACCCCTCGGGGACCCTGACCATCGATGATGTAACCCGTCCGGGGGTCGCCGGACGTTTCAAGACCACACCGGGTCGCTTCAGCGGCGGTTATACAAAGGACGTCGTCTGGCTGCGTTTCACCCTCCAAAAAACAGACGCGAAGGCGGACAATGAGTGGTGGCTTGAAATTTACCCCCCGTTCCTCGATTATGTGACATTCTACGAGCCTGTCAACCCCGACACTACTGTCGGCTTTGGTGAAAAGCGCTCTTTCATTGATAAGCATGCCGGGAGGCTGCTGCCTCTGAGTGCCCGTGAAATAGCAGAACGGAACTTTGTTTTCGTCGTAGAGCTAACAGATACCAAACCACGCACTTATTTTATGCGTGTGCAGACCACCGGCGCTATGTTTGTCGACGCCAAAATATGGGATATTCATTCTTTTGCCAAGTCTTCCGGCATGGCATCCATGCTGCTCGGAGGGTTTTATGGGGTGCTCGGGCTGCTCGTGGCATTGAACCTGATATTCTGGTTTGTCCTTAGGGACAGGCTTTTCATTATCTACGCATTGTTTCTTGTTTCATTAGCTTTGGCTTTACTGTCCGCAAACGGCTATGCGTCTCTCTATCTGTTCCCTGACGCGCCCTATTTGGTCTACCTTATGAACGGGATCTCCATCCCACTTATACTGATAACCGGCACACTGCTGATAGAGGAACTGATCCCCCTCGACAAGCAGGGCTTCTGGAGGCGCTCTTTCGTGGCAGTGCGGGCTGCTGCCGTGTTGGGCATCCTTCTGGTCCTCGCCGGCCGGTTCAGGATTGTTGCAGGCCCTCTGATGTTCGTCGGGCTTTACACTTCATTGGCCTGTGTGGCGGTGTCGGCCCTCGGCATATACCGGCGCACTCCCTCGGCGAAACTCTACGGGATAACTTTTATGGTGTACTATATAGGCGGGATTATGATCACCATCCGCAACACAAACCTGTTCGGACTATCCTGTCCGATTATGGACAACGCTTCTCAGATCGGGTCTGCAATACATATGGTATTGATACAGATAGCAATTGCCCTGCGCTTCTATCACATGGAACAGGAACGGAAGGAAACCCGGGAAAAAATGGAAAATGAAATGATCAGGAGCCAGAAGCTCGAATCCATAGCAATTCTTGGGGGCGGCATAGCCCATGACTTCAATAACATGCTTACCGTTATCATGAGCACCGTCACCCTTGCCAAGATGTACTCCGGGAACAACACCAATGCCGTCGGCAAACTCGACGAGGCCGAATGCGAGATCATGCATGCCAGGGAACTTACGAACCAGTTGCTTACCTTTGCCAAGGGCAGTGCTCCGGTCAGGAGGCTCTCATCGCTATCAGGCCTGCTGCGCGACACCGTGGAATTTTCCATTAAAGGTTCGGCAGTGAAGTGCGAGTTCTCTATCGCCGGCGACCTGTGGCCGGCAGAGATCGACAGGACGCAGATCAGCCAGGTCATAAGCAACCTGGTGATCAACGCCATACAGGCCATGCCGCAGGGCGGCACGCTCACTGTGCGCGCCGGCAACGCGGTTCTGGATGGGCAGAGCGGTGTGCCTATGGCCGGACATTTCGTGGTCATAATTATCGAAGACAGCGGTCCGGGTATCTCCCCTGAACACCGGGAAAAGGTATTCGATCCGTTCTTCACCACCAAACCGCGTGGGAGCGGCCTTGGCCTGGCTATATGTTATTCTATCGTCAGTAAACACAACGGTCACATTGGCATGCAGTCGCAGGCCGGCATTGGCAGCGTCTTCAGAGTGTACCTGCCTGCCTCCCCGAATGCCCGCGTAGAGGAGGAGCCCCTGCGGGAGGGCCGTGAACTGAAGGGCTCGGGGCGGGTGCTGCTTATGGATGACGACGAAAAGCTCCTGGAAAATGTTGGAGAAATGCTTGAGGCATTGGGATACGAGGTGGAGACCGCCAGAAACGGAGAGGAAGCGCTCATACTTTACAAAAGGTCGCTGGCGTTTTTGCGCCTTTTCGATGCCGTGGTAATGGACATGACTGTTATCGGCGGCATGGGAGGGAGGCAGTGTCTGCAGGAGTTAATGAAACTGGCGCCACGTGTAAAGGCCATTGTCATGAGCGGCTATGTCGAAGATAACACCCTTGCGGAATATGGAAAATACGGATTCAGAGAAGCCCTTTCAAAGCCTTTTTCCATCGAGGAACTCCACGGGGCGCTGCAGAGGGTGATAACAGATGCGGAGCGAAACAATGCATAAAATTCTCGTTGTGGACGATGAGGCAAAGATACGGAAGAACATCTGCGAAATACTCACCTTTAAAGGATTCACAGGCGTTGAAGCCTCGGGCGGAAGAGAGGCTGTGGAATGCTTTACTCGTGAGCAGCCCGCAGCTGTTCTTCTCGACCTCAGGATGCCGGATATGGACGGCATGGAGACATTGCAGCGTCTGAGGCAGATCGACACCTCCATCCCCGTTGTCATTGTCACGGCGCACAGTGACATCAGGTCGGCGGTTGAAGCGGTAAAGCAGGGCGCATACGACTTCCTGCCGAAGCCTCCAGATTTCGAACATCTCATTATTACCCTTAACCGGGCCATCGAAAAGTCTGCGCTCGAACGGAGGGTGACTGAGCTCGATGAAACGCTCCATGCCTCCCTCGAATCGACCCTGGGACGCAGCAACGCCATGAGAAAAATCATCAGGCAACTGCCCCGCATTGCCGCCAGTAATTTTTCGCTGCTCATCCAGGGAGAGACCGGCACCGGCAAGACCTATATGGCAAATCTCATCCATGCCATGAGCTTGCGTGCGAAGGGGGCCTTTGTCAAAGTCTCCATCGGTAGTCTGCAGGATTCCGTTGTCGAGAGCGAACTCTTCGGGCATGAGAAAGGGTCCTTTACCGGCGCTGAAAGACCAAAAATCGGCTATTTCGAAGCTGCCGATGGGGGGACGCTGCTGATTGACGACCTCGACAACATTTCTTCTCACGTACAGGGAAAACTGCTCGGCATACTGGACGACAAGCAGGTGCTGCGCGTGGGCAGCACCGTGAATATCGCCCTGAACATAAGGATTATCGGTGCCACCAACAAGGACCTCCTGAAGTGTGTCTCGGAAGGAAAATTCCGGGAGGACCTCTTTTTCAGGCTCAGCGAAGTTACTATTCAGATACCGCCGCTTCGCGAGAGGGTTGAAGATATCGCCTTTTTTGCCCGGAAATTTTTCCTCGATGCGTGTGCTGAACTGGATTGTCCGGCATCCGGGCCGGTCCGCACACTCCCTGAAGATGTCATTGAAAGGCTGCAGCGCTATCCCTGGCCGGGGAACCTGCGGCAATTGAAGAACGTGATGAAGCGGGCCGCTCTCCTGGTGCAGGGCGACGCGCTGACGCCCGGAGAACTGGAATCCCTGATAGGGCCCACGGGCGAGAATTCTTCATTGTCACGGGAAGCTGAAATGGGACCGGTTGTGATGTCCATGAAGGATGCCGAGAAGATGGCAATACTGAAGGCCCTTGCGTTCAGCAAAGGACACAAGACAAAAGCGGCATCTCTTTTGGAGATCGATTTCAAAACTCTCGCCAGGAAGATGCAGGAATACGGCATATCAAACTGATTGCCTCAATGTGGCTTAAATCATCTGCATCGCCCGGCCCTGATCCATCTGTCTAGAATCTCAGGACAAATCGGGTATAGAGCAGGTTTCCCCGTGCACTATTTCTGACATCGAACTCCGACAGTGCGACGAAGGTGATGCTCGATCTCTTGCCTGTCACCAGGTAGAGGGAGGGGCCTGCCTGAAGGCGCTGTACACCGGAGTCATCAATTTGTATTCCTCTCGCAGTGCTGTCCTGTCCGAATGTGCCGTTAATGTTTGCTCCAAAGAGTAAGTAAGGCAGGATAAAATACCCGCTGTAGAGCTCGGTTATCAGCTCGCTGCCGTTCTTTACCTGAGTGTCCGTATTTTTTGAATAGATGTTGTATTTCACTGCAGCCTCGACTTTAAGGCCGCCCCATTGCTGCGCATACCCAACGGTTGGCCTGAACTTCCACACATTAGCTCCCATGTTGGCGGTGTTCCTCATATTGTATGGTCCCGTGGGGATGTCAATATACAAACCGGCAACAAGATATGTTTTGGTAAGCGGATTGTCGATGAACCAGTATCCCGCTGCCAACGAAATATCTCCGAGCGCGATTGTATGGTCCCCTCTCACGTCCATGCGTCCAGCCGGTGCCAGGAGCGTAACCCCCAGGGTGTTCGGCAGGATTGATTTATTGTACCCGGTCAGCCGGAGAGTGGTCTCATATGCCTTTAAATTGAGAGCGGCTGGGATGACATCGCCGTTCTTATCAAGATACTTTGGAGCGGAGTAATAAGAGAGATAGGTGGAGAGGACCCATCCCTGGGAGAGCGCCACTGCATCGTACGGATCGATTGCATTGGCCTGCCCGGCGCAGGAAAAAGACAAGAGCAGCAACAGAAAGATTGCAGCACAGTGCTTATGCATTTTCCCATCCTCAGTAAAGATTAAATGGTACACAATGCATGCCCGTAAACGCAAGCATGCTAATTGCCATAATCCACCATCAACAGGCAAAGTTCCAATTTCTTTATTGGAGAAATGCCAATGTGCCTACCGAAGGCTTTTTCAGGAAACCCTTGTAAATCAGCCTTTTTACTCCCGGCACTCTTTTTGCTCTACGTACCAATTGGAACAGTCGACTCCACGATGTTATTAGGAAGTCAGGCGCATAAAACAAACGATATTAATTTACATTTCCAGGGAGGAAGAAGGTCATGCAGTCGAGCAAGAGGTCCAGCAGCAGCCGGAACATTCTGTTCAGGGTAATGGCAATTGCATTGGTGTTATGCCACAGTGTTGTCTTTGCTGCGCCACCCCCCCCTAATGCATTGCCCACAGGCGGGCAGGTGGCCCAGGGGCAGGCGGCCATCAACACAAACGGCAGTAGTATGAACATCAACCAGTCCACCCAGAAGGCTGTCATCAACTGGCAGACTTTCAACATAGGTCAAAACACAGGGGTCAATTTTAGCCAGCCAAACGGTTCTTCCATTGCCTTGAACCGCGTGTTGTCCGGCGATCCGTCAGCTATCTATGGAAAAATGACCGCCAACGGACAAATCTTCCTGCTGAACCCGGCAGGCATAATCTTCGGACCGTCGGGGAGCGTGAATGTTGGGGGCCTGGTGGCATCCACATTGAGCCTGAATGACAACGATTTTATGAACGGCAACTACAACTTTTATAATGCAGGCGGCGCAGGCAGCATCGTTAATCAGGGCAGTATCACAGCAGCCGACGGAGGCTACGTCGCACTTCTCGCGCCCCAGATAACGAACCAGGGGATCATCAGTGCAAGGATGGGCACTGTTGCAATGGCAGCGGGAGACCAGGTAAGCCTCGACTTTAATGGAGACGGCCTCATAAACTTTACAGTGAACCAGGGGACGGTGAATGCCCTTATTGATAACCGGAACCTGGTGCAGGCTGACGGCGGACAGGTGATCATGACCGCCAGGGCGGCAGACAGCCTGTCGAGCGCTGTGGTCAATAATGAAGGCGTGATACAGGCACAAACCATAGGAAATAGCAACGGCGTGATCAGGCTCATGGGCGATATGCAGAACGGGACAGTGAATGTGAGCGGCACGCTGGATGCTTCAGCGCCCAACGGAGGAAACGGGGGGTTTATAGAGACATCTGCGGCAACGGTAAACGTTGCGGACGGTGCCCGCATCACAACCCTTGCGCCGAAAGGGCAGGCAGGCTTGTGGCTGCTTGACCCTTCCGACATCTCCATCCAGACAGGGGGCAGCGGCGCACTGACCAGCGGCGCCTTCAATCCGGCCGGAGCTTCCGGAACCATCTCTCCCAGTACCATTTTGACCGGACTTGCCAACGGCAATGTAACTATTCAAACCAGCGGCGGGACCGGAGGCAACGGAGATATCACTTTGGTCAACAGCATCACGACAACAAGTAGTCTTGGCGCCTCCAGGGTGCTTACCCTGGAGGCGTACAGAAACATCATTTTCAACAATGGCGCAAACATTGACGCCACGGGGGGGAACACTTATAAACTCAACCTTGTGCTCTGGTCCGACAGCGGCGGAAACAACAATGGCGGCATAGGGCTTTATGGCAATACCATTAAGACGAATGGCGGCAGCATCTGGATGGGGGGTGGGAGTGCATCTTCCACATCGCAAACAGGATTTTCAGGAATAACGGTCCCTACAGGCTATGCCTGGGGTAACGGAGGTTCCGCTCAGACCAACGGATCGGGTATTTGGGTCTATGGTCTTTCCGGTGCAACCATTATCGATGCCGGGGGCGGCAATATAATGATGAAGGGGCACGGCAACAGCGCCGGATCGCAAATGCCTAGTGAAAACAATACTCGGTCCAAAGGGATTGATTTCAATCTAGTAGGACCTCCCACCCATACCGGCCAGATAACAACAACCGGCAGCGGCTTTATTACTCTGGACGGCATCGGCGGCGCCACAACCGGCAACTTCAGTTACGGGGTCAACCTGCATAGAACCCAGGTTACAACCCAAAACGGAGACATCATCATCACGGGTACTGGCGGCGGTAACGGTTCTGACACCAATCACGGCATTTTTCTGGAGGACAACAACAATCTGATCAAAGCAACAGGCAGCGGCAATATCACATTAACAGGAACAAAGGGTGCGGGAAGCGGTTCATATGGTATTCTTTCCGGATCAAGCAGCTGGCTTCTCGATAACATTCAAACCACGACCGGGGCCCTTCAATTAACCAGCCGCGGGAATCTGACAATTTATGGCACCTTAAATTCCGGCACCACCACAAACATGGTTGCCCAGAGCGCTGATACTTCGACCAACTACAACATTACGGCAACCAACACCGGTAACGCCTTTGGAGACGTTGTTACGCTGACCGGTCAAAATATCGACGTAGTGGCCGGAAGTGCTATGACGCTTGGCGCGGTAACATCAACGGGTACCGTTGATGTGGAAACCGTTACCGGAAACCTGACCGTCTCCCAGAACATCACGACAACTGACACTACTGCCTCTGCTCTAACTTTGGTTGCCGGCAATACTACGGCAGCCGGAACATCCACCGGCGGTAATATTCTTGTTAGCGGCACACCGACTATCAGTACCGGAACAGGCGGGTTTGCAACTCTCTATACAGGCAGTGTTGACAACAGCAGCGGTCTGACCAGCCTGAGCGGGCTCAGTTCCGGCAGCGGGCGTTTCCGTTATAATAGTGATAATCAAGGCAGCACCGGCTACGATACTACACTAAATGCCCTAAGTGCCGGAATCAACGCCATCTACAGGGAACAGCCGACTGTTACTATAACCGCGAACAATGCCACAGCCTACAGCGGCACGGCTTACAGCGGCGGGAACGGGGTTGCGTACAGCGGGTTAAAAAATGGCGATACTTCAGCAATGCTTAGTGGTACGCTGACATATTCCGGCAACAGCCAGGGTGCGTCCAGTGCCGGAACATATACCATCACTCCCGGCGGTATCACCAATGGACTGGGATATAACCTGGCATTTGCAAACGGTACTCTGACGATCAGCGCCCCGCCAAAAACAACAACTACTACTACTCCTACTACTACCACTACCACTACAATAACAACAACTACTACTCCTACTAGTACAACTACTACTAGTACGACTACAACACCTCAAACAACAACTATAACACCTCTAACAACTACCACGATCAATGCGGGTTCAATGCAGGTAATAACAACAAATACAACCACTGCGCAAACAACGCAGCAGCAGGTAACACCAACACCAAACCCCGCTGCTCCAGCCGGCGCCGCAGGCGGATCGGGGCAGACGAGCTTTAGCGGAGGATTGATTACAGTGAACACGACTCCTGCTGTAACCGCTCCTGTGGCAACAGGCGAAGGCACGCCGTCAACAGGGTCTCTCAGGCTTGCGGTCGGCGGAGAGAATATAGGCAACATGAATGTTACTAACCAGGGAGGGGCCACAACAGTATCGGTTGTGCCTTCTTCGTCACAACCCGTAAGCGCGGCGTCTAAGACAGGCGGGACCGCACAGGGAGCATTGACTATTTATACGGCAGCAGGCGGGGGGACACAAGTCGAAGGCAACTTTGCAGTCAATACGGGGAGCGGGTCAGTTACCCTAACACAAGCGGCAGCGCCTGTCACTCCGGCACCGATAACAGTCTCCGATGGAGGCAAGAGCGCCAACTTCTCCATAACAACGGCGGATGGAGTCGTACTTGACTATAGAGTCAGCCAGAGCGGGAACACGCTGAACATACATCCTGCCAACGATGCAGCCGGCAGCGCGACAGGATCGATAGACAAGAAGCTCCTCACCGCCACCTGCATACTGGCATGTGAGGACAAGCTCGGTACGGTCGGCTCGCAAGTCACCGCTGTAGTCATAAACAACAATAGATAGGAGGGGCATACGTGATAACGCATTGGAACTCTGTCTTTATAACCTTCGCAGCAGCGGCATGTGGGGCGCTGCTCATAAGCAGTGCGGCATGGGCGGAGTCTCCTCCTGATGCCGGGCGCCTTCTCGAAGAGACCCAAAAAACATTGCCGCCAAAGCTGCCCGAAAAACCCGGGGTGCAAATGCCTGTTCCTCAGGAACCTGCCATGAAAGAGCGAAACGAAGCTAAGATTTTCGTCAAAAGCTTCGTATTCAGCATGGACTTCCCTGTAGTGCCTGAACCGGAACTGCAGCAGATAGTGAAAGACTATATAAACCGGGAAGTCACCTTTGGAGAACTGGAAGAAGCCGCAGGCAAGGTCACCGCTTATCTGAGAAAGAAAGGCTATTTTCTGGCCAGGGCGTACATCCCCCAGCAGGACATAATTGACGGCATAGTGAAGATAAACGTGATCATCGGTAAAGCGGAAGCCGGAAAAGACGGCAAAATAGTCGAAGTCGAAGGAGAGCCCAAGCGGCTTAAAGAAAGCGTAGTGCAGGGAATAATGGATGGAACAGTCAAAGCCGGCGAGCCACTGGAACTGGGAAGACTTGAAAGGGGCATACTGCTGATAAATGATTTACCGGGAATAACCGCCTCGACAAATCTCTCGGCAGGCAGCACTCCGGGGACAACAAGGATAGCAGTCAAGTTAAAGGAAGGCCCGGTCATAACGGGGAGCGCGGGCTTTGACAATTTCGGCAACAGGTACACAGGGCGGGAGCGCTTCCTGGGAAACTTCAACATTAACGATCTTACCGGTTACGGAGACACGATAACATTGACCGGGTTGCAGGCCGGCGAACCTGTTTTTAACATTAACAAGGGCAAAATGTGGTTGTGGAGGGCCGGCTGGTTGGTTCCGATAGGCCACTCCGGGTTGCAGGCCGGCGTTGCATACACCTCGCTGGGATATAGGACCGGCGAAGAGACGGCGAATTTGGACTCGCACGGTACGGCAAGGACATGGGCGGCAAATGCGTCATATCCCATAATCCGGAGCCGCGAGAATAATCTTTACACGAGCATAATGTACGAACACAAGAATTTATTTGATACAACAGTCGCCTCCGTCATCGACGACAAACGGGTAAACGTTATCACAATGGGTTTGAATGGGAATGTATTAGACACCTTTGGCGGTGGAGGATACACGGCGTATGGTGTTTCAGTGAAGGGTGGACAACTTGACCTGGGGAAGGACCCGGAGGATCTGGCAGTTGACCAGCAGACATTAAAAACCGACGGGAATTACTGGAAATTGAATTATAACGTGGAAAGGCAGCAGAACATGGGCAGCGGCTTCACCCTGTACGGTATGCTGACAGGACAGTACGCAGGCAAGAACCTGGACACATCGGAACAGATGACACTTGGAGGGCCGACCGGGGTGCGGGCCTATGCTGCCGGAGAGGCGCCTGGAGACAATGAAGTATTGATGAATATGGAACTCAGAAAGGACTTTCCCGGTTCAACGCCGCTGGGGCATATACAGGTTCTTGCTTTCTTTGACTCCGGCTGGGTAGCGCTGCACAAAAACACGTGGGCCAACTGGAACAGTATAAATCCGGTACTCAGCAACAGCTACGGACTGAGCGGGGCAGGGGCTGGAGTCAATATCAGCAGGACATCTCTTTATGTTATCAAGGCATTCTGGGCCGCAACGATAGGCTCAAATCCCGGCCTGAGCGCGTCAGGTCTTGACAGCGAAGGCAGGCGCCATGACAACCGCTTCTGGGTGCAGGGAGTAGCGTACTTTTAGCCGGGACTACTCATAAATAATCTTCGCGGTGTTTACCGCACTAAACTAAGGGGATCAGCGCATATGGAACAAATGATTCGGTCCCAAAAATATATCCTCGTTATTGAGCGGGATCAGGAATTCCAAACCAAATTGGCGACCGCATTCCTCCGCTCCGGCTATCATGTCCTGGTGGTCGACAGAGCCGACGAGGCGGCAGAGATCATGAGCAACACCGACAATAGCCCCGGGCCTTTTGATCTGGTGATTATAGACGCGTCGAACAGAACGCATCTCGACTTTGTGGACAGATTGCAGCGCATCAATAGTACGGTTCCGGTCTTTATGATCACGGATGATGCCGACAAGTTGCTTATCATCGATTTGCTGAATCAAAAGCAGATAAATTTTATCGAGCACTACATCGAATCTCACACAAAAGCCCGGCAGTCGACCCGGAGCAGATAACCCGAAAAAATCGTGCAGCGTTGTTCATTCAGCCTTATAGCGTCTCATAGCGCTTTTAAGGTTGGAAAGATGACTTATTTGGCCTGTTCCAGGATAATTTTAGATATATTTTCCAGAGAGACAACCTTGTCCACTCCACCGCATTCTATCGCTTTTCTGGGCATGCCGAATACTATGCAGGATTCCTCATCCTGGGCAACGGTAAATGCACCGGCCTCTTTCATCTCCATCATGCCCCTCGCCCCATCGTCTCCCATGCCCGTCATAATCACTCCAAGCGCGTTTTTCCCCGCATATCTCGCAGCTGAACGGAAAAGCACGTCGACCGAGGGCCTGTGCCGTGATACCAGAGGACCGTCCTTTATCTCCACATAGTACCGCGCCCCGCTCCTTTTCAACAGCATGTGACGGTTGCCGGGGGCGATCAATGCCCTTCCCCTGATCACACTATCATTGTTTTCCGCTTCTTTCACAGTGATACGGCAAAACCCGTCCATGCGCTGTGCAAAAGCCGCGGTAAATTTCTCAGGCATATGCTGAACGATTACTATGCCGGGAGCGTCATGCGGCAGGGACTCAAGGAAGACCCTGAGCGCTTCAGTGCCTCCTGTAGACGCCCCTACAACAACGACCTTGTCGGTTGTTTGTATCATCGCGTTGGAAGCCGGCTTTTCGAGCACAGCGTCAGCAGTAAGCTTTGGGGCCACCAGATGGTCTACGACCTGTTTCTTCCGCAGAGACACAGACGCAGCAGCCTTGACTGCATCGCAAATATATACTTTGGATTCTTCAAGAAACTGCTTCGTTCCGATCCTGGGTTTTTGAATTATATCTACGGCCCCGTATTCAAGGGCCTTCATAGCAGTCTCTGAACCCGTTCCCGTCAGGCTTGAACATATGACCACCGGTATCGGGTGCTGCGCCATCAATTTTTTCAGGAATGTCAATCCGTCCATACGCGGCATTTCGATATCCAGCGTAATAACGTCCGGGATTTCGTTCCTGAGTCTCTCTGCTGCTATCAGGGGATCAGCTGCCGTAGCCATAACAGTTATGCCGGGATCGGAAGAAAGTATTTCAGACATGGTCTGACGCACTACTGCGGAATCATCTATGATCATCACCTTGATAATAGCGGCCATAAACGTACTCAGAACCTTCCGGAACGGATGATGGAGATAATCAGCCAAAGACCCAGGAGAAATGCAAAAAAGAAAGCGGAAAGGGCCAGGAGCGAGAAACCGAAAATAGTGGGACCAGCACCCGACGCATGCAATATAGCCGAACTCAAAATCATGGCGCTGACAATCATTGCAAAAGAAATGCGGTTGCTCGAACGGTCCATGTCTTTTATGAATTCAGGCAGGTTAATGTGGTACATCTTCAAATGTATATCGTCTTTCAGGACCTTCTTTATTATCTGTTTCATCTGCCGCGGGAAAATCGATATGAAATCGCTGAACTCACCGATGTTATCTTTTGCTCTTTCATAGAACCGCGAGGGGCTTATCCTCTGCCGGATAAGGCTGGAGGCATACGGCTCTGCAGCAGCGATAAAATTGAATGCGGGATCGAGCTGCCGGCCTATGTTTTCAAGTATGATCATGGCCTTATTGATCAGCAGCATGTCGGAAGGGATTTTCAGATTGTGCTTTATAGCCAGGTGGGTGACCATGTCCAGATAAAGAGCAACATCGATCTCCTGAAGAGTGAGGTCGTAAAGCGGCTCCATAAAATCGACAAGGTCGGCCTTGAACTCCCTTTTGAAAGCATCGATATCAGCGTGATTCACAAACATGCCGAGGGCCGCATATTGATCAATGAGGCCGTCGAAGTCCTTTCGTATGAGCGCCAGAAAGGTATTTGCCATAGTCTCTTTCATTTCATCGGAAACCCTTCCTACGATGCCGAAATCAACAAAGGCAATGGCCCCGGCCGGCGTCACGATAATATTGCCCGGGTGAGGATCGGCATGGAAGAATCCGTCTTCAAGAATCTGTTTAAAAAAGGCATTGACTCCTGTTTCAGCCAACTTGCGCCTGTCGAAACCCATTCTTTCGATCGCCCCTATGTCGTCAATGCGTGTGCCGTCAACACGTTCCATCACAAGGGTTTTCTCCGTCACATATTGGGCATATACTTTCGGTATGTATACGTCCGGAGTTTCTTCAAAATTTCTTTTGAACCGGGAGCAATTCCTGCCTTCTTCGGCAAAGTCCAGCTCTTTCCTGATAGTTCTGGAAAATTCGTCAACAATACCGGTGGGGTTAAAGAACCTGCTTTCGGAGACATACCTGTCCAGCAGTTTGGCAAGCGTAAATAGAATGTTGATGTCCGATTCGATCTGCTGCCTGATTCCGGGGCGCTGAACTTTAACAATAACGTCGGAGCCGTCTATGAGCGTTGCCCTATGAACCTGCGCAATGGACGCTGCGGCTACAGGCTTTTCGTCGAACCTGCTGAATATTTCCTGCAGCGGACGCCTGAACTCATCCTCAACGATCTGTTTCGCCTCATGCACGGGAAACGGCGGCACGTCGTCCTGCAACTTCTTCAGCTCGTCGGCAAACTGGACAGTGATCAAATCAGGTCTGGAGGAAAGGAGCTGCCCGAGCTTTATGAAGGTGGGGCCCAGCTCGGCAAAGGCCGTCCTGAGGCGTTCAGGAACAGTCGGGCTCTTCAGCGCAGGCCACGCCCCAAAAGACCGGAGACGCTTTTTGAAAGGGATATACCTTCCAAGATGGATTTGTTCTATTATCTCACCGAAACCGTGCTTGAGAAATACGTTTACTATCTGCTGCAATCTTTTCGCAGATTTATATGTTCGGGAAAACCCTGAGATATTCACGCAAATATATGTTACTCTTTTTGCTCTGGCCGAGCAATGTCTTCGAGCTTTCTGACACGTATTGAGATATCCTGTACGCGCTTATTCAGCAGTTCCAGTTCCTCTTTTGTAGGGATATTCATTTTTTCCAGGGTTTTTGACATAAGTTCGGAGAAATTCTTATTCAGGTCAGAGCTGCCCCTGTCGGCTCTTTCACTCCATTCTCTCACCACTTTTGCGCCTTGTGATTCACTCAGTTCACCTTTCCTGACAAGCTCATCGATAAACTCCTTGACCTTTTCCTGAACTCCGAATCCAGCAAGAACAGCATTGCGCACTACGTCGAATACCGTCATGACGAACACCCCCTTTTAAAAAAGCAGCCGGTAGTAAGTAGCAAGCAGTCAAGGGGAAAACATGGATTCCCGCCTACGCTGGAACGACGGCACTGACTACTTGCTACTTACTACTTTCTTTTTTACTATATCATAAACCGACTGAAGGGCTTTGTCCAGAATATCCATACTTTCAAGGTTCGACACTCCGCCCTGTGCCATCTCCGCCTTTCCTCCGCCCTTTCCGCCGACCTGTGCGGCAACGTTTTTCAGCAGATCGCCGGCGCTGAATGAAGCAACCAGGTCTTTTGTGACCATCGCCAACATGGCAGCCTGGCCGTCTTTGCCGGAGGCCAGTACAACGATACCGGAACCAAGCCGCTCCCGCACATTATCGGCGAATATCCTGAGGTCCTTTTGCTCCAGGCCGTCCACCCGGCATGAAAGGACTTTCACTCCACCGATGTCCAGCACTTTTTCCATCACGGCAGATGAGTTCTGCGAAGCGGCTTTCGCCTTCAGAGTTTCAATTGTTCTATCGCCTTCTCTTATGTCGGAAAGCAATTTTTCGACCCGGTCACGCGGCTTGTCCGTTTTGAGCACTTCGGCTATGTCCCTGAGCTCATTACTCCTCTGCCTCAAATAATCGAAAGCTGCCATGCCGGTCAATGCCTCGATTCTTCTTATGCCCGAAGCTACACTGCCCTCGGAGACAATAATGAAACTGCCGATATCGCCGATTCTTCTGCAGTGGGTCCCCCCGCACAGTTCGGCGCTGAAACCGGGCACTTTGACTACCCTTACCTTCTCCCCGTACTTCTCGCCGAAAAGAGCGATAACACCTGATTTCAAGGCGTCCCGGATGTCGGCAATTTCAGTTTCGACACTTATATTTTCGAGTATCTTCCCATTTACAATGGATTCTATGGAATCAATATCTTTTCTTTCGAGTGCATAGAAATGAGTAAAATCAAAACGCATCCTGTCCGGGGCGACATATGAGCCAGCCTGTTTCACGTGCTCTCCAATAACAGCCCTTAACGCCGTATGGAGAAGATGGGTTGCGGTGTGGTTCCTCGCTATGGCCATGCGTATTTCCCTGTCGACTGACGCATGCACCCTGTCCCATACCTTGAGTGTTCCGCTCCTGATCCTGACGACATGGACATGGAGGCCAACCTCTTTCCTGGTAGTGACAACGTCAGCCTCAATTCCTTCCGAGTAGATCAGTCCCGTGTCACCGACCTGGCCCCCGGATTCTCCATAAAAAGGCGTCTTGTCAAGAAACAGTTCGACCTCGTCCCCTGCTGATGCAACCGTGACCGTCTTTCCCCCCTTCAGCATAGCCTTGACCATCCCGTCGGACTCCAATGTGTCATATCCGGTGAACTCCGTTTCTCCGATTTCAGAGGCAAGCTCCCTGTAAATCGAAGCAATCGCTTCGTCCTCGCCAACCCAGGAGGCCCTTGCGCGTTCCCTCTGCACTTCCATCTCCCTGTGGAAACCGTCCTCGTCAATGATGAGGTTATTGTCCATCGCAATATCCCGCGCAAGGTCCAGGGGAAATCCGAAGGTGTCATACAATTTGAAGAGTTCATCCCCTGGAATTATTTTTAAAGAGGCTTTCTTTAATTTCCCTATCGTCTCGTCCAGGATTCTCATCCCCTGTTCGAGGGTCCTGGTAAACCGCTCCTCCTCAAACATCAACACTTTGGCTGAACGTTCCCTCTCCCGGACGAGTTCGGGATATGTATCACCCATCCCCTCGGCAACAGAATCCATTAACCTGTACAGGACCGCGCCTTCAAGCCCCAGCAGTTTTGCATGCCTCGATGCCCTCCTGATAATGCGCCTCATAACATATCCGCGGCCTTCATTGGACGGCATAAGCCCATCGGCCAGCAAAAAAGCCGTTGACCGCAGATGATCGGCTATGACTCTTATCGACACCGTATCATCGGCGTTGCCGCCGTAAGGTTTCCCCGATGCAGAGACAATTGATGAGATTATGGGAGCAAAAATATCGGTGTCGAAATTATTATGCTTCCCTTGCAGCACCGCCGTAATCCTCTCCAATCCCATGCCGGTGTCGATGCTCGGCTTTGGAAGAGGAGAAAGCGCACCGGTTTCATCACGGCTGAATTGCATGAAAACGAGATTCCAGAGTTCAAGGAACCTGTCGCAGTCGCATCCGATCTTGCAGTCAGGCCTTCCGCAGCCGACTTCCTTGCCCTGATCGATAATAATCTCCGAGCAGGGTCCGCATGGCCCGGTATCTCCCATTTGCCAGAAGTTGTCCTTTGCGCCGAGCCTCACGACACGGTCCGGGGCTATGCCGGTCAGTTTTATCCACAGTGCTTCCGCCTCGTCGTCTTCCTGGAATACCGTCACCCAGAGCTTGTCCTTGGGAAGTTTGTACCATTCCGTGAGCAGTTCCCAGGCAAAAAGAATAGCGTCTTTCTTAAAGTAATCACCGAAAGAGAAATTCCCCAGCATCTCAAAAAAAGTATGATGACGGGCCGTATGCCCCACGTTCTCCAGGTCGCTGTGCTTGCCGCCCGCTCGCATACACTTCTGGCACGAGGCCGCTCTTGAATAGAGCCTTTTCTCTTCCCCCAGGAATACTGCTTTGAATTGATTCATACCGGCATTTGTAAACAGCAATGTGGGATCATTGCGCGGTATGAGTGAAGAACTGCCGATCTTTTCATGCCCCTTTGAGATAAAAAAATCCAAAAAAGATTGTCTGGTTTCCGAACTGTTCATCCCGGCTCCTATTTTGCAAGCGGGCCTGCCGCCCGCGCTACTCCGAACATCTTCCCGTCGCTGAAAATGATATTTACCCGGCATAAAACACCTGAAGAATAAACCCACTCCTCCCTTACCGGACCGGAACCGGACTTGGAAGCCGCATGGATGAAGGAATCGGGGCCTCCCCATGCATATCTCACCTGCTGTGGCGTCATCCCTGACATGACCTCTCCGTTGACAATGTTCTGCTGCACCTCAGGAGGATAATCCTTTATCTCTTCCATCGTATATCTGACTGACGGAGAACCATCGCTGCTTTTCGCCCTGCCCGCGTCACTAAGAGCAATGCCGAACAGTTTCCCGTCACTGAAACTCAATTTTGTACGGCAGCCTCCCAGGTAGGAATAGATCCAATCATCGGAGGTCTTTCCATCCTGCGACTGAACAGCCTTATTTTCTTTAGGCCCTCCCCAGGCATATCTCACCTGATGTGGGGTCATCCCTGTGACAATCTCTTCCCGGATAATACTTTCCTGCGTCTCGGGAGAATAGTCTTTTATCTCTTCGGGCGTATAACGCATTGGAGATGAAGCGCAACCGCCTGCAGCCACTGCCACAACGCATAGGAAATAAATCAAGTTCTCAGCCCTCATTCCCGTCCTCCCTGGTAGCTATGGATTTCAATACACGATATATCGTATCTGCTGAAAATCCTCTCCTCGACAGCAAGCCCCATAATCTCCTCCTGGCTGTGTCCTCACTGCAATCGTTCATTAATTTCATTTTCTTTTCGACCAGCCGTCTTGCCGCCCCCTCATAATCCTCATCCCCGTCCGTTACGGCATCAGTAATCTCAGGAGAGATCCCCCTCTTCAAGAGGTACCTTCTGGTACCCTGAACACCGTAATTCCTTCTCTCAACCGCATCTCTCTTAAGCAGTTCGGCAAATCTCCGGTCGTCAATAAACCCTTTCTCCTCCAGCCGCACCAGAGTCGCGTCAACAACGTCCATGGAGAAGCCTTTCGCAGCCAGTTTTTGGCGCATCTCGCTCATACTTCTGTCCCGGTAGCCGAGAATCCTGAGAGCGTATTTCAGTGCCTTGCCTGAACTGTCGTCCATCTTAAACCGGTTTAAACCGTTAATACTGCTCAAACCGTTCAAACCGTCTATTAAAGACTTATTTCCCGTTTTTACCGGCCTCAGCCGGATCTTCCCGCTTCAGCCCGCATACTTCAATTATCTTCCGCTCTATTTCATCAGCAACAGACGGATTATTCTTCAGGTACTCCCTCACGTTGTCCCTGCCCTGTCCTATCCTGTTGCCGCCATAGCTGTACCATGCGCCTGCTTTTTCGATAACACCTTTTTCAGCCCCAAGATCTATAATCTCTCCGTTCTTTGATATGCCCTCGTTAAAATAGATATCAAACTCAGCCTGCCTGAACGGCGGTGCAACCTTGTTTTTAACAATCTTTACACGTACCCGACCCCCGATCACCTCCTGGCCGTCCTTGAGGTTGTCGATCTTCCTGATATCGAGTCTCATCGATGCGTAAAACTTCAGCGCATTTCCTCCGGTTGTAGTTTCAGGGTTTCCGAACATGACGCCTATTTTCATCCGGATCTGGTTAATAAAGACAATCGTTGTCAGGGATTTTGAGATGGCCGCCGTCAGCTTTCTCATGGCCTGGCTCATAAGCCTGGCCTGAAGGCCGGGAAGTGAATCACCCATGTCACCCTCAATTTCCGCCTTCGGCACCAGGGCGGCAACTGAATCCACTACCACAATATCGACAGCCCCGCTTCTGACAAGAGTTTCAGCAACTTCAAGGGCCTGTTCCCCGGTGTCGGGCTGCGATACGAGGAGGTCCTCCACATTAACTCCCAGCCTCGATGCATAATTGATATCGAGGGCGTGCTCGGCATCGATAAAAGCGGCAACACCTCCGGTTTTTTGGGCCTCTGATATAGCTTTGAGCGCAAGCGTTGTTTTTCCCGAAGACTCAGGCCCATAGATCTCGACAACCCGCCCCCTGGGGAAACCGCCTATGCCGGTAGCAATATCCAGCGTGAGTGAACCCGTCGGTATTACCTGTATCCCTTCAGCCACCTGCCCTGCACCGAGACGCATTATCGACCCTTTGCCAAAGTTTTTTTCGATCTGGGAAATTGCCATTTCAAGGGCCTTTACTTTATCTTTGTTCATCGTTTCTTTGTTCATCATGTCATTTCCTCCGCTATTGCGTTTATCGCACCTATTGATTTATTACCTTTACACTATGCACTATAACGTGAGCTCAAAGCCCGCTATTTTTGAATACTCCGGACCCGCTGGTTTTAGTGTGCTCTTCATGAGCAGAGTTTCCCCGACCGTTATAGTACCAAAAACCGTATCTTTTAATGTTACCCATTCCTTTATTACTGCGTCGAGGCTGTCCCAGCTCCTGACCCTGCCGATAGTAAAGTGGGGAGAGAACCTCTTTTTTTCCCTCTCGAACCCGAGGGCGGTCATCGACTGTTCGACATCCCGGTTAAGCAGCCTCAGTGGTTCCGATTCATCTATGCCGGCCCATAAAATATTCGGTCGTCGCAGATCCGGGAATCCTCCTGTACCGCGCACGGTAAGGGTAAAAGGGCGGTGCCCGCTGCAAAGCAATGAAAGACTGTCCCGTATTTGCGGTACCATAGTTTCGCTAACTTCTCCGAGAAACTTCAGTGTCAAATGGACATTGTCAGGGGCGACCCATTTCACTCCTTTTGACAGAGTCTTTACTCTTTGTATTACACTGCCTATAGAATGCCGCACCTCATCGGATATATGAAGAGCGATAAAGCATCTCATACACTGATCCTCCACAGTTGCAAAAACAGGTTTGCCATCAATCCGGCAACCGCGTCATCCAGCATAACGCCCAACCCGCCGCTGACCGCCCGCTCAATATTTCTGACCGGAGGAGGCTTTAGTATATCGAAAAACCTGAACAAAAAAAAGGCAACAGCCAAATAACCCGCTGTAAACGGGAGCCAAAAAACAGAGATCAGAAAGCCGCTGAATTCATCGATCACAATACGCCCGCTGTCATGGCCGAAAACACCTTCAGCAGCATGCGCACTCGCCGTACCGATCACAAAGACCGCGGCAACAAGCACGCCGTGCAGCAGCCTGCCCGGCTTCAGAAACAGGACAAACAACAAGGCCGCCAGGCTCCCGAATGTGCCGGATGCAAAAGGGATATAGCCGATAAAGAAAACCGTGGCAATAATCTTTGACAGCCCCCTGAAAAAAGCATCCATTGCTCCGTATTTTATCATAAAACAAAGGGTAAACTGTAATCAGAAAAGCAATAAGGAAGGGGTCGGCGGAGGCAGGCTGTTTCTCGGCTCGATAAAACTTCTTACCTTACCAACACAAAGTTTCCTGAAATTGCACTGTTCGTTCCCATTCCCGGCTAGAGCTCGGCTCACTCACCCGTTCGCGTCCACAAAAAATCAATGATTTTTTGCGGACCGCTGCTCGCCCCTGTCACAGTACACCCGTACTATCGCTCCGAGAAACAGCCTGCCCCCGCCGACCCGATTTCTATGATCATGACAGGAGAAGGGGAGTATCCTGTACGGCAGCGTTTCACCTGGATCATCCCCCCGCCAAGCGTTCTTCCAGCACTTAGGTTTCGCATGAACATAAACAATCTGTTTAGAGCAACAGAAAAATTGAAACGCCGAGTACAGGATACTCCCCTTCTCCTGTCCTCCTTATCATGTTTACTCAGCACCCGTCTTTTTGTTATCTTTAACAATGCAGGAGGAATTACTGGAAATTGTTGATAAAAACGGCAAATCCCTGGGCATTGCACCCCGGTCCTCGATACATGGCGACCCTTCCCTGCTCCACAAGGTCGTTCACGTGCTTGTATTCGACAGCTCAGGAAGACTTCTTTTGCAGAAACGTTCCATGAGCAAAGATGTTGCTCCCGGCAAATGGGACACCTCTGTAGGAGGCCATGTTGCGCCGGGCGAAGATACGCCTGTGGCTGCTCATCGGGAAATGGAGGAGGAACTCGGAGTTGATGGGGGTGAGATCACTTTCCTGTACTCATATATATATTCCAACACTCACGAGAGCGAACTTGTTTCCACTCACTCCTGCATTCATGACGGGCCGTTTCGATTTAATGCAGACGAAATTGATGAGATAAGATTCTGGAGACTGGAAGAGATAATCGAAAATATCGGGACAGGGATTTTCAGCGGTCATTTCGAGGCGGAATTAGCGACGTATATGGCTTTTTCTACGCGCACTTAGGTGGTTTCCGTGCACCAACTCTTCAGCCGGGCACTTGACCGTCACGGTCCGCCACCATACACCCTTCGTTCAACCTGAAATATGAGGTGCATCTTGGCAAAGACTTTGTCTCCCTTCTTCCAGTAATCAATGTAAAAGACATCGTCATAGCCCTCGGATGACGCCCTATAGAGTGGCCGGATATCATAGCCGAGAAGTGCGCCGCTGCTGCTATCGACAATCTTGGTGAACTGCGTACGCATAACATCAGGATGAAGTCTGATAAATACGTATGCCCGGGCAAGGGCCTCTGCTGCCGGCATATGCTTTATAATCCGGTACTCGAAATCCGGGGCATAAGGCACGATTGTATAGGGGGCATCTTCTTTGCTGAGGATCGCAACCGCTTCCAGATGTTGCGCACCCGTGCCTCCGTATAAAACAAGAGAATATGTTCCGGTAACTTCTGTTTCAGAGGCGTTTTCGGTCCGCACATCCTGATAAGTAGCACAACTGGTACCCACCACCGCAATGGCCAGCATGAAAAACGTCAACAATATGCGCTTCAGCTTCCCATTCATATTGTGTAAAGTCTAAGAATTTTTGCGTACTTATGTCAAGGATATAAAAGAATGGTAGTGTCTCAGTTTGTTTTTACTCTTTATCAATTAGCCTTGGATTCCGGCTACTGGTATATACTGAATATTGCCTATGCCTCCATTTCTCGAAGTGTGGGCGGCTTCCGCCTTCCCACTACCAGAACTCAGGTGATCCAGAGTAAAAACAAACTGAGACACTACCAAAGAAGGTGCCAGAGCGAAATAGAAATGACCTAATTCTTGCCGAATAGAAACGGGACCTATAAGCTTGGGTGGAGGAAAGGCGAGTTTACTAAACGCCTCTCTCTTCAGGACCATAAATATACTTGTGCAGTTGAAGGTTGAGCCTGACGCAAAGCCGGTCATCCAGTATCCACCTGGAGAGCTCAGCCGCTGGAAGAACCCCAAAAACAGGCGCCAGGAGGACAGTGCAAATGCCGTCCAACCGGTGAGTTCTTACAAGATCCCTCGTCCATTCGTAGTCCCGCCTGTCGGAAATAACAAATTTCAATTCATCGTGAGGCCTTAAAAGTTTTAGATTACCGGCATCCATCCTTTCGGACATGGCACTGCCCGGCGTTTTCACATCCATAATTAATATTGCACGGCGGTCGACCCCGCTGATACTTATGCTTCCGTTTGTCTCCACCAATACCGTAAAACCGCTGTCAAGAAACCTTTTGATAAGTGAAAATACCGCCTTCTGCGCCAGCGGTTCGCCACCCGTGATTTCAACAGTCTTTATCCCGTATGAAACCGCCTGATCAAACACCTCTTCTTCGGTCATCTCCCGGCCTTCTTCATACGCATAGCCGGTATCGCAATAAACACACCGCAGATTACAGCCGGTCATCCTGACAAAAACACATGGGAGCCCGGCATAAGTGGATTCACCCTGTATGCTCAAAAAAATTTCACATACCTTCATATATTCCTTCATTTTATCATTTTTAATCCGACTTCTGTGTTCCGACCGCTGTCTTCTGATACAATATTTAAATGAACCCTGAAGCAGACAAGCCGTTTTCCGGGCCTCTGCAGGCCTCGGGTATCAATATTCTTCAGTTGAACCTCGGGTATAAATGCAATATGTCATGCAGGCACTGTCATTTGGAGGCGGGACCTTGGAGGACTGAACTTATGGACAGGGCCACCATTGATGCGTCGCTGAAGGTGCTCAGTGACTGCAATATCGGCACTGTTGATCTGACGGGCGGCGCCCCTGAACTTAACCCTTATTTAAGAGAACTTATTATCAAAACCGCAAGATCAGGCCGCAATGTGACTGTACGGAGCAATTTAACCGTTTTTTATGAGCCCGGCATGGAAGATCTCCCGGATTTCTACAGCGAATACAATGTGGAGATTATAGCTTCGCTTCCATGCTATACGGAGACAGGCGCCGACGACGCGAGGGGAAAAGGAACTTTCTCAAAAAGTATAGCCGCACTGAAAAGACTTAATAGCCTCGGCTACGGCATAGTCCCGGAAAAAAAGCTGAACCTCGTATATAACCCGATGGGCGCGTTTCTCCCTTCCTCTCAGGCTGAACTGGAAACACGTTACAAAAAGGAACTCGGGATGTCGTTCGGCATCGTCTTTAACTGTCTTTATACTTTTGCCAATATGCCCGTAGGCAGGTTCAGTGAGTTCCTTGTCAGGTCCGGTAATATGGCAACATACATGGAAAAGGTGAAAAACGCCTTCAATCCCGGCACACTGGGCAATCTTATGTGCAGACATCTGATAAATGTAGGATGGGACGGCACGCTCTACGATTGCGATTTTAACCAGGCCCTCGGGATCGCAGTCGATAAAAACTGCCCCCGGCATATACGCGATTACGATCACGCAGTATTGTCAGGCAGAAAGATTGTGATGGGCGAGCACTGCTTTGTGTGCAGTGCAGGCCAGGGGTCGACCTGAACGGGTGCAATCACACAGCAGGCAGGTTGCCCGCTAATTTGACATATTAACTTTAAGCAGGTAAATTAAAATTGCGATCAGTATTGGGATGACTGTCCGAAAATATAAAAGGAGGAAGCGATGAATTTCTGGGAAAAGGTGAAAAGAGATCTTCAGAAAGGGGTGGACGGGGGGATAGCCTTTGTGAAAGAAGGCGCTTCCGTTGTCATGAAAAAGGCTGAAGAACTCACTGATGAAGGAAAGAAACGTTACATCCTTTACGAGTTGCAATCCAAAGTGCAAAAGCAAATAGCGGAACTCGGCGGGCAAGTGTATGACCTTAGTGCAAAGACGAGAAATCCGATGCTCGACAGCAAAGTAAAAGACATTGTTGCCCGCATCAGGCGGCTTGAGTCTGAAATACTCAAACTCGAAGGTAAACAGGCCCCTGCGAAGAAATCTCCCGTGAAGAAGGCTGCCGCGAAAAAAGCACCGGCAAGAAAGAAAGTCGCCCCAAAAGCGCCGGGGATTCCGACGGCGACAACCTAATAACGTCAAGGAAGAAAGTGCGGGGGAAAGACTGTTTATCGGTGCGATGATCAGTCTTCCCCCTGTACTTTCCCTCAAAAAGAGAATACCCGCTGCGAACTTCTCCATAGAAAGCGCCTATCAATCAGCATTCATCCCTAGCAAAAACCTATTTGACATATAGATCTGAAACCAGTTAATTATTTAATTGAATATTCTTTCTAAATCCAGCGTGCGAGGGGAGTTATGATTGCAGATGCGAGAGGCATGGGCTGTCCCAAACCGGTATTAATGGCCGAGGATGCCTTATCCGGAATCAGTGAAGGTATTGTCGATGTTTTGGTCGATAACGAGGCTTCTGTAAAAAATCTTATGAGGTTTGCTTCGAAAAGCGGTTTTTATTCGGAAGAGTCCAAAGAGGACGGCTACTGGAAGGTGCGGATCGTCAAAGGATACCCCTGTGAAGTGCAGCCGGAAGCGGGTAAAGAACCCGGCAAGGATGTGTTTCTCATTATCGGTTCAGACACTATGGGCAAAGACGAAACGCTGGGAAGAATTCTCATGAAGGGTTTTTTCGAGACAATGAAAGTGACAAGGGAGGTCCCCCATACAATTTTTTTCCTCAATGCCGCTGTTAAACTTACTACACAAGATGAAGAAATGATAGCTATTCTGCGCGACATTGAAAAAATGGGGGCCGAAATTTTTTCATGCGGTACATGTCTTAAACACTTCGATCTTGAGAAGTCTTTGATGGTCGGCTATCGCGGGACAACTAATCATATAGTGGAAGGCATAAAGAATTTCAAAAGAACCGTCTGGATCGGATAAGGGGGCTGCGCTCTGCAGCCCCCTATTGTATAAAACAGACTATTTCTTCAAAGCGGCTTGCGCTGCCGCGAACCGGGCAATCGGCACCCTGAAAGGCGAGCAACTTACATAATCAAGACCGATTCGATGGCAGAATTCCACTGACTTGGGTTCTCCCCCATGCTCGCCGCATATTCCCATTTTCAGGTCTTTCCTGACCTTCCTTCCTTTTTCCACAGCGACATGCATAAATGCGCCGACTCCAACCTGGTCAATCGTAATGAACGGGTCTTCTTTCAATATTCCGTTCTCAATATAAAACGGCAGAAAACCTCCGGCATCATCCCTGGACAACCCATAAACGGTTTGAGTAAGGTCGTTCGTTCCGAAAGAAAAGAATT
>JADFXU010000021.1 GCA_015233365.1 Nitrospirota bacterium | reverse complement strand
TAGTCCCATACCTTCCTCCTAGAAATTACTCCGGTCAGTATGGGCCTAACAGAAAAAACTATTTCGACGTGATTTTTATATGATGCAACGAATCAGTTTGGACGTGATTTTAGATGATGCAATTCGCAGGCTTGAAAACAGGAATATATCAGGGTATAATTATTCGATGGCAAGACCACCGCGCCTTGAATTTCCGGGGGCTTTCTATCATGTCATTGTCCGGGGGAATCATCGTCAGGATATTTTTCTCGATGAACAGGACCGGCTTGAGTATCTTTCACGAGTCTCTCATTACAAGGGAAAGACCGGTTTTATTCTATACGCTTATGTCCTCATGTCCAATCATGTCCATTTATTAATCGAGACGCCGAAGTCGCCTGTCTCCAAAATCATGCAGCTTATAAATTTCACTTACACCCGTTACTTCAACAGGCGGTATGGCAAGGTCGGACACCTCTTTCAAGGCAGGTACAAGGCCATCCTCTGTGATCGTGACGAGTACCTTTTAGGATTAGTGAGATACATTCACCTGAATCCGGTGCGTGCAAATATTGTATCTCTGCCTCATGAGTATTTATGGAGCAGCCACAGCGAGTATCTTGGATTGGGAAAAGGACTGGCGGAGACTAATCGGGTTCTCAGGCTCTTTTCTGAGAGCGTCCTTCTGGCGCGACGGCTTTACAAGGGGTTTATTGATGAAGCGGTTGGAGCCGGCAGAGACGATTCATACTACACGACCATGGACCAACAGATACTCGGGGATGAGAAATTCGCGGATGAAGTGGGAGAAAAGTTAGCGGAACCGGAAAAACATAGGAGAAAACCGTCTTTTCAGAGGGTCTTCAAGGTCGTTGAAGAGATGACGGGAATAAGCCGGGAGGCAATTATTTCACGGAGCAGGAAGTCAGAGGTTGTTTTTGCGCGCGGTCTGCTGGTAAGCGTGTGCAGAGAAGTTGGGTATAAGTTGGTCGATTTAACGGATGTTCTTAAGAGAGAATCGTCTTCGGTGTCCAAGCTGGCGCGTATGTCTGATAGCGATAAGGGACGGAATGCGGTGAATCAGTCTGTTAAGTTATTAAATTCCCGTATTCAAGCGTGACCCCAAGCTTACCCTCACCAAGCTTACTATGGGGTTTGAGAAAATATTTAAAAAAACAGTTAAAATTAAAAATGCACTTCCGGATAAAAGGAGCAATTCGGGATATTGAAACCATTTCAACAGGGCATGGGATAAATAATTTAAACAGACTAACCAAGATATACGGAAAAGCGAACTGGAGAAAAATGAAAGGCATTTGCCACGTAGAACTGGAAGATGGTGCTGTTATTGAGGCAGAAGTCCATTGGTACGAGGGACATGGTATAGGGAAAAAAGAAATAAAAATCAAAAAATATTTATGAGGAGACGACCATGAGAAAACATTTTATGATATGCGTCGATAATCGCGGCTATAAATCTTCGCTGGAGATAAGAAAACTGTACGAAGTGTTGTCTGACAGGATGGCCGAAAAACATCATCAGATAAGAGTCATTGATGAATCAGGCGATGATTATTTGTATCCTGACAAGTTCTTTGCTCCTGTGCGATTGCCCAATGTTACAAAAGAAAAATTAGAATTAATGAATGCATAACATTTCCCTCTGTACGATGCGGCGAAATCTGTTATACTTTTGCTTTAGAAATGCTTGAAAAGAGGTTTACTGAAAAAAATGCTTTCCAAGGTTCTAAGTGCGCATGTTATAGGCATTGATGCCCATCTTGTCGAAGTCGAAGTAGACATTTCAGGCAAAGGTCTCCCCCACTTCTCGATTGTGGGGCTTCCCGATGCTGCAGTTAAAGAGAGCCGCGACAGGATAAAGGCGGCTCTGAAAAATATCGGCTTTAATTTTCCTTTGAAACAGATCACCGTCAATTTGGCCCCCGCAGACCTTAAAAAAGAGGGTTCGTCCTTTGATCTGCCTATTGCTGTCGGCATCATTGCAGCAGAGGGCGTCATTACGACCGGCTCGCTGGATAGCTTTATAGTTGCGGGCGAACTTTCACTCGACGGCAAAATAAAACCGATCAGGGGAGGTCTCTCTATTGCGCTCGAAGCGAAAAGGCTGGGATTGAAAGGCGTGCTCCTGCCCGGGGAAAACGCTGCCGAAGCGGCGGTTGTCGAAGGCATCGGTATTTATAACATGGGAAGCCTGCCTGAGGCCGCGGAGTTCCTGGGAGGCATTTCCGAAAGAAAACCGTTCGTCATCGACACGTCCGGCGCAATGGCGGAAAGTTCAATTTATGAGGATGATTTTTCAGACGTAAAAGGACAGGAATACGCGAAGCGGGCGCTGGAAGTGGCAGCAGCGGGCTCTCATAATATCCTGATGATCGGGCCTCCCGGCAGCGGGAAGACAATGCTTGCCAAACGCCTTCCCTCGGTATTGCCTCCCATGACATTTGACGAGGCGCTCGAAGTCACAAAAATACACAGCATCTCCGGTCTCCTGAAAAACGGCCAATCCCTTCTTGCAACCAGAACTTTCAGGGCGCCGCATCATACTATTTCGGATATTGCATTAATCGGCGGCGGGCAAACCCCTCGTCCCGGGGAAGTCTCCCTGGCACATCACGGCATATTATTTCTCGATGAACTTCCCGAATTTAAAAGAAACGTTCTCGAAGTACTGCGGCAGCCGCTCGAAAACGGTATTGTCTCAGTCTCGAGGGTTATGGCTTCTGTTACGTATCCCGCGCAATTTGTGCTTGTTGCAGCAATGAATCCCTGCCCTTGCGGTTACCTTGGTGATCTCAAGCATCAATGTACTTGTACGCCTGCTATGACGAATCGCTACAGGTCAAAAATATCGGGGCCACTTATGGACCGCATCGATATTCATGTAAACGTGCCGTCAGTACCTTACAAGGAATTGTCCGGTGACTATTCCGGGGAGCGGTCGGAACTGATACGGCAGCGGGTGACTGAAGCGAGGGAGCGGCAGTTAAAAAGGTTCAAAGGCGATAAGATATTCGCCAACGGACAGATGAAGACACGGCACATAAAAAAATACTGCGGTCTTTCATCTGATGCACACGGCCTGCTGGACACAGCGATGCAGCGGCTCAACCTAAGTGCTCGCGCGTATTCAAGGATACTGAAAGTTGCGCGTACAGTGGCAGACCTGGACGGCGCCGACGCGATTGGAAGCGGCCACATCTCCGAGGCCATACAGTACCGCATGCTCGATAGAGGACAGGTGTAAATTACAAAAAAATGGTAGAGTAAGAATAATGGATAAAGCGAAACGGAAAGGCACGGCCTGGCAAAGATGTTTTGGACATGCTCTGCGAGAAGCAGGGAAAACAAATGTCCGTTTCTCGGAGAAGGAAATCGCAGAAGACGTGAAAAAGGCAGTTGCAGAGGTGCGTTCCGTGCGAAGAATTAGTGCGTCAGTTGATTCGGGTAAAATGTGGAGAATAGATGTTTTAAGAAAGATCAATATCGTCAAAGAACGCATCGTTCGAGAGTATCGGCCCCAACAGATTATTCTCTTTGGCTCTTATGCCTATGGCCATCCTGTTGAAGAATCGGATGTCGATGTTCTTATCATTATGCAGTTCAAAGGAAAAGCAGCCTTTAAGGCGATCGAAATACTAGAAAAAGTAAAACCACCTTTCCCTATAGACTTAATAGTCCGCACTCCTCAACAAGTTAAAACACGAATCGCCCAAAACGACTTTTTCATGCGCGAAGTTCTCAAGAAGGGGAAAGTCCTCTATGCAACCCCTCACTAAAGAGTGGATTTCCAAAGCAGAAGGTGATTTTGCCACGGCATTGCGCGAAATCCGGGCAAGGAAATCTCCAAACTACGATGCCGCGTGTTTTCATGCTCAACAATGTGCCGAGAAATACTTGAAAGCAGTTCTTCAGGAGAATGCTATCGAGTTTGGTAAGACTCATAATCTTTCCGCTTTGCTTGATAAGATTATCACAGTCAATCCCCTGACTGAAAGGTTGAGACCTGCACTGATAGCGCTGAATGCTTTTGCCATTGATTATCGCTATCCCGGTGAAATGGCCGATAAGGAACTTGCTAAGAAAGCGGTATCTGTCTGCCGAGAGGTGAGGACGAGAATAAGAGCGATACTTCACCTGAGAAATTCTCACTAAGTGATCGGAATTCCGGGTGACGCCTCACCTAAATTCGGCAATCCGGGGTCAGACGTGACTATTGATTTTTAACACATTTGAGAGGATGGTTGTTAATCTGTTTTCCATGGCGCGGAAACCGGGGATAGAATTTGAGGGAGCCTCTATCATGTAATAACAAGAGGCAATCAGAAACAGTACCGCATGCTCGATAGAGGACAGGTGTAAACGTCGTCAGTATGGGTAGAATATGAAGAACAGCAGAGACAGGGCTGCCAGAAACCAGAGTCCGGGCGGCACCTCCCTTGCCTTTCCCGATAACGTCTTAATCACGGGGTAAACGATAAAACCGGCCGTCATGCCGATTCCAATGTTGAATGTAAAACTCATCAGCGTGATTATTGTGAATACCGGGATAACATCCGTGAGGTCATCAAACTCCAGTTTCTGAATCGGTGAGAGCATAAGCATGCCTACAATTATAAGTGAAGGGCCGTAAGCATATGGCGGCACTATTGTAAAAAGGGGTGCGAAAAATAGCGCTCCAAGGAAAAGGATGCCTGTCACAACCGAAGTCAGGCCGGATCTCCCGCCGGCCTGAATTCCTGCTGCAGATTCTATGTATGCCCCTGAAGTGGTTGTACCCAATACAGCGCCTGCCATTGTCGAAATTGAATCGCAGAGCATGGGTTTTTCGATCTCCGGCAGATTGCCGTCCCTGTCAAGAAAGCCGGCCCTGTAAGAAACCCCTATCAATGTGCCCATAGTGTCCACAAATATCATCACAAGCATGGTCAGTACAACCGGGAAGGCTTCTACTTTAATTGCCCCGGCTAAATCAAGCTTTAGGAATAAAGGCGAGAGTGAAGGCGGCATGCTCACAATCGATCCAGGCATCTTTATCATTCCTGAGGCAAGGGCTGCTACTGTCACGGAGATTATCCCAATAAGTATTGCGGCGTTATATTTTCTTATCATCAAAACCCCAGTCAGAATGAATCCCAAAACAGCCAAAAGAACCTGGGGGTCCGTGAAATTACCCACATGAACAGGAGCACCCGGCACTCCCAATTTCACAATACCGGTTTCATTCAGACCGATAAACGTTAAAAATAGTCCAATGCCGACACTGAAGCCTATCTTGAGCTTCTCAGGTATGGAGCCGACCAGCCAAGTCCGGATCCTTAACATGGTCAGAATTGCAAATATAAACCCACTGATGAATATTGCTCCGAGAGCCGTCTGCCATGAATACCCGAGGACTTTTACCACCGTGAAAGCAACAAAGGCATTTTCTCCCATATAAGGCGCGACGGCAAACGGCCTTCCGGCATAAAGCCCCATAAGCATAGTCCCGATAAAAGCCGTCAGGATTGTCGCTACCATTGACGGGCCGAATGGGATGCCGGCAGCCTCAAGGATTTTAGGGTTTACGATTATGATATAGGCCATCGTGACAAAAGTCGTCGCACCAGCAATAACTTCCTGCCGGACCGAGGTCTGTTTCTCCTGCAGTTTAAAAAGTCCTGTTATCATATCAGCTCTTACAACAGTTCCGTATCACTATGCGAGTAGGGCGGGGCGCAGGCGCAAAGTATTTTCAATAGAACTGCGCCGTTATTCTTGACACTGTGGGGAGTTAACGGCGGTATGCAGATCGTATCACCTTCTTTGATCTCGAATTGATCGTTGCCGGCGGTCATAATGCCTGACCCGTACAAGACGTGATAAATTTCTTCGCTGAGGAGATGCTTATGCAGAAGAGTTGCTGCGCCTTGAGGGACGATCGCCTCAGCAAGGCTTTGGTTCTGATTCAGATGAACGAATGGATGCATGAGTTCGCGGATGATTGAGCCGTCCTTTGTAATATACGGCTGGATTCCGGCGTATTCACTTTTCTTTACCATCGCAACCCCACATCAAGACCTCTGAAAAAGAGGGGAAGCCCTCTAAGTGCAAATACTCCCAAGAATGGCCAAAGGAGCCTTAGGAGTGTTTAGTCCAGCCACTTGCCGATGACAACTTCATCGACAAATTCGTTCCCGATTCTTATTCTTTTCACTTTAGTGCACTCGTTCAGGAAACCGGCTTTTCTGAACAGGTTGAGAGAGCGTTTGTTTGTCGTAAAAACACTTGTCTCCAGTTCCCTGAATTGATGTTCCCTTGCCCACTCTTCGGTATACTGCATCATGCGGGAGCCAATGCCTAATCCGCGAAAATCCACCATGAGATGAAGCCCTATATTAAGCACATGTGCTGTTTCAGGTCTCTGCCCGCCATCCGACTGAATGGCTTCGAGAATGCCGATGATGCGATTGTCACCGGCAATGCCGACTAGGAGCAGGTTGTTGCTCCTGCTCAACTTGCTTATATATTCCCGTTCCGCTTTAATGTCCTTGCCGAACTGCTCCATCAGGACGTAACTGCGTTCAGGGGCGGCGGATTTCAGCGCTTTGATAATACCTTCTGCGTCATCCGGCTCCGCCGGCCGGAGGGTAATTTCTTCTCCTTTCCTGTTTAGAAAACTCTGTATCTCTTCCATAAAACATTATACAGCAACTAAATTGAAAATTCAGCTTGCCCTGAGGGCAGCCACAATATTCATGCGCGATGCCCTGAACGCAGGCAGCACGCCTCCCGCGAAACCCATCACCAGGGCAAAGGCCATAGCCTGATATATAATTTGAAATGTCAGGGAGAAGGAGAAGGCCAGTTCTGCAAAGGTCTGAAAATTCATTGTCGAGATTGTAAGGAGCTGCATAAAGGATGCGAAAAATAATCCGGCGCAGCCGCCGATAAAACCGAGCAGCAGCGACTCCACGAGAAAGGCGGTCAGGATGTTGGCCCTCTGGAAACCGAGTGCCCTCAATGTGCCGATTTCACTTGTGCGGTTGGCGACAGCGGAATACATGGTAATCATTGCGCCGATAACAGCGCCAATGGAGAATATTATGGTCAGCGACAGTCCCAGGACCCTGAGAAATTTTGCCATCACCCTTGACTGTTCCTCATAAAACTTGCTCTCCCTTTTTGCCTCGATAGTCATGCGGGGATCATTCTCAATGCGCTCTTTGACTTTTTCGAATCCCGCCGGGTCCGCCAGCTTGAAAGTGATCGAGGAATAGACATTCCTGCGAAACGCCTGCATGAGCTGGTCCACATCGCCCCATATTTCCGAATTGAAACCCGTATTTCCAGCATCGAATAAGCCAACCACTCTCCAGTCGCGCATGCCGAAACGGAGCGTTTCGCCCAGGCCTCCCCCTTTGAACCGCTTGGCAATACTCTGTCCGGCCATGATTTCGGAAGACCCCGGTCTTGGCATGCGGCCTGCAGCGATCTTTACCTGCGGTCTCAGCAGGAGTGAATTCGCTGTTGTCCCTCTTATTACGACATTTGACGGCTTATTGCTTCCACGCTTCGGGAGATTAATAAGCACGACAAGCTCCTTGGCTACGAGAGGCTGTCCGTTTACGCCGATAGCAATCTCTGGCTGAGTTTCAGTAATGGAAGCGGATGTGCGGTCCACCCCGCTCTGCACCTCTGAATTTGATCCCTTTCTTATGACGATCACGTTGTCATAGGAACCGGTTTCGACCAGGGTCTTTCTCAACCCCTCGGCAAGCATCAATATGGAGGCGAAAACAAACACAACGAGAGCCATGCCCGATGCCGTAAGCGCAGTAGTGAGCCGCCGGGTAAGGAGATTGCGAAAACTGTATGAAAAGGGGATTCTTCCCATTAACCGATCCTCCTCAGTCCGTCCGCTATGCGTATATGTATAGCTCGCCAGGTAGGCACGACAGCAGCCACAAGCCCAACTACCAGCCCGGCGGCAATATCCATGTATACTGTTGAGGGGGCAACATTAAACACCGGAAAAGCGGGGGACATAATCTCCGCGAACTTCTTCGCAACCGGAAATGTGGCGGCGATGCCTGCTGTACAGCCAATCACGGCAATTATCAAAGATTCTCCAAAAATCATGACTGCCAGATGGGTCCCTCCGAAGCCGAGTGTTTTTAATACTGCGTATTCCCCGAACCGTTCCCGCGCAGTCATGGCCATAGTGTTAGCCATTACTGCCATGATTATTATTATGACCACATAAGATACCAATCGGATGGCGACTATGATCGCCTCTGACATAGAGACGAACCCGAGCTCAAAAGCCTTTTCCGTTTCAGTCAATGTCTCCGCAAGCGAATTCCTGAACATTTTATCTATTGTCTGCGAGACCTCGGCGGCAAGATTCGGGTTTGTCACAGTGATAAAGTAGAAACCAACCTGGTCCGCCCTGGCTGGAGCCGTTTTCTTGAGTGCTTCGTTGAGGTAATCCCAATGGAACAAAAAAAATGTTTCGTCTGTGCTTTTGTCCCTGCCATGATAAATTGCGCGCAGCACAAATTCCCAGTTCCCGGGGAAAATGGTCCCCTTCAGCGTAATTGTATCACCTATTTTCCAGTGGTATTTCTCCACTATTTTTCTTCCGGCCAGGGCAGCCTTCCGGTCACGTATAAAAGCGGTTTTCTGGTCATCGGGGATCACAAATTCCGGCACCATCGGCAAATAATTTTTAGGGTCTACAGCAAAATTGGGGAAAAAGTGCTTCTCGTCAATATAAATGCCTCCGAACCAGTTATCGCGGGTCACGAATTTGACTCCAGGCACATGACGGATCTTTTCTTCGTACGACAAGGGAAGACTGAAGACCAGTGATATGGAATTCCTTGTAACCAGCCGGATAGCTGAAGAGGCCTCAGCGCCTGCATACCAGGCGCTTATCACTGTCCTGAGAAGGCCGAAGGCGAGTACCGCTACAGCGATGCCGAAAATAGTAAGCGAGGTGCGGAGTTTGTGGCGAAAGGCGTTCTTAAAAATGAGTTTCAGTGTGAACATTCAAAACACCTTTGTCCAGATGCTTTATTATATGAGCTTTTTCAGCGGCGCGCGGGTCATGCGTTACCATTATGATGGTCTTGCCGGACTCGGTATTCAGGCGTTCCATCAACTCCAGTATCTCCTTTGCGGAAACGCGGTCCAGGTCGCCCGTGGGCTCATCGGCTACAAGTATGGCAGGGTCGGTTATAACTGCGCGCGCTATGGCAACGCGTTGCTGCTGTCCGCCCGAGAGCTGGCCGGGGTAATGGTCCATCCTGTCGGCAAGCCCGACTATTGCAAGGGCAAGTTCCACGTGCTCACGCCGCTCTGCCCGTGAAAGCCCGGTCAGCAGCAGCGGCAACTCGACATTCCCGAAGGCAGTGAGCACCGGGATAAGATTGTAAAACTGAAAGATGAAACCGACATTGTTAGAACGCCACCGGGCGAGTTCGCCTTCAGCAAGCGCCGTTATATCGACCCCCCCCACCTTTATGGTGCCGCTGTCCGCCTTGTCAATGCCCGCGATAAGGTTAAGCAGGGTGCTCTTGCCGGAACCGGATGGTCCCATAAGGGCCAAAAACTCCCCTTCCTGTATGTCGAATGATAAATCATGCAGCACCGGCACAGTCTGCGTGCCTCTGCGGTATGATTTGTTCAGATTATGTATTTCAACAATCGGCCGTTCGCCAACTTCCATCTTATTTTTCAGCCACTTTGATTTTGGAGCCGTTTTTCAGTCCGTGTGGCGGATTGGCAACTATTTTGTCTCCAGCCTGCACGCCGCCGGTCACTTCCATCATATCGCCTCTTTTTGCGCCGAGCGTCACCGGCACCTCTAAAGCGTGATCGCCTTTGATAAGAAAAACAGCTTTTTTATCAGAGCGGCTTACAACTGATGCGGGGCTGATCGCCAGGAACGGGGTATCCTCATCCTTGCCTGCCGGTCTGGAGAGAAATGCTGCTTTAGCGCTCATTTCCGGCAATATTCTCTTGTCTTTATCAATAAACCGCACTTTTACCATGACAGTTCCTTTGCTCCGGTCAGCTGTGGGCACAACAGTGCTGACTTCCCCCCTGAAGCGTGAATCCGGCAATGCATCGAGCTGGATCACAGCCGGCTGCCCCACCTTGACTTCCTTCAGATTGGATTCGGACACGTCTGCCTCGACTTGAAGGGAACCCATATCGGCAATAGTCACCACTGCCGCCTTTGCATTTGCTGCGGCTCCTATCGGTGTGACAATATCGCCTACATCCGCATCTTTAGTTAATACAACGGCATCAAAAGGGGCACGCAGCTGGGTGTATCCAATAGCTACATTCGCCGCCTTTAGTGCGGCAATACTGGCCCTGATGGCCGCCTCAGCTCCATCGACCGCAGCAACCGCCTTTCTGTACCGGGCGTCCGCCGTATCATAGTCAGACCGGGCCACATACCCTTTTGCCAGCAAACTCTCCTGCCTTTTCATCTCGATTGTCGCATCATTCAATTCTGCCCTGGCCTGTTCAAGGTTCGCCCGCGCAACATTCAGATTGGCAGCCGCCTGGTTCCTGGCAGCAGTAACATCCTCGCTCTCCAGACGAGCAACAACCTGTCCTTCTTTAACCACACTGCCCTCCTGAACTCCCAGCCATACCAGTATGCCGGTTACCTTAGGGGCTATAGCGGCTTTACGCTGGGCCACGACATAACCACTTGCATTTAAAAGGGTAAAAGCCTGCGAAGGATACATTTTGGATACTGTCACAGCTTCCACATCCACTGCCGGGGTGAGAGTTCCCTGAAAATAGAGGTATACAACTGCAAGCAGCACAACCACCGCAGCAATTAAAAGCGGCTGAATTCTTCGCTGCGCGCGGTGCGGCGTTTCAGCAGCCTTTTGTATCTTTAGCTTTGATATGTCTTCCTGTGCCATAAGCTCTTTATTATATCAAAACCTGCCTCCTCAATATTTTGCCCTTTCAGCCGATAACATAATTAGCAAGGAAAGGATTCAAAGGAGCGTGCCATGGACCGGCAGAAGATAAAAGAAATAATTTCAATTTTGATGGAAAGTTCTCTTTATTTCAATCTCTCCCCGCGAGAAAGACTGGAAGTCGTGAAAGGACTTCTATTAAGAGTCAGCTGGTAGTTGAGCTTCCGGGGTGGATTGTGGAAGAAAAACAAATAAGTAACATGAGTTCGGAAGAGATCTGGTTTTATTTCAGAAAAGCAGAGTCACTGGAGAAAACCTTCAAATACCGGAAAATACTTGAACTGGAAAACATGGAACGCCGGGTTTGGAAGAATTATCTGCTGTAACTTTCCCGCCAAAATTAGCGACTTAATTTAACGAAAGAAGAATGTTCCAGTGTGGTTTTACCATTAAATCCCTAATCGGAACGCGGAGGAAGTGTCATGAGGATGGAGTCCGGTAAAGGCCACATGGACAGGCATCGCGGACATTGTGAAAGAGATAAATAATGAGCAGATAGCTCCCGGCTCGTGGTAAGGGCTATAATAGCTTATAGCTCAGGGCTTCCCTTTACTGTGAGCTATAAGCTAAATTGGAGCACACTGCATTTTGAACGGACAGCATGACAATGAGATAATCAGGAGCATCCTGAGCGGGAATGCCGATGATTTTGAAATTATTCTAAAGCGGTACGATGCATATGTTTTCAGTATTGTGGCAAAGCATCTGCCGCCGGAGATGGTTGAGGAAGCGGCCCATGAAATTTTTATCAGGATTTACAAATCGTTACCCTCTTACAGGGCTGAGTCGCCCTTTAAGTATTGGATATCGAAAATATCAGTCAGATATTGCTATGATTACTGGAGAGAACGGTATAAATCGAGAGAAATGCCGATGGCTTCTCTTACAGAAGAGCACAGCAAATGGGTCGAGACAATAGTATCGGAGCAATCTCAGGAAACTTTTGAGAAAGAAGAGGTGCTCAAGGAATCGAGAGAAATTCTGCGGTGGGCACTTGATAAGTTGACGGCAGAGGAAAGGATGGTAATAACATTGCTGTATTTGGAGGAGATGCCGGTGAAAGAAGCCGCCGAGCAGTTGGGCTGGAGCACTATAAACGTTAAAGTGAGGGCCCACCGTTCACGGAAAAAGCTCCGGAAGATAATCTCCGCCTTGTTGGACAAGGAGGGGGACCTTAATGAAAACGCATGATGAAAAAATAGGAATAATCGAGGCAGCCTTAAGATTCGCTTACGGCAAAAGGCGGGACCATCCCGTGAAGCCTGGATGGGAAAGAGGAGTCATGTCCCATGTCCTTTATCTCAATGCGGCTCCATTCCGGAATACTGTATGGAATACCCCCGCTATATGGAAAACTGCGGCAGTTATAAGCATGAGTGCCCTTGTTTTTTTAGCATACTCCTTTGTCGCAAATGTAGGCCCTGAATACGAAGCTGCACAAATGTTTCTCGATGACCCGATGGGCATAATATATACGCAACCGTTGTTCCCGTAGGGGACTGCGCAGTCCCTAAAGCAAGGAGTGAGTATGACAAAATGGAAAGTCTGGCTGATTATCGCAACCGTATTGGCGTCTGGGATTGTCATAGGTTCCGTCGGCACTCAATTCTATTTTAAACACACATTCCGCGGTATCCTCCATCAGGGCCCTGTGGCGGTAAGAAAAGTGATCATGAAAAAACTTACTGCTGAATTGAATCTGACAAAGGACCAGCAGGAAGAGGTGCAGGACATACTGGAGGAAACCCAGTTTCAATTGCAGCAGCTTCGCACCCGGTACCATCCTGAAATGGAAGAAATAATAAACGACGGTGTTGCCACAATGAAGACGAGGCTTACAGCCGAACAACAAAAGAAGCTGGATGCCTTGTATGAAAAGGTGAAAATGCGCTGGCGCCTGAAGAGAAGCATGAGAGAGAATTTGAAATAGACCTTGCTCTTTGCTTCTGTTTTGTTTCATAATTTTCCCGGAATCTCGATTCAGGTGCTATCAATTTAGAAATGGCAAAAACGTTTACGTGGGCGGGAAGAACGTCCTCAGGCGCCTTAAGAAACGGCGAAACCGCCGCAGGCAGCAGGGATGAACTCGTCTCGACCCTCAGAAAACAGGGAATTACCCCGACTTCCATTCTCGAGAAAAAAGCCGGCCTGAAACTTTTCGCACCCCGGAAAAAGAGGGTAACGGATAAGGATCTTGTCGTTTTCACAAGGCAGTTTGCCACTATGTTCAACGCCGGCATTCCTATTGTCCAGGGACTCGATATACTCTCTAAACAGAGCGAGAACAAATCGCTGGGCGAGATAATAGTCCAGATTAAAAGTAATGTTGAAACCGGTTCAAATCTTGCCGATGCATTGAAAAAGCACAAAAATATTTTCGACGACCTCTATGTCAATCTGGTTGCGGCGGGTGAAGCAGGAGGAGTTCTTGACGAAGTTCTGATGAGGCTCGCCGGCTATATCGAAAAGGCCATGAAGCTGAAAAAAAAGGTGAAAGGGGCAATGATATATCCGATGATTGTCATAGCTGTTGCCGTCCTGGTAATCGCCATCATAATGATATTTGTTATCCCTGTATTCGCAAAAGTTTTCGGTGACATGGGGGCAACGCTGCCCGGACCAACCAGAAGCGTTATCTGGTTAAGCAACTTCTTTAGCGGCATTGGCGGAGTCGTTATATTCGCGGGGGTTGTGTCATCAGCTTTTGGAATTAAACGATTCAGGAAAACCGAGAGAGGCAGGATGAAAACCGACCAGTTTCTCCTTAACGTGCCCGTGATCGGCAATTTGATCAAAAAAGTTGCTGTTGCCAGATTTTCAAGGACGCTTGGTACTCTCATGAACAGCGGGGTCCCGATACTGGACGGTCTTGAGATATGTGCCAAGTCATCGGGAAACAAGGTCGTGGAACAAATCGTCATGGGGGTCAAGACCGAGGTGGCTTCCGGTAAAACGGTTGCCGAGCCACTTTCCAAATCACCTGTGTTCCCGCCTATGGTTTGCCAGATGATAAATGTCGGTGAATCAACCGGCGCCCTTGACCAGATGCTCGTCAAGATCGCCGATTTCTATGACGATGAAGTGGATAGTGCCGTGGCAAACCTCACCACGCTTCTGGAGCCGATGCTGATGGTGTTTTTAGGCGTAACAATCGGCTATATAGTTATTGCCCTATATTTGCCCATATTCCATATGGGCGATGTCATCGGGAAATAAAACAAGGCGAAAGGCCAAGGGAAAGAGGCAAAAGGTCCAATATCAAACAGCTTGCCATGTTTTTTTTAACATTTTTGCCCTTAGCCTTTTGCCTTATATTTCGCCAGCCGGTAGCGGAATTCTCTGAAAGAGAGGCCGAGCAGTTCTGCAGCCTTTGTCTTTACTTTGCCCGACTTCTCAAGCGCCCTTTCAAGAAAGTTCCTTTCAAGTTCACCCATATATTCATCCAGATTTATTCCTCCGTCAGGCAAATCTGTCCCTGAAGCGGCCCGGTTCAGGGGATCACTGCAGGCCGTGCATTTCAGATACCCGTCTTCCGAGAGGATTATTTCTCTCTCGATCATATTTTTCAGTTCCCTGACGTTGCCTCTCAGTTCCTGCTGCAGCACGTATTCCACGAAAGCGGGATCTATCTTTACAATGCTCTTCTGGAATTTCCTGGACAACAGCTTTGTAAAGTGATCAATGAGCAGAGGGATGTCCTCCCTCCTTTCTTTAAGGGTGGGCAGCCGTATCTCAAAAGTGGAGAGCCGGTAATAGAGGTCGCCTCTGAACTTGTCTTCCTCAGCAAGTTCATTCAGGCCCTTATTGGTCGCGGCTATTACCCGCACGTTGACTTCCGTTTCCACGTTGCTGCCGAGGGGCCGTATTTTTTTGTCTTCGAGAAATCGAAGCAGTTTGGCCTGCAAAGGCAACGGCATCTCCCCTATTTCATCCAGGAAGATGGTGCCGCCGTCAGCCTCGTCAATCAACCCTCTTTTTGTGGCATATGCGCCGGTGAATGATCCCTTTGTGTGCCCGAACAGTTCACTTTCAAGGAGTTCGGCAGGCAGGCTCGCGCAGTTAATGGCTATATATGGTTTATCTTTTCTCAGGCTCTTGTCATGGATCGCCTTTGCAACAAGCTCTTTGCCTGTGCCGCTTGCTCCAAGGATAAGGACGTTGGTATCGAAGGGCGCTATCTTGTCGATCAGGACAAAAACCCTTTGCATCGCTTCGGATTTGCCCACAATGCTCTGGTAGGCATCAGCGTATTGTTGAAGCTCTTTGACCTTTTTTTGCAAGAATATTTTTTCTTTTATATTTTTTAAAATGATCCGTATTTCATCAATATTGAAAGGTTTTGTGACATAATCATATGCCCCGAGCTTCATGGCGGTTACGGCTGTTTCCGTTGATGAGAAAGCCGTTATTATAAGGACAACGGTATCAGGGCTGAGTGCCTTCAGCGTCTTGAGCAAGTCTATGCCCGAGCCGTCCGAAAGCCTGAGATCAAGGATGGCGAGATCAAAATATTGCTGTGCGATCAGCTGCTCTGCTTTACCCAGACAAGACGCCTGATGTGTTTCAAATCCCGTTTCAGCCAGAAGGAAATTTAACGATTTCCTGATATTTTCTTCATCGTCGACTACAAGTGAATGCATATAAAATCACCTATGTTTTTATCGGGAATATAATCGAAAATTTTGCCCCGCCAAGCGGAGAGGTACCGGCATTAAGAGTTCCGCCGAAGCTTGTTATTATTCTGAAGGCGATTGCGAGCCCCAACCCTGTTCCGTTCGGCTTGGTGGTAAAAAAAGGCTCGAAGATCTTGTCCCTGGTGTCTTCGTTCATACCGGCTCCGTCATCTTCAACTTCAATTCCGATCTCGCTCAGCGTCTTCCAGAGTCTCACCGTTACGGCTGTCTGCGCCGCCTCTACCGCATTCCTGATAATATTGTTGACAGCCAACTCCATAAAAGTCCTGTTGGCCCTGATTACAGCATTGCCCGCGTTTGTGAAGGTTATTGTCTTGTCGCTCCCCTGATCGTTAACCAGCGCAGCCAGCATCTCGGCCAGCATCTCGGATAGATCGACATCCTCTCTTGGAGCATTCGCAGGTCTTGCGAACAACAGGAAGTCATTGACAAGACTGGTGAGGCGTTTTGTCTCTGTCATGAGCATATCGATGAACTGCCTGTCGGTCTTTCCCTCGTTCAGGAATTGCACAGCCGCTGATATCGAAGCCAGCGGATTCCTTAATTCATGCGCAAGATCCGCGCTGACCCTGTAAAGCCGCTCAAGTCCCTGAGTCTTTATCTTTTCTTCTTCAAGACGCTTGATATAGCTCTCCTGCTGCTCCATTCTCGTTTTCAGGTTATCACCGGCAAGGGCTATAAGGGAAAAAGCAAAGAGATGCAGTGAAATATTAAGAAAGCTCTCCCTCTCGAACATGATGCCATAGCTGTAGTACACTGCACTGTAAAGGATTGCTGCAATTGCCGGGAAAACGAAAATTTTCTTTGTTTTGATCAGGAATGAAGAAAAAAAGATAGGGAACAGGTAAATAAGGGTCAAAAACGAATAAATACCAAAACTTATGTATACCATTGCGGATATAAAGACGATATCAAGCAAAAAGTCGAAATAGTTTATTTTCTTTGTAGTTACAAAAAGCCGCAGTAGTACTATAGAAATATAGATGATAAGGATATTCCTGAGGCTGGGTACAGCATAGGGCAGACCTGCTATCTGAAAAGCGATGAGCAACGCGAGGGCAAAAATGAAACGTCCAATGCGGTAATGATTGAAAAAAGACGCGGCGTACATTTAGTAATAGTTTATGTTCGGTGACATTTTTTGTCAACAAAAAGTGACTTTTTTTGTCACTATGGCCCTGCCGCTAAACCGGCAATCAATAAAAAATGCTTTAAAACAGAACCTCAACAATATAGCCAATTTTGGCACAAGATATGCTTTTATTGTAGTATAAGAAAAACATCGCAATAAAATCCGCCGTCGGCGGGTCAGCCTGACAAGGAGGTTTTATATGATCAAGGAAATGAAAACTGGGGGGGAAGGGGGCTTTACCCTGGTCGAATTGCTAATCGTTATCGCTATTATCGCTATTCTCGCAGCAATAGCAATACCGCAATTCGCGCAGTACCAGGAGAGGGCTGTACGGGCAGGCATGATGTCCGATGCGAAGAGCATTGCAACGATGGAAGAGGCAAACTTCGGAGATACTCAAAGTTATACGAGCGTCTCTGCGTCGGGTGCTGGAGCTGCATTTTCAGTCGGCAGCCAGCCTGCAAGGGCAAGCAAGGGCAATATAGTCAGCGTCACTGCAGTAGCACCGCCTACTAACACATATGTAATAACTGTTAACAATCCGAGTGGCGGGACCAACTCGCAAAATTTCTCGATGGACAACAGCGGGAACTCAGGTTTTTATTAAAATTCAGTTTGCTATACCAATGCAGGACAAAGGGCGGCAATGCCGCCCTTTGCTATTTAATAAACACGAATATATGAGACGCTACTATCTAATCTTTCTATCTTCTTTTGCTGTCTTCATCTTTTTTCTTACGCCGAATATAAACACAGGAGACGGCGGTGAGCTGGCTACCGCGGCCTGGTTCCTCGGGACGGCGCACCCATCAGGTTATCCCTTATATTTAATTATAGGCAAAACCTTTGCTTTCCTGCCTTTCGGCAATATCGCTTTCAGAGCTGCTATAATTTCCGCGTTGTTCAGCTCTCTCTCATTAACACTCATTTTTTGGCTTGTACTGAAGTTAACAACAAGCAGCACTGCCTCATTGTTTGCCGTAACTACTCTTCTTGTTTCTTATTCTTACTTTACCCAATCGGTAGTCGCAAAATTCTATACATTAAATCTTTTCCTGATACTGCTGCTCTTTTCGTTATGGGCAATCCGCCTTAGCAGCGCAGAGAGCCGGGCGTCGAGTGTCGAGCGCACAGGCAGCAATAAACAGGAAGACACCCGGCTTTTATATTTTACGATGTTCATTGCCGGTCTTATCACTGCTAATCATCATACAGGTATAATTATTTTCGGCCCTGTGGCAGCAGCATGGTTTTTCACAAAAAAGTTTTCTCCCGGATTAAGCACGATCTTTACCGGAATTGCATTATTTCTAGCCGGATTCCTTGTTAATAGTTATCTTATGGTCAGAGGAAGTTCGGGTCATTTTTTCAATGCTGTGTATATCGACGATTTTGTTGATTTCAACAATGTCCTTACCCGCTCCGGTTACGGCAGCAGCGGCACAATAGCTTCAACAACCCTTTTCTTTCACAGTTTCACGGCCTACTGGTACGCTCTCATAAATTTCCTTTCAATATTGTCATCGAATTTCAGTTACTTCTCTTATCTCTTATTTCTTGCAGGCTCTGTTTATTTAATCGGGAATAACCCGAAACTGTTTGTCTTTGTCATTCTTAGTTTGATGCTGTATGGGCCGCTGCTGGCAAAAATGAGTCTTGTTTCAGAAAAAACGTCTGAGACAGATTATTATATTGTCGCCAACCAGTATTTCATTCCGGCCCTCTCTTTTTTTTCGGTTATGCTTGGAGCCGGATTTTACCAGTGCGAAAAGATGCTGAAGGCAAGGGAACTAAAGCTTCTTTCAAAGGTGCTCCCTGCGATCCTTGCCCTGTTCCCCCTGATTTTCGTGGTTTCGAGAGCAACAGACAGCAACTACAGGACAGATTTTGTTCCCTATCAGTTTGCAAAAGATACCTATTCGGGATTACCTTTCGATAGTGTCATAATGACATTTGGAGATAATGCTTCATACCAGGGATGGTACCTGAAGCTTGTCGGTAGATACCGGGAAGATATTTGCCAGATAGCATCAGGCGATCAGAAAAAAATAAACTTGATGTTTCAGGGCTGCAACAAGAAAGTGTATGGTACTGTCTTCCCCATGTTTTATTCTCAAAATTTTAATGAAATGGTGCCTGCGATACTAAAGTACAGATATTATGGCACTGACCCCATAAAAGAGACCGGAGCATATAAGCAATTCCTGTACAGCAAAACTCTTTCAGTGGATTATTTATACCTTCCTCAGGACATTTTCATTAAAGACAAAAACTACCGGGGCAATGAAGTCAATTCTTTTTTGAGCCAGACGCAGCTTGCGGCTGATAAGGTGATTAATTCCTCCGTTTGCCTCTCTCACCTCACGGATGATCTCTTTTCGAGGCAGATCTGCTCCGGCTATGCAATTCACCTGACAAATACGGCCAGGCTCTATTCCGATGAGTCTTATCATAGAACAGGAGAAAAAGTTAAGGTACAGGTGCGGGACATGAGGAGCGGATACGCCCAACCACTCTATACCGTGGATGTTACGGAAAAAAACAGACCGTATCTGGAACTTTCAACCCATATTCTGAGGTTCAATAAATGGCCGATACTATACATGCGCGGAAAGTAATAAGGGATACTGTCATAATAGCTGTTTGCATGGCCGGTATACTTCTCCTGCGTCTTTCTTTGGACCAGTGGCAGAGCTATTCGAGCGGAGTGGACGATTTAAAAAAAGGCAATTACAATAATGCGATTATGTATTTCGACCGCGTGCTTAATGCCCATGTCCCGTTCAGCCCTCTTGAGAATAAGGCTGAAACAAACTTGCTCGCCCTCGGCTCAAAATTTGAAAATGATAAAGAATATGAACTCGCCCTGTTATGTTACGAGACCATAAGGACATCCCGGTATCTGACTCGCCATTTTATAGTTCCCGGCGCTTCGCAAATCCCGTATTTGAACAGCAGGATTGCGGCGATCAAGGCCCGGAGCCTGGTAAAGGACGGCCTGGTCGGAAATATTAAGGAGGGGTATGATCAGCAGATGGGAATAATGAGCAGGGATTTTTCTCCGTCAGTTTTCTGGTCGGTGGTTGCGGTTGCCGCCTTCTGGACTTATATAGGGTTTATCGTTCTGTGGATACTGAACAGAAAGACGGTTTATGTATTCGTTTTTTGCCTTTCCTTTATTGTTTGGTTGACTGGCTTGTATTTGGCATAGTTAAATTACAGGGATATGCCCATGAACAACGTTTTAATACTAAACCGGCGATGTATAAAACATCCCCAAAAAGGGGGCGCAGAAATCTACACGTATGAACTTGCCAGGGCCTTAACAGAGAAAGATGTCCGGGTGGAATGGTTTTCCTCGAACAGCGGCAATTTGGCAGATGAAGAGGAAATCGACGGCATAAAATTTATCAGAAAAGGCAATGAATTGACAGCCCATTTTTATGGGTTTTTATATGCTCTGAAAAAGAAAGGCTGGTTTATTATAGATGAATTTAACGGTATCGGGTTCTTTACCTTTTTTATGAACAACTCTATGCTTTTAATTCACCAACTCTATGATAATTTCTGGACTGCCGAGCTTGGCTTGAAGGGTTATCCGTTTAAATTTTTTGAAAAGATTTTGCTGGCCCTGTATAAAAACAGGCCTGCCATTACAGTTTCAGACTCAACGGCAGAAGATTTAAAAAAACTCGGATTTAAAGACATCACAATTATTCATAATGGACTTGATATTTTGCCGTTGGATGAAGTTCCGGAAAAAGAGAAAACATTAACGTTAATATACCTTGGAAGATTTAAAAAAACGAAGAATCCCGAAGATGCGATAAAGGCTTTTATTTTTATTAAGGAAATGTTTAGTGATGCGAGGTTGTGGCTGGTTGGTGATGGTCCCCTTTACAACTCTCTTAAAGACAGGTATGGAGCGGTAGAAGGCCTGTATTTCAGGGGCTATCTTCATGACACACAAAAGTATGAACATCTTGGGAAAGCTCATTTTTTGCTTGTGCCTTCTATAAGAGAAGGCTGGGGACAGGTTGTCATTCAGGCAAATGCGATGGGTACTCCTGTAATAGGTTACAATGTAGCGGGGCTGAAAGACAGCATACGCGACGGAGAGACCGGCGTAAGGGTAACGGATTATCACAAGATGTCTTCAAGAATTCTGGAGATATGGGGCGATCCTGTGAGGTATAACCTTATGTGTCTTCAAGCCCTTCAATGGGCACGCAATTTTTCCTGGGGAAAAACGAGGAAGGCATTTCTGAACTATTTATTCGAAAAGGCGATTCTCAATGAAAACGCTCATAGTAATACCGACTTATAACGAAGGGAGCACCATAGAGCGTGTCCTGAACACGACGCTGGAGGCCATAGAGGGTGATATCCTCGTGGTTGACGACAACTCGTCAGATGCCACCAAAGAACTGGTCAGGAACTTTTTTGACACGGGGAGGGTATTCATGCTGGAACGCCCATCGAAACTGGGACTTGGCACAGCTTACATATATGGCTTCCGATGGGGTCTTTCCAGAGGATATGACCTTTTTTTTGAAATGGATGCCGACAACTCCCACAATCCGGCTGCCCTGCCATGGTTTCTAAAAGAGTTAAGGGGGGGATATGACGTTGTAGTCGGCTCACGGTATTTGCATCATACTATCAGCGTTGTAGGCTGGGACTTCAAGAGACTGCTGCTTTCCAAGTTCGGCAACTGGTATGCCGCAACATTACTGGGACTGAAGCAATTTACCGATTTGACAAGCGGGTACAGGTGTTATACAAGTAAAGCCCTGAAAGCTATCGGGCTTGAAAAAATAAAATCAAATGGTTACGCCTTTCAGATCGAGATGGTGTACAGGAGCCATAGAAAGGGGCTCAAAGTGGCTGAGATGCCCATAATATTCTATGAGCGGGGAGGCGGGGGATCGAAAATGAGCAGAAAGATTGTAAGAGAGGCGATGGCCCTTCCTTTTAAATTACGTTTGGAAGCAATCAGGCATATTTTTAAAGATAATATTTAGTGAGGCTTAAAAATGACTCTGTGTCCCGGATGCAGATACGAAGTAACGTCAAGTTCCATCAGGAAATTCAGTAGTTCCTCGACAGGCAGGGACTTTCAACTTTATTACTGCAGCCGGTGCGACCTGATGTTTTGGGAACCCCGGATAATCGATCCCCATTTTTATTCAGGCAATAAACTGGGTTATGAAGAGTTTCATTGCAATCTGCGAAAGTCTTTGCCCTTTAATTCGAAGCCCTTTTTTGATTTTTTTCCGCATAAGAACGGCAGGCTTCTGGATGTCGGCGGCGGCGATGGTTTGTTTGCCCGGAAAGCTCAGGAAATGGGTTTTGAAGTAACCATGATAGATTTCGATGAAAAAAGTGTCAAAACCGCACGAAAACGGGGTGTGGATAAAGCATTCACCTATTCTTTGGAGGAGTTTGTGCTGACATGCAAAGCGCGAAGGCTTCGATTTGATATTATATCTTTTTTTGAAGTCCTGGAACATCAGGAAGACCTGGAATCTTTTATCAATAACATTAAGGAATTACTCGTGCCGGATGGCTGGATTGTCGGAAGTACTCCCAACAGGGACAGAATATGCGCAAATCTCACCAGAAAACTGGACGGCCAGGATACGCCGCCGCATCATTTTTTTTGGTGGAGCAAAAAAAGTCTGCGGAATTTTTTTGCCGCACATGGTTTTCATATTGATATATTCCCTGCAAAGATAGATATTGACGCGACAACAGCCAATCTGCTCGATTTTATATCGGGGAAAGTTGTCAGGAAAATAAAAGAGCGGATTATCAGCCATAATTTCGACCAGCCCGATGCTGAAATTGGAAGAACAAGGCACTCTATTCTGTTTTCCATGAAATACGCCCGCCGTTTTTTTCTCTTTCCGGCAGGTTTGTTGTTGAAATTTGCCTATGACAGAAGCGGCGGGTTCTCTTTTTACTTTCAGGGCCACATTAACGACCTTAATCTGATTCAGGATTCTTTATCAGTGAAAGGCTGCAAGTAACATGTGCGGAATTTTCGGCATTTATGATCCTGCAGGCCGTCTCGATGAGACGTTGTTGGGTGGCGCCATTGCTGCTGTTCCCTACAGGGGGCCTGACGCCCAGGGAATATACATCAATGAAAAAAAAACAGTCGGACTGGCCCACAAGAGACTTTCCATAATTGACCTTTCCGATGCGGGAAGGCAGCCTATGTGCGATGCCGAGGGGAACATCTGGATTACATTTAACGGTGAAATCTACAATTTCCCGGAGCTGAGGGAGATGTTGACCCATTACGGACACCGTTTTGCCTCAATGTGCGATACCGAGGTGCTCCTTTATTCCTATAAACAATGGGGTGCCGGTTGTCTCGGACATTTAAACGGAATGTTTGCCTTCGGCATTTATGATTCACCGGGACAAAAAATTTTCCTGGCCCGTGACCGGCTGGGTAAGAAGCCGCTTTTCTATACTACGTTCGGAGACGCTGTCATCTTTGCATCCGAACTGAAGGAAATACTTGCCACGGGCCGTATTCCCGCAAACCTTAATCATGAAGCGGTGAATTTCTATTTCTCTCTGGGATATATACCAGGGAACATGTGTATTGTGCAGAATGTACGGAAGCTGCCGCCGGGTCATTTCCTTGAATATGATTGCGCAAGAGGCACTGCGCGGGTATGCCGGTATTGGGATGTGCCGGAGTTTGACGCGTCAAAAAATGAGGAACAGGCCCTTGAAGAAATTGAATCCCTCCTTGCAGACTCGGTGAAAAAACGCCTTGTCAGCGATGTGCCGCTGGGCGCTTTTTTGAGCGGCGGCATTGATTCGAGCCTTGTAGTTGCCCTGATGAGAAAAACCCATAATGGAGAGATTAAGACGTTCAGTGTAGGGTTTGAAGGAAGCAGGAAAAGCGAAACCATGTATGCCGGGATCGTCGCCCGCCACTTCGGCACAACACACAGGGAGATAATAGTTGCCCCGGACTTTCACGACGACCTGACATACGTTTCGGGGCTTCTCGATGAGCCGATTTACGACAGTTCCATCCTTCCTACATACTATCTGGCTAAACATACAAAAGAATACGTGACAGTCGCCCTCTCGGGAGACGGCGGAGACGAACTCTTCGGCGGGTATATTCATTATGAATCCGCCCTGATTGCGGAAAAGCTGGCCGGATTTGCAATATCCCCAGTTCGCAAGGTTGCCGGGCTGATTGCTTCGCGTATGCCTGACGGTATGGTCGGCAGAAATACACTTTATGGAATATACGGCGGGGGCAAGGCATGCTTCTCCTATCCGGCCCAAATATTCAAAGAAGATGAAAAAAATCTGTTGTTTAGTGAGGCTTTTGCAAAAACAGTTGATTTGGATGCGCCGAGACGATACAGAGAAGCGCTTATGGACAGGAATTATGATTTTGTCAACCAGATGTGTTACGCGGACATTAAAACCCTGCTCCCTGACGATATCCTTGTCAAGGTAGACAGGGCAAGCATGTTCAACAGCCTGGAGGTAAGATGCCCTCTTCTTGATTACCGTGTCGCGGAATATGCTTTTAAACACATTGCCGGCAATTTCAAAATCAGAAATGGCGTCAAAAAATATCTGCTCAAGAAGCTTGCCGGCAAACTTCTTCCTCCTGAGCTTCCACTTGAAAGAAAACAGGGGTTCGATATCCCCGGCGATCTCCTTCTCAGGACACGGCTTACCGAAAGATTGTTGAGTTTTTCTCCTGACAAATTTATTTCCAGACCTTATTTGATAAAACTTATAGATGCCCAGAAAAAACAAAAGGGACATCTGTGGCATAAGTTGTTCGCTCTTTACTTCTTCCTTCGGTGGCTGGAGATATGGAAAAAATAAAAATTCTCGCAGTAATAGACCACCTGGGGCAAGGGGGCGCAGAAAAACAGTTTATAAATCTTGTAAGCAATATAAACGCGGAGAGGTTTGAGCCCCATGTCTTTATTGCAGAAAGGGCCGGCGAAAGGCTTTCTGAATTAGGGCCGCACATAAGGATTCATGGGCTTACACACTCTTCCAAACGCAAAACTTTCGATGCCGTAAGATTACTCAGGAAAACATTATTTGAAATTAAACCGGCTATTATACAAACCTGGCTTGACTATTCAACATTTATCAGCGCAGTTGTTTTAAAACTTACTTCTTTCAATGGAATATTTGTTGCTTCACACCGGGTAAGCATAGAAGAGTTATACAATAATGAAGTAAGGTTCGGCAAAATAAAGAAGAATCTGCTTGTTTGGGCGAACAAGCAGGCGCAATGTGTAACAACTAATTCGAAAATGCTCGTAAAACAGCTTGGCGACTATGGCATCTCTACAGGCAGGTTGATTTACAACGGCATAGACTTGAGGAAATGCGAGGGGTTGCCTTCCCGCGATGAGCTTCGTAAAAAATTAAATATGCCGGCCAATTTTTTTTATATTGCCTTTGTGGGTGCACTTGTTGAAAGAAAGGGTTTGCGATTCTTCATACAGGCAATAAGAGAATTGAAGACTATTAACATAAAGGCCCTTATTGTTGGTGACGGAGCCTTGCGGGACATGGTCAAATCCCTTGCGAGGAATGATGAAAGATTCTTCATGGTCGGCTATCAGCCAAACGCACTGGAATATATAAAGGCCTCGGACCTGCTGGTCCTGCCCTCTTTCTATGAGGGATTACCGAACGTAGTAATGGAAGCCATGGCTGTCGGCACTCCGGTAATTGCTACTAATGTTTACGGCATCCCCGAACTTATCGAGGATGGCATTAACGGGAAGCTGGTGCCGGCAAAAAACAGTGGCAGCATCACAGACTCAATTGAATTTATCAGGAGCAATCCGGCTGCGTCTGCCGGGTTTGTTGAGGCGTCCAGAAAGAAAGCGCAGTTTTTTTCTATTGAACGAATGGTAAAAGAGTATGAAGAACTGTATTCAGAACTGGTTGGAAGTCTTTATAAATGAAAATACTTCACTTTATTTATGATCATATCAACAACCCCTGGGTCGGCGGCGGGGGAGCCGTGCGGGTTAACGAGATATATAAAAGACTCTATCAAAAAGGGCATTATATTACTATTTTTTCCGGAAAATACCCGCAGGCAGTTGATTACTCAGAAGGGAATATGCACTTCAAGTTTATCGGAAATCCCCGGAGCTATATGGCAAGCACTTTCAGTTACGCTTATGAAGGCTATAAGCAGGCGAAAACTCTTTGTAGGAATTACGATGTTATCATAGAGGATTTTGCTCCATGGAATCCTCTTTTCACCTATACTTTAAAGAATGTTCCGACTATTCTTCAGTTGCAGAATTACCTCGGCAAGGAAATACTCAAAAAATATAGTTTGACGGGCTTTCCCTTCTGGCTTGTTGAGAAGTTCTATCCGGGGAGTTTCAAGAACTTTATTATCATGGTTGACTGTCTTGCAGAGCGTTATGGCATAACCGGCAACATAAAAATAATTTCCAACGGTATAGAAAACGATTATCTGGACACTGCAACAAATGACGGCGCTTATATTCTTTACCTGGGCAGGATTGATATGCATCAGAAAGGACTGGACACGCTGGTAAGAGCTGCCTCGCTCCTTCCACATAAATTTTCCATTGCCGGTCAAGGTGTTGATAGCGAGAAACTCCATAAAATTGCATCCGGCATGGATAATATTGAATTTGCCGGATTCATAAGCGGACATAAGAAACTGGATAAAATCTCTCATTCCATAGCACTTGTCGTCCCGTCCCGTTATGAAGGACAGGGCATCGTGGTGCTTGAGGCCGCTGCATGCGGCAAGCCTGTTATCGTGAGCGACATCCCGGAGTTGCAATATGCCGTGGATGCAGGATTCGGAATCTCCTTCAAAACAGGCGATCCCGACGACCTCGCCCTTAAAACCAGATTATTACTGGCAAATGATTTATTGAGAAAAGAGATGGGGCGGAAGGCGAGGGACTATGCAAAAAATTACACATGGGACAGGATAGCCCTTGATTATGAACAGTTTCTGTTGAAAGTCACTTTAGCCCCTTAGCCTTATGCTTTATGCTATACTAACCGACAGTGTAGAAGCCGCTATTGCGCTTGTACCCGGCTTGCAGGCAGCATTTGCTGCGCGGGCGAATCAAAATAAAGTTGCAGGAGAGGGTTCCGTGAAAGACGATAAACGGAGATTTGGGGTCAGGTCGCTGATGAGGAATAATTGTCTGATTCTGTCTCTAATTTTGGTGTTTCTTTACGCGTTTCCGGGACTATCCTGGTCAGATGAACCAGTCGTTACAAGTATAGAGATAAAAGGAGTAAAACGAATTGAAGAGGGTTCGGTAAAGGCAAAAATATCTCAAAAAATAGGCGAGCCTTTGTCCAATGAAAAGACATCGGAGGATATAAAAACCATTTTTAAAATGGGCTACTTCGATGATGTGAAGGTTGAAATAGAGCCATTTGAGAGCGGGCTGAAGGTTACCTATATTGTCAAGGAAAAGCCGACGATTATCAAAATTGACTACCAGGGGAACAAGGAATTCAAGGATGATAAACTGAAGGAAAAGATTACACTTACTGCCGGAGCAATATCCGACATAAACCTGATCAACGAAAATACCGTTAAACTGAGGGCTTTCTACGAGGACGAGGGTTATTATCTCGCCCACATTGTTCCTATAGTAAGAAAAGCCGGCGCCGGTGAAGTGGTGCTCACTTACCAGATCGATGAGGGTCAGAAGGTCAAAATAAAAGAGATAAAGATAGAAGGGAATAAGGCCCTTTCCTCCAAACAAATCAAAAAGGTCCTGAAGACTAAAGAGAGATGGTTTCTTTCTTTTATCCTCGGCGGCGGCTATTACAAAAAAGATGATATGAAGGCCGATATCGAACAGATAAGGGACTTGTATTATAACAACGGCTATATTAAAGTCACCGTGGCTGAACCGGTGTTGGAGATCAGCAATGACAAGAAAGGAATGAAAATTATAATACGGGTTTCCGAAGGGGACCAGTTCAAGGTGGCTTCAGTCGAGATTACCGGCAATGCAATATATAAGGAAGGCGAGTTGAGAAAGCTGATCAATCTGACCCCCGGTAAGGTTTTCGACAAGTCCGTGCTTACAAAGGATGTGACAGCCCTTTCCGACAAATACTCGAACACCGGCTATGCTCTCGTATCGGTGTTTCCCGATCTTATTCCCGACGAAGACAAGAAAACTGTGAAAGTTAACTATAAAATTAATGAGGGTGACAAGTACACGGTAGGCAAAATCTCCATATCCGGCAACACGAAGACAAGAGACAAGGTCATACGCCGGGAAATCAGGCTGGATGAGGGCGATACTTTTGATGCCTCTGCCCTGAAAAGGAGCTATGAAGTTTTGACGAATACGCAGTTCTTTGAAACAGTGGACATATCGCCCAAGCCGCGAAAGGATGAAAAAAACGTAGACCTCGATGTGAATGTAAAAGAGAAGTCAACCAGTTCCTTCAGCGTTGGCGGCGGTTATAGCTCTATTGACGGGCCTGTCGCCACGGCCAGCGTTATGACAAGCAATCTCTTCGGCAGGGGACAGTCCTTGAAACTGAGCGGAGAACTGGGCGGTAAGGATTCCGTTTACGAACTCTCGTTCAGGGACCCGTGGTTTTTGGATAAACGACTGATGCTTGGCGTAAGCATTTATAAAACTTACAGGATATACCCGGATTACGAAAACAAAACCACAGGCTTCAGTGTGTCTATAGGTAAAGCCTTCTGGGAATACTATGCAGCCACGGTAGCATACACACTTGAATTGGCAAACATTTACAACATTCAGAGCGGCGCCTCTCCACTTATAACGGACCAGGAGGGAAACCGTCTGACCAGCGCCATCAGCCCTTCTTTGGTGAGAGATACAAGGGATAACTATATGGACCCGTCAAGGGGGTCCCGCAATACTCTCTCCTTCAGCTTTGCAGGATTGGGCGGAGACAACGCTTATGCAAAAGGAATTGTTGATTCCGGCTGGTATTTCCCTGCCTTTGCTAAGACAACTTTTGCAGTCAGGGGCAGGCTTGGATATGCAACAGGTGAGTTCGGCAAGGAGGTGCCTTTGTATCAGCGGTTTTATCTCGGCGACATTAATACCATCCGTGGTATCAACTTTGGAGATGCGGGCCCCAGGGATATCAACGGTAATGCGATAGGAGGATTAAAAGAAATCATAATCAACACTGAATATATTTTTCCCATAGTACCTGAATACAAGTTCAAAGGGCTGGTCTTTTTCGACTCGGGCAGGGCGTATGATACAGGCGAAACTTTCCTGAGCGACTTGAAATACACGACTGGTTTTGGTATTCGATGGATATCTCCCATGGGCCCCATAAGGGTTGAATGGGGCTATAATCTTAATAGGAAAGCGGGTGAGGCCGGAAGCAAGGTTGGATTTACTTTTGGCTCATCCTTTTAAAAAGGGTGGGAGCTATCAGCCTTTGACCTTATAATAAAACCTGGAGGGCTTGATGAAAAGAATTCTTTTGGTGATGATTGTTGTATTTGCCGTGCTGGCCGGCGGTGCACTTTCAAGTGTTAATGCGGCTGATTTGAAAATAGGTTTTTGCGATATAGACAGAGCTGCAAATGACTCCGAGGAGGGTAAAAAGGCGATTGCCGGGTTAAGAGATTATATGTCGACAAAGCAGGCCGCGGTCCAGGAAAAAGGCAAAGCGCTTGATAAAATGAAAAGTGACCTGGACAAACAGGGGTCTGTCATCTCCCCTGATGCCAGGAAATCGAGAATGGAAGAGTTGGAACGCACGGAAAGGGAATTCCAGAGAATGGTATCCGATGCGAACATGGAATTTGAGAAAAAAAGAAGAGAGCTGACGGAATCCGTATATAAAGAAATACTGGAGGTAATTGATAAATACGGACAGCAGGAGAAATACAGCGTCGTTTTGCCGATACAGTCGATGGTTTATGGTGATAAATCCCTTGATATCACGGACATTATAATCAAGAAATACAACGAGAAAAAGGGTGCAACGGCAACTCCGGCGAATAAGAAATAGGGCTTTAATAAGAAATGAAATTACGAGAGCTTGCCGAGTTGCTCGATGGTGAAATCAGGGGCGACGGCGAGATTGAAATAACCGGAGCCGCAGGCATTTTAGAGGCGCGGGAGGAAGATATTACGTTCCTTTCGGGCAGGAAGCTGGTTAAAGAGCTTAAGAAGAGTCCAGCGGCCGCAGTACTGGTCAAGGACTTTCTTGATGAAATACAGAAACCGCAGGTTAAGACCAGGAATCCACATTTTGCCTTCGCAAAGCTCCTTGGGCATTTTTACGGCAAAAGCATTCAGTATAAAGGGGTCAGCAAAAAAGCTTTTATCTCCGAAGAGGCTGAGATAGGCGGAAACGCAACCATTTATGATCTTGTTTATATTTCGGATAAAGTAAAAATAGGCTCCGGGGCCGTAATTTTTCCTGGTGTGTTTATTGGAGAAGAGTGCTGCATAGGAGAAGACTGCACTATATATCCGAATGTTACTATCATGGAAAAAACTGTGATTGGCAACAGAGTGATTATTCACCCCAACGCTGTCATAGGTTCTGACGGGTTCGGCTATGTTTTTGAAGAAGGAAGGCATAACAAGATACCCCAGGTCGGCAATGTCCGGATAGAAGATGATGTGGAAATAGGGGCCGGAGTTGCTATTGACAGGGCGACAACAGGCTCAACCGTTATAGGGAAGGGAACGAAGATCGACAATCTTGTCCAGATAGGGCATAACGTGCAGGTCGGCAGTAATGTTATATTGGTAGCCCAGGTTGGAATAGCGGGAAGCTCCCGTATAGGTGATGGAGTTATACTGGGAGGCCAAGTGGGGATAGCGGACCATGTTGTCATAGAAGCTGGAACAATGATAGCGGCTAAATCAGGTGTATTTGGAGAGGTCAAGAGCGGTGTTTATGCCGGGATACCGATTCTGCCTCACAGAGATTGGCTTAAAGCAACAGCATTATTCGCCAAATTGCCGGAACTGAAAAAAAGAATTGAAGAACTTGAGAAGAGGATGAGGGAGGAAAAATGATTGATAGTAAGGAAATTTTATCCATTCTACCGCATCGCTATCCTTTTTTGATGGTTGACAGTGTGATGGAACTGGAACCCGGCGTCAAGGCAGTCGGGATAAAAAACGTTACTATGAACGAGCCCTTTTTTCAGGGGCATTTCCCTAATAATCCCGTCATGCCCGGTGTTCTCATTGTTGAGGCAATGGCACAGGTAGCCGGCATACTTGCATTCAAATCAGGGATGCAGGGCAAAACAGTGTATTTCATGAGCATGGAAAAAGTTAAATTCAGAAGAATTGTTCTGCCTGGTGACCAACTCAAGCTCGAAGTCAACGTAACGCATAGGAGGGGCAACGTCTGGAAATTTTCAGGAAATGCGTTTGTCGGAGACAAGTTGACATCAGAGGCTGAGTTTACCGCCATGGTTTCAGGATAGAGGAGGATGAATGCCAGCAGAAATTCATAAAACGGCAGTTGTCAGCCCTAAGGCTGATATTGCCGAGATGGTTTCCATTGGTCCTTTTTGCATAGTGGGCGAAGGCGCCGTAATCAAGAAGGGTTCGAAGCTTGTTTCAAATGTCATTATAGAAGGGAATACCGAAATCGGCGAGCACTGTATTATTCACCCATTTGCCACAATCGGCCTGCCGCCGCAGGACCTGAAATACAAGAACGAAAAAACGGGCGTAAGGATCGGCAAGAAAAACATTATCAGAGAATACACTTCGATACACAGGGCTTCCGTGGGCGGCGACGGTTTTACCGAGATTGGAGATTCGAACTTTATAATGGGCTATGTCCACATCGCACATGACTGCAAAATCGGCTCCTCAGTGGCAATGGCTAATGCCGCCACCCTGGCAGGCCATGTCGTTGTTGAGGATTTTGCTTTTGTCGGGGGAGTTGTCGCCATACATCAGTTTACCCGTATAGGGGCATATTCTATGGTTGGAGGGTTTAGCGGAATAGGACAGGATATTCCTCCATTCACTATGGCTTCCGGGGCGCGTGCAAGACTCTATGGACTCAATGTTATAGGGTTAAAAAGACACGGTTTTTCCGACGAGTCGATTAACAATCTGAAAAAGGCCTATAAGATCCTCTTCAGAGAGAAACGGACTTTAAAGGACGCCTTAAAAAAGATCAAATCCGAGCTTTCTGAAACTGCTGAGGTTGTTAGGCTCGTGGAGTTTATCGAGAAAAATAAAAGAGGGATATGCAGATAGGTATCATTGCCGGGACTGGTGAACTACCCGAGGTTATTGCAAGAGATGCAAAAGAGCGCGGCTACAAAGTTATTACAATAGCACTGGAGAATCTTGCATCGTCGGCGCTGAATGATGTTTCAGATGAGATAAGATGGATTAATGTCGGGAAATTAGGCACTCTGATAGATGCACTGAAAGACTCCGGCGTCCGTGAAACCATAATGGCCGGGAAGGTCCCCAAGTCACTCCTCTATAAATCAAAAATAGTCCCGGACCTGCGTGCCATCAAGTTTCTTTTTTCACTGAAAGATAAAAGCGATGATTCTATCCTGAACGCTCTCGCCGACGAGCTGGCAAAAGAGGGAATTGCCATAATAAACACCGCAGCGTTCAGCCCGCATCTCCTGACTCCGGCCGGGGTGTTGACCAAAAAAGCCCCTTCATCGGAAGAATGGGCTGAAATAGAGTTCGGCCTGAAAATTGCCAGGGCCGTGGGGGAGCTGGATATCGGCCAGACCGTCGTAGTGAAGGGAAAGGCAGTGATGGCCGTGGAAGCCATAGAAGGCACGGATGAGGCGATACTCAGAGGCGGGCAATGGGCAGGGGAAGGGGCGGTTGTGGTCAAAGTGAGCAAACCCCAACAGGACATGAGACTCGATGTGCCTGTTATTGGCCCCACTACGCTGCGCTCCATGATTGGCGTCAGGGCCCGGGTGCTTGCCATAGAATCGGAAAGAAGTATAATTATACATAGGTCAAAATTGATCAAGGAGGCGGAAGCATCCGGCATCTCAATTGTCGGGTTGCCGCGACAAAAGACAGAGTGACGCAAATTGCCGCCATTAAAGCTGGTATACATACGGTCAATAGAAACTGGCAGTTGATTTTTGTTCAGCTTGTCACGCTGGTGGTGAGCGGCTTGAGTTTCTTTGTTATTGTCGGGTTGCCCATAGCTATAGCTTTCATCATGTTTGGGCTTGATTTGACTGAAATACTTCGCCTTAAGGATCTTGTGAGCGTGTTCCGCGGTTCCGCGGAGCTGCTGGACAAATACTTTGCCATGGCGCTGATCATTCTTTTCAGTCTTCTTATTTATCTGACTTTTATATTTGTCGTCTGGGTCTATGGTGTGGGGGGAACAATCGGAATCCTTGCCAAATCCATAACGAACGAGATCAGCAAAGTCAGCATGAAAACCTTTTTCTCCGAGGGCAAACGCCTTTTCTTGCCTTTAACCGCTTTCTCATCCATTATCGGTATCGCGTTCCTGATTATTGCGTTCTTTCTCGGCATTTTAGTCGGAGGCGCATCAACTGTTATTGATCACGCCAAGAGTTACGAGGCAACGTTCGGACTTTTTATCAGTTTTTTCCTCTCACTGTTACTCATGTCCATAGGAATTGTTCTTATTCTCCTGACGCTCTCGGTAACAACTTACGGAGTAGCGCACCTTGCCTTTCATTCCGGCGGGTCTGTTGCAGCAATCAGGGAAACAATAGCGCATCTTAATTCAAAACCCGCTGCAATAGGATTTTACACTGTTCTTCTGCTGGGATATATGGGAATAGGGTTTGTAGTGGTGCTGATAGGTGCTCCCCTGACTTTTGTACCTGTTATCGGACCGCTGCTTTCGCTTCCTTACCAGTTGCTCACTTACATGCTGCAGGGCTACTTAAGCCTTATCATGCTCGCCTCCATATTCCATTATTACAAAGGCGAGTGTCCCGCAGTGCCCCGGTTGTCCACACAGGATTCCGGTATTTCTCAGCACACAGAATATGCGCCTCCTCCACCTCCTGATCAGACGGCCGGGCCTGAAGCAAGCTGATACCGAAGAAGGTTTCAAAGGCGTCCACAAGATATTTTTTGAACTCCTCACAATCGAAATTGTGGATCATGTCCTTTAGTCCGGCGAAATCGGGGGAAGGCACAACATTCTTAAATACTGATGCAAGCAATGCGCAATCTATTGTGAACGGCATGGAGCCCTGCTGCAAAAACCCGTTGTCCCATCGTTTCTGGGCCGAGCCGATCAGCTTTTTGCCTTTAATAGTGAGCTCTCCATAAGACGTGGATTGAAAACAGAGTGGGCTTCTTGCAATGGGCCTTCCCTTGTCCCTGCGGTCTTTCATTGTGACAGTGAGCCCCATCTTTTGAAGGGCGAGTGAAAATGCGCTGCTTAGGTGGCGATAGGACTCAAGCAGACCCTGAGAAAATAAACCCTCATTTACGGCTGAAAAGCTATAGGTGATTTCCTCGCCGTGCAAAATGCCCCTGCCCCCTGTAGGCCTTCTCACGACCTGAATATCATGTTCGGCACAATAGCCGGCATCGATATCTACTATGCTCTGGAAAGCACCAAGACTGACCGACGGCAGCGGCCAGCCGTAAAGCCGCAGTGTTGGAGGTGAGTTGTCTTTCCGGACCGCCGCAGCAATGGCCTCGTCAAGAGCCATATTATAAGCGGCATCACAGGCTCCGGAATCTATATATCTCCAGGCAGTCACTCATTTACTCAAAGTCGGCATAAATTTCGCCGAATTTTATTCCGGCTATCAACGAATGTTTATACTTGCCCTTCAGGTAATTTTTTGAATCGTCAAGCTCATTAGATTTTATGCCGTTCACCAGACCGAGGTATGCCTCGATAAAGGCAGCAAGGTGGTCGGTTGCCTTAACGAGTTCCCCATCCCTCGGATTATACTCATCTTTATTAAACTCCCTGCTGATATCATCGGATGTTTTGCTTATTGTCACATTACCCGTCGTAATTATGCCTGTAAACTCGCTTTCCGTGAACATCCGCATTTCAGAATGCCATTCCTTCGGGATCAGTGCATAAACTTCTTTCTCCATCTGGTCTTTCTCATACTCCTTGATAAGATTTTCAAATCCCTCAAAAGATGTTTTTACGGGAGAAATGATATCCCGTGTAAGGACTTCCGGCAGATCATGGAAGAGACCGGTGAAATAATTATTGATGCAGCGTTTATCGCATGCGTCTATTTGCAATGAAAACAGATAGGATAATACCGCCACAATAAGCATATGACCGAGGACCGATGTCTTCGGAACTCTATGGATATGGCTCCACCGCAATTGAAACCGGAGTTGTCCGCAGAGATCTATAAAGTTTTTCAGCTTTGAATATAAAGCCAGCTGTTGTATGCCCTTCAAGTCATAATACTTCTCTTGCCGGCCTTGCAGGTCGCGTTTTATATCAGAGATCTCATAGCCGTCAGGGTTTGCACGCTCTACAATATCGAATTCCCACTTCGTGGCATAGAAATGAGCGGCGCTGAGAATTCTCTTATTTAAAGTATCTCCTGTATCCGAAAAATAGTCTTTAAACCTCTTGCAGAAATCCTCACCCAGAGGCGATATCAGGGCTTCAAGTTTATCGTAAACCCAGGCATTCAACTGTCTGTATTTATGCGCGTCTTCTTTGATTTTGTAAAAGATTTGCGGTTTCAGGTCAGTAATAATAAGCCGCTGCAGGAACTCAAAAATACCGCCCTCGATGATATCTATCCAGTCAAACCCGATATGCCCCTCTTCAAACTTTCCGATAAGATACGCAATCATCATCTTATGCGCCTGTTTATCGAGTTCCCTCAGCTCGACAGGACGTATTTTATCGTTCCAGCGCTGCATGTTTGCAGCATCAAAAATCTTCAGCAGGAGGGATTTTCTGATCACGTATTCTCTTCGAGCAGAATTTTATGTCTGAGCAGCGATATCTCTTTTAAATATCCCTTAAATGTTTTCTGCTCACCGAAAAGGTTTTTAAGAAAAATGGTGCCGCCTTCAGGAATCAGTACATCCACGTTTTCCAGGTAAAGGTCTTCCTTCCCATCTTTATAAACATATGCATTCGCCTCACACATGTGCAACCTCCTTTATGCGTTCAACAAGTCTTTCTATAAGATGAGGCAGCGGCTCTTTTATGCCGCCCAGTACCTCGACATCTTCCTGGTTCAGGGGAAACAGCAATTTCCTGGCAGGCGAGGACGCTATTGCTTCCGCCACTTTGGGTGTAAGCTCCCCCATCATGGCGTTTGCCAGCATGATGCTCAGCGGTCCGGTTATGATATCAACCTTGCCCACGTTCCATTGTATGGCATTTTCTCCGGTAGCGCCCTTGTTTGCACGGGCCTTCATCATCGCCATAGTAGCAGTGGAGTTCGTACCGAGGGCTATTATTTCGATTTTGTCTCCGAATTCCTCTTTCAATCGTTTTATTACGAGGCTGCCTATACCCCCGCCCTGCCCATCTATTACCGCGATTCTTACCATATTTTTAAGTATACATTACTCAGTCTCTCTACCGCATTTATTTTATGAGGTCCATGCCCATAAACTCCCTCAGCGCTTCCGGCACAATGACCGTCCCGTCTTTCTGCTGATAATTCTCCAGGACAGCAACCAGTGTCCGGCCTATCGCCAGTCCGGAGCCATTGAGAGTATGGACAAATTCCGTTCCCTTTTTGCCTTCTCTTTTGAATCTGATATTCGCCCTTCTTGCCTGGAAATCTTCAAAGTTCGAGCAGGAGGATATTTCACGATACTTGTTCTGGCCCGGCAACCAGACCTCGATATCGTAAGTTTTGGCAGAAGAGAATCCCATATCTCCGGTACACAGGACGATTACGCGGTAAGGCAGCCCCAGTTTCCGCAGTATGTCTTCCGCATCAGCCGTGAGTTTTTCCAGCTCGACATAGGAATCTTCGGGCTTGACGAACTTCACCAGTTCAACTTTGTTGAATTGGTGCTGTCTTATGAGCCCGCGAACATCTTTCCCATAAGAGCCTGCCTCTCTCCGGAAGCATGGAGTATAGGCAGTATAATAGACAGGAAGCTGCTCTTCCCTCAGAATTTCATCCCTGTGTATATTGGTCACAGGCACTTCTGCGGTAGGGATAAGGTAAAATTCGGGGTCTATTGTTCTGAAGAGTTCAGCTGCGAACTTGGGTAATTGTCCTGTGCCTGTCATGCTTTCTCTGTTTACCAGGAGCGGCGGGAATACCTCCTCGTAACCTTTTGAGGTATTCAAATTAAGCATAAAATTCATCAATGCCCTTTCGAGACGGGCTCCAGCCCCCCTCATTAACGAAAAACGCGCTCCGGCAATTTTTGCCCCAAGCTCGAAATCGATAATCCCCAGTGTCTCGGCAAGGTCCCAGTGATTGAGCGGCTCAAAATCAAATTTCTTCGGATCTCCCCATTTTCTCATCTCCACATTTTCTGTCTCGTCTTTACCGACAGGAACAGACTCATGAGGCATATTTGGGACATTCAGCAGAAACAGTCTTGTTTTCTCCTCGATGCCTTTGAGTACCTCGTCGATTTCTTTAATCCGGTCGGAAACGCCTTTCATTTCGGCGACAAGCTCGTCGGTTTGCTGTTTCTGTCTCTTCAGTTTTCCGATCTCGTCTGATACCACATTCCTCTTGTTTCTCAGCTCTTCAGATTCCTTCAGTAATACGAGCCTTTCCTGTTCCATGCCCAGGAAACCTGACAGATCGATGTCATAAGCCCTTATTTCTAAAGCCTTTTTGAGTGTTTCAATGTTCTCCCGTATAAAACGCGCATCAAGCATAGACACTCCTTCAGGATCTGTGCACAGATCCCGCACTTCATTTTTTTAGATAATCCCCGAAAAAAAATAAAGAAATGTTAGTGATATAATAATAGAACGCATCATGATTAATTTCAAGATTACAAGTCTGGTTGACGGGAACCTCTCGCTTGACATGGCACAGGGCAAATCTGTGCTGCTCAAGCCCGGAGAAATAGTAAAAGCGGAAGTTGTGAATGTCCAGGCATCGGGGGATGCGGTTCTCAGGATAAAAGGCGAACTCATCACTGCGAGAACGGAAGTGCCTCTGCAGCCGGGAGACACCGCTTTTTTTAAAGTGTCTGATTCCCCGTCATCTTCTCCAAATCAGCTCAGGCTTCAGTTTATGGGTTATGAAGATACTTCGCAGGGTGCATTACTCCCCGAAAACTTCATGTCTACTACTGAGGGACAGGCTCTTGCCACACTTATTCAGCAATTATCGGACAGCCTGTCGATGCATGACGGAACAGCTTCCGGCGGCAAGTCTGTGGATCAACAGAACAGCGCTCAGCCTGAGGCACAGCAGGGGGAAATGCCTGCAGGCAGCAGCAGGGCCGACACATTCCCTCTCGACAAAGTTGAAAACCTTTTAAAAGCCCTGCCGGCGGATATCAACTCATTGCCTCAGGATGTGAAAACTCAGTTGCAGGACCTCCTGCTTTCGAGCCTCAAGACAACAGGCCAGGGCATTCAGTCAAGACTTGACACAGTGTTGAACCAGCTTTCCGATATGCTGAACAACTCTCAAGTTGCCGGAAATTTGAAAGCTGAGGCCGGGAGTGTCACGGCCAATATCGGATCTCAAGTTGCCGGAAATTTGAAAACTGACGCCGGGAGTTTCACGGCCAATATCGGAAATTTACTGGCGGACATTGGGAGTTTCAAAGACGGGAGCGGGAATTTAAAGGCCGACATAATGATCAATATGGACAGGCTGCTTTCCTCATCGTTCAAAAATGCAGTGTTGAATACCGGCGTTGCGCTGGAAGCAAAATTAAAATCAGAAGTGTTCACAATGCAGGCCAATGCGATCGGACCTCAGGAAGAAACAGCCCCTTCCACCACTTTGCCCCCCTCACAACAAAATACGATGGGTGAAGAATTGATAATCACTCAGGCTGACCCGTCAGCGAGCAAATCCGAAGGTCAACCCGGCAGCACGAATGACGGCAAAGCAGGAGAAATTCAGCCAAAAGAAATTACCCATACCATCCCTTCTCTTCAGAATGATCTGAAAGCTGTGCTTCTGGAATTGAAACAGCGCCTTTCGATGGTGCCCGATGGCAGCCGGCCGGCACAGGGTCCGGGCGCCTCTGTTTCGGCAAAGGATACGGTCCACGATGCCGTTGCTTTAAAAAACCTTCAGGGTACGATAGAAGGTCTGTTAAAGGACATAGAGACATTCCAGGCGCTTTCCAAAACAACAGATTCATTCTACACCTTTCTGCCTGTCAACTGGAAAGAATTAAAGGATGGAGAAGTATCTTTCAAGCGGGGGCGCGCAGGCACAGCAGGAGGGTCATCCTGTTCCTGCAGGATAAATCTCGATCTGGCCGAGTCAGGTAACCTGTCGATACTGGTTTTGATGAATAACAAAGATTTTTTCATCTCTTTCAAGGCGGACAAGCCGGAAACACATTCTGTCATCGATAAAAATTTGGATGAGCTTAAATCTTCTTTTATACAGAAGGGGATGAACCTTAAAGCAGCCCATATGCTCGACCAGGCCGACACCTCGATGGAAAAACTGGACAAACTGGGGTCCTCCGAAAGGATAATAAGCATAAAAGCATGAACGGTTTCGTAAAAAGTCCATATGCTGCGTTCCACCCCAGTAAGTCTGCGACTTACCGGGGACCCCGGGCGTTGCGCTGCATCCTTTGTCACTCGCACCCCAAAAGACTTCGGCTTTTGGGGACCCCGTGCGGCGTACGAAAAAGTACGCCTCATTCCTCAGGATTTGCACGCCTTGCCTCTGGAGCTTTTTACGAAACCGTATGTTTTATACACAGGATACGACTTCATGGTTGACATACGCAAAAAAGCTGCGGCATTACGATACAATGTTAAAGAGGATACAGCCCCCAGGGTTGTAGCAAAGGGAAGCGGGGCCATTGCCGAAAAGATACTTTCGATTGCAAAAGAGCACAATATTCCTTTAAGGGATGATCCGCAGCTTGTTGAGGTGCTTTCCGCACTGGACCTATATCAGGAAATTCCTCCTGATCTGTACAAAGCGGTCGCTGAAGTGCTCGCGTTTGTTTATAAGATGACAAAAAAAATCCCGAAATAATGGGAAAATCTAATAATCAGAAAAAAAGACTCCTTGAGGTCTATGACAAACTTTACGCTTATTATGGCCCCCAGGATTGGTGGCCCGGAGACAGCCCCTTTGAAGTCGCTGTAGGCGCGATCCTTACTCAGAATACGAATTGGACCAACGTCGAAAAGGCAATCGCCAACCTCAAAGCGGCGCGACTGCTAAGCGCCCGCGCACTGCACGGGCTGACAACTTCACAGCTTGCTTCACTCATTCGGCCTTCAGGTTACTTCAATATAAAGGCAAAGCGACTGAAGGCGTTCCTGGCTTTCTTATCGGAATCATTTCACGGCAGTATGAAAGAGATGAAAAAAGGCGACTTCTCATCACTTAGACCGGCACTCCTGGGCGTGAACGGCATCGGGCCTGAGACGGCGGATTCAATTCTACTCTATGCGCTCGACAAGCCTGTGTTTGTCGTCGATGCGTATACAAAACGCGTCATGTCCAGGCACGGCGTAATGGACCCCGGAGCTTCCTATGATGAATACCAGCTTTTGTTCCACAGGGCGTTGGACAACGACGTCCCGCTTTTCAATGAATATCATGCACTGCTTGTCATGGTCGGAAAGGACTTCTGCAAGCCGAAGCCGCTCTGTGAAAACTGCCCTTTAACTTCTCTGTAACGGTTTTGTAAAAAATTTAATACTCTTGTAACACAATTTATGCAATAATATCGCAGAAGATGGAATGTAAGAACCATGTAATTCCTATCGTAGAAACCTCGTGTAATCAGCATCGACCCGCTTTCGTCTCTCTCACTTCATTCGGACCCCAAAAAGTCTTTGACTCTTTGGGCAGCAATCTATATACCCATGGAGGGCAGCAGATGAAAAAAATTTTTGTGCTGGACACAAATGTCTTGATCCATGACCCTACCTCGATTGATAAATTCGACAATAACGATATCACCATACCATTTGTAGTCATAGAGGAACTGGACAGCCTGAAGAAGGGGCGCGGCGAGATAGCCGTCTCTGCCCGGCAGGCATTGAGAATGATAGACGAATTGCGCGAGAAAGGTTCTCTTTCTTCGGGAGTTACGATGGAATCAGGCGGCACTATGAAGGTATGTCTGTCTGAAAACAAATCATCCGCAAGATTTCTGGACAATGGGACAGAAGACAACCAGATCATAAAAACTGCGCTTAACATCTTAAATAGCAATCCCGTGGATATAAATGGCAATCCGCTTCCTGTAATACTGGTTTCAAAAGACACAGCGGTGAGAATAAAGGCTGAATCACTGGGAATTCCTGTCGAGGACTATAAAAATGATAAAACCTCACTCTTTCAGCAGTACGGAAAGGTGCTTACGAACGGTGACAATAGCAACGGAATTTTTTCCCAGCGCTATTTGTTGTCCGAAAACAGCCTGTATAAACTGACAGGGAAAGACAAACTGAAAACGGTGAAGCGGTCCAAGGAATTGATGGGTATAGCGCCCCGGAATCTGGAGCAGGAATGCGCTGTAGATGCCCTGACAGACCCTTCGATCGAAATAGTTGCGCTCATAGGCAATGCAGGCACAGGCAAAACCCTTTTCGCGCTGGCTGCCGGGCTGCATCAAACATCCCAGGTCACGAGGAAATCAGCGCTCTACGAACAGGTAATAGTTTCGAGGCCCATATGCCCCATGGGCAATGACCTCGGTTACCTGCCTGGAGATCTGAACGAGAAACTGACCCCATGGATGCAGCCGATTTTTGACAACCTGGAAGTCATCATCAACACGCCAAAGGGGATAATAAAAGACAGGACCAATACCTCTGTGCTCAAGAGCTATCAGTATCTGATGGATGCCGACCTTTTGCAGGTGGAACCGCTCACATATATCAGAGGCCGCAGTCTGCCCAAACGTTATTTCATTATTGATGAAGCACAGAATCTCAGGCCCATAGATGTCAAAACTATTGTGACGAGGTGCGGCGAGGGAACAAAGATAGTGTTTACCGGAGACCTCAATCAGATAGACACCCCTTATCTCGATAAGACGAGCAACGGCCTGGCGTATTTGATAAGCAGGTTTATCAACGAGGAAAATTTCTGTTTCATCAACCTCAAATCGAGCGTACGGTCAAAGCTGGCGGAACAGGGCGCACATCTTTTGTAAGGAAAACAGGAGAAGGGCCAACTGCTTTTTCGGCAAAATAAAACTACCTTCTTTACCAACACTAGTTTGTTAAATCGTGCTATTTGTGCATATTCTCGGTTGGGGCTTGGCTCACTCACCGTTCGCGTCCGTAAAAAATCAAAGATTTTTTACGGACCGGTGCTCACCCCCGCTCCAGTACACCCGTGCAATTTTGCCGAAAAAGCAGTTGGCCCTTCTCCTACCTAAATTTATCCAAGAGCAGCACCATGTCCTGACTGCTCGACACTCACTGTTATTCTGCTTTTATCGCAACTTTCTTCGTTTCTTTGACCGCTTTCTCCGATTTCGGCAGCGTTATTGTGAGAACGCCCTTTTTAAAGGTGGCATCGACTTTATTGTCCTGCACTTCTACAGGGAGAGGAATCGTCCTGCTGAAAGAACCGTAAGAGCGTTCCATGCGGTAATAATCTTTACCCTTGTCCTCTTTCTCTTCTTTCTTCTCGCCTTTGATCGTAAGTATATCTTTGCTCAGAGAGACTTCGATGTCCTTCTCATCCATGCCGGGGAGTTCCGCAGAGATCCTGATCTCTTTATCGGTTTCCGAAACATCGATCTGCGGTGTGAATAAGCCCATGCGGCTTTCAAAAGTCTCAGGGCCGAAGCCCCTGAAGAAATTATCGAAGAGAGAATTCATATCTCTTTGCAGGACTTCAAAAGGATTATCGCTATCGCGCTTCACCCGCATGCCCTTTCTGCCTGATATGGTAGGTAAAAGGTTCCTGATTGCCATAGTAAATGCCTCCTCATGGATTTTAAGACCCGAAAACTATGCTTCGGCCTTAACCTCTATTTTTCTTGTTTTTGCCTTTTCAGCCTTGGGTAAGACCAGCTTCAATACGCCGTTTTTCACCGAAGCCTGAATCTTGTCCCTGTCTATTTCATCAGTTAGAGTAAAAACCCTCTGGTAATCGCCGACCCCGTATTCGGCAAATGCGAGCCTGTGGTGTTCGGGAATTTCCGGCTCAACAGTACCATAAATAGTGAGGACATTCTTATCGAGCGTGATATCGACGGACTGCTCGTCAACTCCGGGCATATCCGCTATAATTACGATATCGTCTTGCCTTTCCATGATATCCACCGCAGGAGTATAAACTTTTGTCGAACGTGTGCGTTCTATTCCTGCCGGTGTTTCAGCCTCTTTTTTGAGTACTTCCTTCGTACCCGTCTCAGCCATAATTGATATCCCTCCTTCTTATTCCGATTTGATCGTTATTTTCTTCGGTTTATCTGCCTCTGCCCGCGGCAGGGATATATAAAGTACCCCTTTTTTGAATCTAGCCTCAACTTTATCGGCATCAACTGTGAAGGGAATTTCAAAGGTTTTACTGAACCTTCCGTACCAACGTTCCCTGCGATGGTATTCCACTCCATCCTTGACTTCTTCAGATTCCCGAGAACCCCGCACCGTAACAGATTTGCCCATAACGGAAATATCAATGGCCCCTGTCTCGATTCCGGGCACTTCCGTTGTTACCATAGCGGTATCAGTTGCAAGCCAAACGTTAAACAAAGGGAGTTCACCGCACGGAGCATCTGATCCTGAAAATACCTGATTAAGCTGCTCGAACTCCCGCCAGGGATCCATCAACCTTGCTAACCTGTCCCAGTTTGTTAAAGCCATAGTTCAACCCTCCTTGTCATGGTTGTGGTACTTCAGTTTGTAGTCCTCTGCTGAACAGTCTTCAGCTTTCAGATAAATTTTTTTGCCGGATAATCCTCTCATACTCACAGTTTACACTGATTTCAGGAAATGTCAAAAGCCCGGTAGTGGATCATTTTGGTTTCCTTGTTATTTTGAATATCCATGGGATATACTATTTTCAGCACCGTCATAAAGAGGAGGTGTGGGCATGATTGCGAAGACAGCCCGATGGGGCAATAGTATCGGTGTAAGAATACCCCGGGATTTGGCCAGGAAGGCCGGCATTGAAGTAGGCTCCGGTGTTGAGATTGACGAGGCTGATGGCGAAATAATCATTAAGCCTGTAGGTAAGATAGAATATTCTTTGAAAGAGCTTGTTAAAGGGATTATCCCACTCAACCGGCATGATGAGGTTGAATTCGGATGTCCTGTTGGAAAGGAGCTTCTTTGATGAGGGCAATCCCTGATCGCGGAGATGTCATTCTTTTGAGGTTAGATCCGACATTAGGAGATGAGCAGGCAGGCTTCAAGCCGGCAGTTGTTCTATCGCCCGAATTATACAATAAGGCCTCCGGCCTCTGCGTTGTCTGTCCTGTCACTTCAAGGACCAAAGGTTACCCTTTCGAGGTAGACCTCGAAAGTACCGGGAAGACTACCGGAGTTGCCCTGGCTGATCAAGTCCATTCTATAGATTGGCAAGCCCGGAAAATAAAGATTATTGACCGTATTTCAGCAACAGCACTTGCAACCATTCTCGCCAAATTCAAGCCGCTTCTGTTCTGAGCTTTGATTCCCCCATATATTGTCTGTCAGGTCAAGTTGCGGCAATTACAGCTTATAACGACTCAGTCATTGTGTATAGGAGATGCCCGGTTACTTGAGCCAATTCCTTATAAAGAGAGGATTCCGCTGCCTCTTTCATGTCTTTTACAAACTGAGGGACCCATTTCATAAGGTGTTTGTCTAAAAAACTTTTTGCAAAATTTGCATAGTAAAGCTTTTTTGCCGGTTCTTCCTGGATCTTTTGAAACAAGACACCTATGAAGTTTAACTCCGCTCCTATGTGGTCAGCCATGATATCAGTACTACTCAATATTAAGCCACTATCAGA
>JADFXU010000020.1 GCA_015233365.1 Nitrospirota bacterium | reverse complement strand
TTGACAGCGTTAACGGTCTGCAGACTATGGTGCAGCAGATAGCGTCGGCAACAGAGGAGATGTCAACAGTATCGGAGCAGATAAGCGGCGACATAGAGGTTATAGCAACAGTATCAAGAGAGACGAGTGCCGGGTCCTGTCAAATAGGCCAGGAATCGACCAACTTATCGAAGATGGCGACAGAACTAAGGACAGATGTCAGCCGCTTCCGGGTCAACGGAAACGGAACTCATTAGCAGGGGAAACACTAGATATGCCGACCCTCTCCCGGAATCGGCATTAAAACTTTTTTTGGGGAAAAAATGATCCTTGTATCAGCCATGTCTGTTTTGCTCCAGTTTGCGGCGGCATACCTGTCTATCAGGATGATTCGCATTACCGGTAAACGCAGGGCATGGATGTTAATTGCCGCTGCAATTACCCTTGCAGCTCTCAGGAGGAGCTATGAACTGATCAAGTTGATATTTGCGAATACAGGCTATCCGTCGGACGCCACAGGAGAAGGGTTCTCTTTTTTGACTTCAGTGTGCATGGTAATAGGCGTAGCCTATATTGCGCCGCTTTTCCTGTCAATAAAACGCTCTGAAGAAAGTCTGCGCAAATCCGAGACCAAACTTCGCATTGTTTCAGATAATACCTATGACTGGGAGTACTGGCTGGGGCCGGAGGGGAGTTTTAATTATATATCTCCATCCTGCAAACGCATTTCCGGTCATGATGCGGCCGAGTTTATTGCAGATCCGGACCTGCGCATACGTATTATTCATCCGGATGATCGGGAAAGTTATGAGAACCACCGTCGTCATGCAGGAGAGAAAAAGGCGTCGGATCAGATAGAGTTCCGTATCGTCCGGCCGGATGGAACTGTGCGCTGGATCGGCCACGTCTGCCAACCTGTTTTTGATAGTCAGGGCGACTACATGGGCATCAGGGGAAGCAACCGCGATATCACGGACCGCAAGGATGCGGAAGAAATTATATTAAAAGAAAAGAGCTTCTCTGAAAAAGTGATAAACTCTTTGCCGGGTATCTTTTATCTTTTCGATGATAAGGGAAGGTATCTGAAGTGGAACAAAAATCTTGAGGCGGTAACGGAATATTCGCCGGAGGAAATAAACCGGATGACACCGGTCGATTTTTTTTATGAAAATGACAGACTTCTTATTGCAGATAAGATACAGGAAGTTTTCGTTAACGGCAGCACCGAAGTGGAAGCTGATCTGGTCTCAAAAAATGGAAAAAAGATCCCCTATTATTTTACGGGAACATTCTTGGAAGTTGGAGGGCGGTCATGTATCGCCGGGACCGGCTTTGATATTACGGAACGTATACATGCGGAAGATAAAATTAGACAGGCCTATACTGAACTCGACCAGATATTCAACAGTGCCGCTGACGGCATGCGGGTGCTGGACAGGGACTGTAACCCTCTCAAATTAAACAGGACCTTCCTGAATATGCTGAACATGAATAAAGAAGAGGCTATGAGCAGGAAGTGCTATGAGATGTTTCCGTGTCCGCGAAGAAACACGGCGAACTGTTCCATCGAGCGGGTCATGAAAGGCGAGGAATGTTTTGAGGAAGAGATTATTATAGAGCGGAGTGACGGGACAAAAATATTCTGTATTTTGCATGTGACGCCTTATTACGGCCCGGATGGTTCGTTGACCGGAATTATTGAAGACTTCAAGGATATCACGGAGAGAAAGAAGCTTGAACTCCAACTCATGCACGCGCAGAAAATGGAGGCGGTGGGAAGGCTTGCAGGGGGTGTGGCCCATGACTTCAATAATCTGCTGACCCCCATTATCGGCTATAGCGATTTAATATTGACCGAACTTCCTGAAAGTCATTTTGCTAGAGTCAAAATCGGCGTTATCAGGGATGCCGGAAGCCGGGCGGCTGACCTGGTGAAGCAGCTTCTCGCATTCAGCCGAAAGCAGGTGCTTGAAGTGAAGCCGGTCAACTTGAATGGAATTGTTTTGAATATGAACAGGATATTCGAGAGTACTATAGGCGAGAACATAGAATTGGAACTGGATATAAATAAACCTGTCGGGAATGTATCGGCAGACGAGGGGCAGATAGAACAGATATTAATGAATCTTGTTGTAAACGCCCGCGACGCCATGCCTGACGGAGGACGACTGACAATAGAAACGGCTAATGTATATTTTGATGAGACATACGAGCTGATGCACAACCAGTCGGTAAAACCCGGCCCGTATGTAATGCTGTCTGTGACCGACACCGGAACGGGAATGAGCCGTGAAATCCTGGAAATGATATTTGACCCTTTCTTTACAACAAAAGAAGCGGGGAAAGGGACAGGGCTTGGTTTGGCAACGACTTACGGCATCATAAAGCAGCATAACGGATATATTTGGGCATATAGCGAACCCGGCAAAGGAACGGCCTTCAAGGTCTACCTGCCGGCAATAGAGGAACAGGTGGAAGAGATAAAACGGGATGGGCCGGCAATGGCAGTTAAAGGGACAGAAACAATACTCGTGGTCGATGATGAGCCTCTGGTCAGGGAGTTTGTAGGCGATGTGCTTCGGCCGTTGGGGTATAAGGTCATGGAGGCATCATCCGCAAAAGACGCATTAAAGATATGCAGGGACTTTGAAGGCAGGATAGATATTTTATTAACGGACGTTGTTATGCCTGGAATGAACGGGCAGGAGTTTGCCGAGGTGTTCACTGGGGAAAAACCTGAGACAAAGGTGATTTTCATGTCAGGCTATAAGGAGAAATTCATTTCTGACCCCGGAATATCATCTCCAAAAGGATTATTCATGCAAAAACCTGTTACAGCAGAGAAACTGACAGTTAAAATAAGAGAAGCGTTAGTTGCCGGATGAACAAAACCTGCTGATTCCCCCGATTCTTGATTATCGTATCAAATCTTTGTTAAAATATTTAGCTTAGTATTGCTTGCCTTGGCATAAATGAAAAGTTTTCTGAAGTGCAGCATGTTGCTGGTATTGCTTATTCTTTGCATAACAGCTGGCGCCGGGTACGGTTATGATATCAGGATAGGCGTGCTTGCCAACAGCGGCCCTGAAAAATGCCGGAAGATGTGGAATCCGACTGCAAGATATTTGTCGGAAAAATTGCCGAAATATAAATTCACAATAGTTCCATTGTCATTCGATAAAATCTCCACAGCCGTCAGGAATCAAGAGGTCGATTTTCTGCTCGCCAACCCTTTTATTTATATGGATTTCGAGGTGAAATACGGCATTTCTCACATGGCGACTTTAAAAAATAAATTCTCCGACGACTATCCTCTTTTCGGCGGCGTTATTTTCACCAGGTCGGATAACCCCGGGATATATAAACTGAGGGATTTGGCTGGAAAAAAATTCGTGGCCGTGGCCCCTGCTTCATTGGGAGGATGGCTTGCTGCTTTGCGGGAATTGAAAAAAGGAGAAATAGACCCATATAAGGATTTTGCCGGTCTGCAGTTTACCGGGGACCATGACGCGGCAATTTATGCGGTCCTGGAGGGCAAGGCTGACGCAGGGACGGTAAACACAAACGAGTTTGCCGATTTAATCCGGAGAGGAAAAATTAAACCAGGGGATTTTCGCGTCATTGTCCCTGAATGGATAGGAATATCCAAAGAGTTCCCTTATCCTGTCAGCACGAGACTTTATCCTGACTGGCCTTTCGCTAAACTGCGCCGGACCCCCGAGGATTTGGCCACAAAGGTAGCTATAGCTCTTTTGAGGATGGACGGTAAGGATGAGGCGGCTCGTGCAGCAAACTGTTATGGATGGTCCTATCCTCTTAATTATCAGAGTGTCGATGAATTAAGAAAGGAACTGATATCAGTGGGGTACAGTGGTCTTGAGGAAATGTCCGTTAGAGATATCCTATATAAATACAAGATGGTTTTTATTCTGGCTTTTATCATGTTCGTCATTTTATTGATTGTATTTATTCTTCTGGCACATTTATACATGCGAACTAAACGATCTGAAGGGTCGCTCATTGAAAGCGAAAAAAAACTGAAGGATATCACATCTTCTTTAGCTGAAGGCATTTATGTTTTGGATGAACAGGGGAATATTATTTTTATGAATCCCAAGGCGGAACATCTTTTGGGATGGACCTTTACGGAGTTATCCGGTAAAAAAGCCCATGACATTGTTCATGGCAGGAAAGCAGATGGTTCCCCATTGTCTTTGGAGGAATGCGGCATATATAACGTTATCAGGGCGGGGATTCCGTTCGTTTCGAGGAATGAGGTTTTTACGCGAAAAGATGGAACGATATTCCCGATATCGGTTGTTGCCAGCCCCATAATGGAAAATGATAAAGTTGTTGCCGCAGTCACGGCATTCAGGGACATTACTGAGAGAAAGCAGATAGAGGCCGAGCGGGAGAAGCTTATCGTTGAGCTTCAGGAAGCACTCGCCAAGGTCAAACAGTTGTCGGGATTATTGCCGATATGCGCTTCCTGCAAAAAGATTCGTGATGATAAAGGGTATTGGAACCAAATAGAAATCTATATCAGCGAACATTCCGAGGCCCTTTTCAGCCATGCAATCTGTCCCGAATGCGGGAAGAAACTGTATCCCGAATATTACGACAAAATATGGGGGGAAGAAGACAAATGAGCGGGAAAAGGGCAGCGTTACGCTGATCTGCCTACACCTTGATAAATAACTATTATATGTGCTAAATTCTATATTCAAAACACACGCCGGTAAAGATCTTCTGATGGTCTCTGCGGTTCAAAAGATTCTTTTGATCCAATGAGTTAATGAAGATAAGGCGGAGGAAAAACCGTAGGAGGAACTATGAGTATCGTAACTATGAAGGAACTGTTGGAAGCCGGTGTCCATTTCGGCCATCAGGTGAAGCGATGGAACCCGAAGATGAAAAAGTTTATTTTCGGGGAGAGAAACGGGATCCACATTGTGGACCTCCAGAAGACGCTTAAAGGGCTGGTAGAGGCATACAACTTTGTCAAAAGCGTGGCGGCTACCGGGGCGCCGGTACTTTTTGTCGGCACCAAGAAGCAGGCGCAGGATTCGATTTCGGAAGAGGCCAGGAGGGCCGGTGCATTTTACGTTAACAACCGCTGGCTTGGAGGCATGTTGACCAATTTTACCACTGTCAGGAAGAGTATCGAGCGGTTGAAAAAGATCGACGCTATGAAGGAAGACGGCACTTATAATGTCCTGAAGAAAAAAGAGGTCTCAATGCTCGAAAAGGAGAGGACAAACCTGGAAAAGAACCTTTGCGGTATAAAAGAGATCCCGTCACTGCCGGGGGCGCTTTTTATCATAGATCCAAGAAAAGAGAGAATCGCCGTCGCGGAGGCCAAAAGACTTTCCATACCTATAGTTGCCGTTGTTGACACGAATTGCGACCCTGACGAAATAGATTATGTGGTCCCCGGTAACGACGATGCGATACGCGCAATAAAACTCATTTCTTCCAAGATGGCCAACGCTATTCTGGAAAGCAAGAGCGAGCTTGAAAAAGCGAAGGAAGATAAGGCCGCCCAGGAGGAGATAGGCGCAAAAATTGCTGCCGATGAGGGCAAGGGGGTAGCTGCAGAATGATTACGGCGGAAATGGTAAAGGAATTGCGGGAAAAAACAGGGGCGGGACTTATGGATTGCAAACGGGTACTCTCCGATAGCAGCGGCGATATGGAAAAAGCAATTGACTTGCTCAGGCAAAAAGGACTTGCAACTGCTGCAAAGAAGTCTGCTAGATCGGCATCGGAAGGCCTTATCGGCTCTTATATACATATGGACAAGATCGGAGTTATGGTTGAGGTCAATTGCGAGACCGATTTCGTTGCCCGGACCGATGATTTCAGGGGCCTTGTCAAGGATATCGCCATGCATATTGCTGCCGCCAATCCTGCATATGTGTCGAGAGAGGATGTGCCCGGCGAGGTCATCGGGCGGGAGAAGGACATTTACCGGGCCCAGGTAGCCAATAAGCCCCCGCAGGTTGTTGAAAAGATTCTTGAGGGCAAACTTGAGAAGTTTTACACCGATACCTGCCTTCTGGACCAGGTATTCATAAAAGACCCGGCGGGCAAGCAGAAAATAAAGGACCTTATAACTGAGAAGATAGCGAAGCTGGGAGAGAATATTGTTTTTAGAAGGTTTGCGCGCTTTCAGTTGGGAGAAAAAAGCACCTGTGAAAGTTAAACCGGGAAAACCGTCTCTTACCAAAGGATATAAGAGAGTCTTGCTGAAGGTCAGCGGGGAGGCGCTTATGGGCGACCGCGGATATGGGATAGACCCCGCCACCGTTGAGTTCATGGCCTTTGAAATCAAGAAGGTTGCTGATCTGGGAATACAAATTGCCGTTGTCATAGGCGGCGGCAATATTTTCAGGGGTGTTGAGGCGTCGGTCAAAGGGATGGAAAGGGCGTCAGCGGATTATATGGGCATGCTTGCAACAGTAATCAACGCCCTTGCACTTCAGAACGCGCTCGAGCGGCTTGGAATGCAGACCAGGGTCCAGTCAGCTATTGAAATGAGAGCGTTGGCGGAGCAGTATATAAGGAGAAGGGCCATTCGCCATCTGGAAAAAGGCAGGGTGGTCATATTTGCCGCAGGGACCGGGAACCCCTATTTTACCACTGATACGGCTGCGGCACTCAGGGCAATGGAGATCGGGGCGGAGATTATCCTCAAAGGCACCAAAGTTGACGGTGTCTATACCGCAGATCCGATGAAAGACCCGGACGCAAAAAAATACGATAGAATATCGTATCAGGATGTACTGAAATATAGCCTGAAGGTTATGGATTCTACTGCAATTACCCTCTGCATGGACAATAACCTTCCGATTATTGTCTTTGATTTGAAAAAGGCGGATAATATAAAAAACCTGATTAGCGGAAAAAAGATAGGTACTATGGTTTCCGGCGAGGCAGGCTTAAAGACGGGTTGAGAGGTGGAAGATGCAGGACATTAAAAAAAAGACTAACGACAGAATGAGCGGGGCTGTGGAGACACTGAAAAAGGAACTTGTTTCAATAAGGACGGGAAGAGCGTCCCTTTCGTTGCTCGATGGAATCTCTATCGATTATTACGGCACTCAAACTCCGATAAGCCAGGTCGCCACACTTGGGACGCCTGATAGCAAACAGATAACCATCCAGCCCTGGGACCAGAAGCTTATTCCTGATATAGAAAAATCCATTCTCAAATCCGATCTGGGACTCACTCCGGGAAATGACGGCAAAACCATACGGTTGAATATACCGGCCCTGACGGAGGAAAGAAGAAAACAGCTGGTCAAAGTAGTGCGGAAAAGGGCAGAAGAGGCCAAAATCGCGGTGCGGAACATACGCAGGGATATAATAGATGAAGTGAAGAAGACGGAGAAAGAAGAGCACTTGAGCGAGGATGATGTAAAAAAGTTCCAGGAGGAGGTACAGAAGATCACAGATTCGTTTGTCGCTAAAGTGGATGATGTCCTTAGCCATAAAGAAAAAGAGATCATGGAGGTCTGAAATGGCTGTGAACAACAATTATATCGTCAAAGTGACCGATGCTAAGCTGACCGATGTGCAGAAGGCGCTGGAACAGGCCGGCATTAAGGTGAGGAGCATTGTTGAAATATTTAAAGAAGAAGCTCCCTCTGAAAAGTAACTTGAACGAATAATTTTGAATGTTGAATTTTGAATGTTGAATTATGGAGGCCTATTCATTAATCCAACATTTAGCGTTCAACATTTAAGATTTTCAAGAAACGGGGAAGGAGGAATTATGCCGGATAAGGCAAAAGGAAAGATAAAGAAAACGTCAGAAGAAAAGCCTCGAAAGATCTCGAAGAAAACTGCCGAAGATGAGAGTTCCCGCAAAGAACGGCTAAGGAAAGTATTGATCCAAAAGAGAGAGGAAATAATCAGAGAGGCGAAGAGCGAGATAAAGAAGTTCAAATCCGGCGAAAATAAACAGCTTGTCGATACTGTAATGGATGACGGCGACTTGTCCGTTGTCGATCTGGCCGAGGACATCAGCCTGAAACAGCTCAGCACTCATAGAGAGACACTTATCAAGATCGATACCGCTATCCGGAAACTTGAGGAGGGCACGTACGGTTTATGCGAAGAGTGCGGCGAAGAGATCAGTGAAGAACGGCTGAAAATAATGCCTTTTGCTATTTATTGCCGGGATGACCAGGAAAAGAAAGAAATCATGGAAAAGATCGAACGGGAAGAGTAGCAGCTTCAGTAGTTGATCCTTTCCAGGAAGAGACCTTTTGCCGGTGCTGTAGGGCCGGCAAGCCTTCGGTCTCGGGCTTTGATGAGTTCTAAAACCATGTCGGACGGCATTTTCCCTTTCCCGACTTCGACGATAGTCCCTGCAATATTCCGGACCATATGTCTCAAAAAAGCGTCTCCTTCAATCCGCAGCTTCAGAAAGTTTCCGCTCAGTCCCTCTGTCATGAAATCGATAACAGCGATCCTCTCAACGGAGCAGCGCGTGATTGTTCTTGTCGGACTTTTGGCCCCGCAACCGCTCGCCCTGAATGAAGTAAAGTCATGGGTCCCCTGCAGGAGGCTTACGGCTGCGCACATGCCGTCAAAATCGAGATTCTGAGGAATCTTCCATACATAATTGCAGAGAAAAGGCGACACTACCGGCATATTGGCGATGATATAAAAATAGACCTTTCCTCTTGCGTCATAGCGCGGATGGAATGCCGCATCCATATCACAGGTTCCCATGATTCTTATATCTTCGGGGAGCAGCGCGTTGAGCGCAGCCATTACAGTGCCGGCTGGAAGTGCCGACTCTGTTTTAAATGAAGCAGTCTGTGCGAGCGCATGCACCCCGGCATCAGTCCTCCCTGCCGCAATAACGGAAACCTGTTCGCCGGTTATTTTAGCAATTCGTTCCTGCAGCATTCCCTGCACGGTCGGGCCTTCACGCTGGATTTGCCAGCCGAGGTAGCGTGTTCCGTCATACTGAATGACCAGTTTTATATTTCTCATAGTGTTTAGTACTTCAATTCATAAATACGGTTGCATTCGAGCGCCGCTACATCCTCTCCAGCTTCGTTGCACTCCTTCGACGTACCATACAGTACGCCTCAGTCCTGCGCCTCGCTGGCGCGGCGCATCGACGCTCTCGGTGCGACACCGTATTTATGAACTGAAGTACTTAGTGTACCTAAAACAGGCGGATGATGTCAGGTGCAGTGTTCAGGAATCAATTGTTACTTATTGATATGGGCCGGAAGATAAGTGTGAAAGGTTGTCCCGACCCCTTTCGTGGATTCAACTGTAATCAGCCCTTTGTGCTTCCTGATAATTGAATAACAGACCGAGAGGCCGAGTCCTGTTCCTTTCTCGCTCCCCATCTCTTTGGTGGTAAAATATGGATCGAAGATCTTTGTCAGATGTTCCGCGGCTATACCGGTCCCCGTATCACTGATCGAAACCCTCACGTATTCTCCTTTATTCAGGGCGATGTTGCTGTCTTCCCCGATTGTGACGTTTTCTGCGGCATATGTGAGCTTTCCGCCGTTCGGCATGGCTTCCTTTGAGTTCATGCTTATGTTTCGTATAACTTGATATAGCTGCCCTTCATCCCCTTCCACAGGGTGAAGGTCGTCAGGCATACGAAAGTCACATATCACATGCAAATCGCATATTGCCATGCTCGCTGTTTCTTCGATGAGTTTGGACATGTCGATCACTCTCATTACCGGCTCCCCTCCTTTGGAAAACGTCAGAAGCCGGAAACTGAGTTCTCTGGCGCTGTTTAAGGCCCTTTCCGCTTTTTCGAGCATTTCTTTCATCTTGCCTTCTCCGGCATATGATTTCGCAAGTCCTATATACCCGACTATTCCCTGCAGCAGATTGTTGTAATCATGGGCGATTCCGCCGGCCAGAATTCCGACCGATTCGAGTTTTTGGGCCTTAAGAAGTTCCTCTTCCAGTTGCTTCTCAGCTGTGATGTCTCTGAATGATACGACCGTGGCGACTGTTTTACCGTCTTCTGTAACAGGACTGGCAAGCACAGCCACAGGGAAGGAGTTTCCGTCCTTTCTTACAAAAACCTCTTTCTGCGAAAAATATCTCTCGCCTGTCTCAAATACTTTGTGAATAGGGCATTCTTCCAAAGTTAACGGGTCTCCGCTTTTGCTGCGATAATGGGTCAGATCATGCACGACCCGGCCGGCCAGTTCTTCGCTTGTCCATCCGAGGAGACGTTCCGCCTCGGCGTTGATAAAGGTACAGTGGCCGGCTTCGTTTGTAACCATAATGCCTTCTGCGAGAGAGGACATGACGTCTTCAAACTTCTTCTCCAATGCATACTGTTCAATGTAGTAATCGGTGCTCTGTTTGTACCAGAACAATCCTATCCCTGTTCCGGCCGCTACAGTAAATGCCATAATAATAAGCGACACTACCCATAAACGCCGTTGAATCGGCGCATAGAGTTCCGCTTCATCAACCTTTGAGATCATCATCCAGTGCAATCCGTGCACTTCCCTTAATGCTGCGATGACCTTGACCCCGCGATAATCAATTCCTTCCGTAACGCCGGTTTCCCCTCTTGCCGCCATTGCCGCTGGAAGGTTACGACTGCTTAATGGGAAAGTCAGCCTTAAGGCTGTTCCCTTTCGGTGGCGAAGTTCATTCAGATAGATCACCTGATCGCCTTCACGCCGGACCAGGAGGGTCTCAGCCGTGGGACTCGGGGTAGGCCATGACTGGACCAGAGGATATAGATTACTGTTTGGATTGGTTTGGAGCAAGACGGCACCGACGGGAACATTAATGCCTTCTTGTCCCGACATGAGAGGCACATATATATCGAGATGAATCAGCCCCGAAGTGGCAGCCATGTGCAAGTCGGAAAAAATCACTTTTCGCGTTGACAATGCATCATTGACATATTTCTTTTCATAATCATCGAAAAGTGAAGGCTCATCATAAGAAGACAATCGAATATTTCCGTTTAAATCAAGAAGGGAAACGCTGTAAAAGTCGCCGCTATTCTTTATCAACGCCAAAAAATTGAAGATGTCCTGCCTGAGCTTTGCCTGATTTTCGTTTGCCAGCCACTTGCGAATACTTGAGACGGCAAACGAGTCATGCATTATAATATGCGAATCCGATAGTTGTCCGTTATACCAGTTTTCGATCTGGTTGACCTTCAAATCGGCAATTGCCAGCAGTTCGGTCTGTTTCTCTTTTTTTATGGCTGCTTTTCGATCAGTATAGTAACGCAACCCCACAACTGCGATAGCGATGACCGACAACAAAAAAATAATCACAGGGAAGAAAAAGAACCTGTTAAGCCGAGACTTCGTAGGCAATCCTCCTCGCGTCAATGATGCGGCATCGGGCAATACTCCGGCACTAAAACGGCTGGCGAGCACTGGCCCGGCGATAAAGTATTATAAGGCGTATGTTAAAATTATATTAGCACAACGGCCTGTGATTTTCTATGAACTGCCGCTTTCCTGATGAGGGGCCGGCCGTGAAGGCCGTATAAATCAATTGGGAGGTCCGGGGAATGTGTGAGTTCTGCCTGAAACACGGCGAGGGCGAAAAGTGGTACTTGCAGGCAAAGAATTACTCTGAAGATTTGCTCAGCGATATTGAACGCCGTAAGTTTATCGAAGAATTTTCAAACCCTGATGCACTTGCCAGGGGCTCCGCCGGTCTCGAACGGCTCGGGAAGGCGCCGGCGTTTATCAGAGATATATTCAGGCGTATAACTGCCCGGAAGATGAAGAAGGTCCATTTTGGACAGGTAGTGCCTATTGAAGATATCGAGCGGATATTCGGTTTTACTAATTCGATTACCCGTGTGGCCTGCGTTTGCCGTCGCATCAACCTGGGGGAGGAGAAGCGCTACTGTTATGGTATAAGCCTGTCGCCCGACGGTGGAAAATTTACCGGGATTTTGCGCGGGGCCGACAACAGTTTTTTCAACGGACCGGATACATCGGGATTCGAGACGCTCACCAGGGACGAAGCTATGTCCGCATTTCGCTCTCATGAGCGCGAGGGTCTTTGCCATACCGTCTGGACCTTCCATACGCCTTTTATCGGCGGAATTTGCAACTGCGACCGGTCAGACTGTCTTGCCATGCGTTCGACTGTGACACACGCGGTCCCTGTTATGTTTCGGGCCGAGTACGTTGCAGAGGTCATCTCAGAAGAGTGTACCGGCTGCCGGGAATGCATGCGGGTATGCCAGTTTGGCGCCGTTACCTATAGCGCCTCAAACAAGAAGGCTGTTATCGATCAAAGGTGGTGCTATGGCTGCGGGATCTGCCGCTCGGTTTGCAGGAAGAACGCAATCAGGCTTGAGGACCGCAGCAAGGTCCCGGTTGCTGCGAAGTTATGGTAAAAGACCGGAAACGCCCCGGTTTTCCGGACGAAGAAAAACGGCTCCAGTGGCTCACACTTCTTTGTGATGCCTTCGATATTATCGATAAAGGGGTCTCTGCAGCAGTCCGTGAGCATGAAAAGAAATTCAAAAGCAGGCTGGCCTGCGGGAAAGGCTGCGGCGCATGTTGCCGTACCCACAGCGACATTCCTCTTTATCCGCTGGAAATGGCTGGAATTTACTGGCACCTTATCGAAAAATCAGAGCAGCCTTTGCGAGGTATTATAAAAAAACAGCTGCTGGGACATCGTAAAGGCGGACCTTGCCCTTTTCAGGTTGACAATGCCTGTTCCATTCATATTGTCCGCCCCATAGCGTGCCGGCAGTTCAATGTTTTTTCCAGGCCTTGCGCAGAGGGCGAAGACCCTTACTACACCCGGAGGAATGACGTCCTGACGCCGCTGGAAGAATACACTCATCGGGCAATCGAAGTGATGCTGCCGTTCTACGGCATCACAGACGGACCGACTAAAGCCAGGGCCGTCAAGACGGGTTTCATTCATACCCAGGCCCGTGTGCTGCAGGACTGCAACTGGTTGGAACTCGCTATAAGGATGGACGAATATTCTTCAGGCGCCAAAGCCAAAAAAATACCTTGACACCCCAGGCTGGTCGCTTGACGCGATTAAGTTGTAGCGAACAGTCATAAAGAGTATAATACTAACAAAGTGCCCCGTGAAAGCCCTGTTGTCAGGGCATTATTTTGGGGCCTGGAAAGGGGTTTGCAGTGATAAGGCACACATTCTCGCTTCTTAACGGAATAGGAGAAAAACTTGAGCGCACAATATGGAAAAGGAAAATACTTACATGGGACGATTTTTGCGCGTGCAGTGAAATAGAGGGGATAAGCCCGGAAAGGAAAAGGATCTATGATGACCAACTGACCCAGGCATCGATGGAACTCAGCATGGGGAATGCGGAATACTTTGCCCGAATAATGAAACGAAGAGAGCACTGGCGGCTTTTCGATGTTTTTAAGGACGGTGCTGTCTGCCTCGATATCGAGACCAATGGTTTTCAGCCCGACCACGGCGGCTACGTAACGGTTGTCGGGCTCTACGACGGTTACGAATGGCGCTCTCTGACACGCGGAGAAAATTTAACGGCAGAGAACCTTAATCGCGCGTTGAAAGGATACAAATGCCTGGTAACATTTTACGGCGCTGCCTTTGATGTCCCTTTTCTTCAGAGGTCATTTCCCGGGGTCCGGTTTGATATTCCTCATTTCGACCTGTGTTTTGCGGCCAGGAAGCTCGAGATCAATGGGGGGCTTAAAAAGCTCGAGACGCAGTTCGGCATCGAGAGGGATGACATTGTGAAAGGCATGAACGGCTACGACGCTGTCAAATTATGGGAGCAGGTAAAAAAAGGAAGCGCGGAAGCCAAAGAGCTGTTATTGACGTACAACAGGGAAGATACGACGAACCTGCTGAAGCTTGCCGATATCCTTTACCAGCGGTTAAAGAATTCGACAGGGATAGAGGAATTTATAGCCTGTGGATATGCTTGATACGGGCAAAGAGACCGAAGGCAGGAGGAACGTGCCGGACCGTCGAGCGTTACTGGACCGGTTTGTTGCGTATCTCTCAGGCGAAAGAGGCTTGTCCAGGAACACGGTGGCATCTTACTCGCTGGACTTGCGGTCCTTCGGCGGTTTTCTGTCGGAGAGCGGCAGGGATTACTCATCTTTCACCAGGGAGGATATAGTCAATTTTATCGGCAGGCTTAAGGACAGCGGCTATTCCGCCGCGAGTATCTGCAGGTTTATTTCTTCAATAAAAGGGTTTTGCAAATACCTTGTAATTGAAAAGCTTATCACCGATAACCCTTCTGAAACCTTGAGAATGCCGAAGCAATGGGAAAGGCTGCCCAAGGCGCTCAGTATCGAAGATACGAAAAGAGTACTGGAAGCCGAAGTGAAAACCGGCATGTTTATCAGGGATTCCGCGATGCTGGAATTGCTGTATGCCTCGGGTTTGAGAGTCAGCGAAGTCATTAGCATAAAAATTAACGATGTGAATTTTGAGGGTGGTTTTTTGCGGGTCATGGGCAAGGGTTCCAGGGAAAGGGTAGTGCCCCTGAATCAAAGGGCCGCCAAAAAGATAAAAAACTATATGCAGGAACTGAGACCTGTGCTGCTGGGCGGCAGGCAATCTCCCTATCTGTTCCTGACCGGCAGGGGGAAGCCGATGACAAGGCAGCGGTTTTGGCAGGCACTGAAGGGTTTTGGCATCAGTGCCGGTGTGAAACTGACGCCGCATATGCTCAGGCATACTTTTGCCACACATCTTTTGGACGGCGGCGCCGATCTTCGTTCCGTGCAGAAGATGCTTGGACACGCCGATATAGCGACGACCCAGATTTATACAAAAGTATCGTCCGACAGAATTAAAAAAGTGTACCTTGAGCATCATCCCAGGGCAAAATAAATAATATTGAATGCTGAATGCTGAATTAAAGCTTTTTGCCTTAATTCAACATTCAACATTCAGCATTCAACATTTATAAAGGAGGGCCTTGATTATGACTGAACCGCTGAAACCTGATGAACTGTACATGTGCTGCGACCTTGCCGGCCTTGATCTGGAAACGACAACGGGAATGAAGGAACTTGTCGGAACGATCGGCCAGGAAAAGGCCATGCGGGCCCTGGATTTCGGCCTTAGTCTCGACAGCCAGGGATTTAATATTTTTGCCATGGGCGAGGAAGGCACCGGCAAGATGAGCACTGTGAAAACGCTTGTGTATGAACAGGCGTCTCATGAAAAAGTACCTCCTGACTGGTGCTATGTTTACAACTTCAAAAATCCCGATTATCCTGTTGCCATATCGCTTGACCCGGGCGGCGCCGTTATTTTCCAGAACGACATGAGTGAGCTGGTCAAGGTATTGCGTGATGAGATACCAAGGGCGTTCGACTCCAAGGAATACGGAAAGCAGCGAGGCAGGGTTATCGAAGAGTTTCAGCAGAAACAGAAGGAACTCTTTGCCGGGCTGGAAGAAGAGGCGCAGTCCAAGGGGTTTGCAATAAGGAAAGCTGTATCGGGCCTGATGATTGTCCCTGTAAAGAAGAATGCCGAGCCTCTGACCGAAGAGGAATTTGAGGCCCTGGATGAAAAGACAAAAAGAAGGGTTGAAGAGGTCGGCAAGACGTTACAGGAAAAACTGGACGATGTCGTCAGGGCGGTCCGGGAGGCGGAAAAGCTGGTAAAAGAGATGCTTGTCAGGCTCGAAAGAGAAATTGCCATGGGCCAGGTCGGGCACCATATAGAGGCCATTAAGAAAAAATACACGAACTACGAAAAAATCCTGGATTACCTTAACATGGTACAGGAGGACATCCTGACCAACCTCGATGATTTCAAGCCTGCCGAAGATCAGGCCCCGCCCCTGCCTTTTATGAAGCCGCCGAAGCAGGAGGCTTCGTTTATAAAATATGCAGTGAATGTGTTTGTCAACAACGCGGAGACCAAAGGCGCGCCTGTTGTGGTGGAGAGTAACCCGACCTACCTGAATCTTTTCGGCAGGATGGAATACAAGGTCCAGTACGGGATGGCGACTACGGATTTCTCCCTGATAAAGCCCGGCTCGCTTCATAAGGCGAACGGCGGATATATTGTGATTAATGTCATGGACCTTTTGAAAAACATTTTTTCTTACGACGCACTTAAGCGGTCATTGAGGACCAGGGAAATTAAAATTGAAGATGTGTGGGAGCAGTACCGGCTGGCGAGCGCGGCGGGCATGAAACCCGAGCCGCTGCCTCTGCACATTAAAGTGATTCTTGTCGGCAACCCCTATTTGTACTACCTGCTCTACAATCTCGACGATGAATACAGGGAGCTTTTTAAGGTCAAGGCCGATTTCGACAATAGAATGCCGAGGACAAAAGAGAACATGGGGAAATATGTCGTCTTCATCTCCAGCTGTCAGAAGAAGGAGAACCTCACGCCTTTCGACCGGAGCGGCGTGGCAAAGATTATCGAATACGGCTCAAGGCTTGCTGAACATCAGGAGAAGCTTTCGACCCAGTTCAGCAGTATAGCGGACCTGATCCGCGAGTCCAATTATTGGGCCCAAAAAATGGGCAGCGACAAGGTCAGTGACGAACATGTGGTGAAGGCCATTGATGAAAAAATCTTCAGGGCAAACAGGATCGAGGAGCGGATCAGGGAAGCCACGCTCGAAGATACCCTGATTGTAAACACCTCCGGGGAAAAGGTCGGACAGGTAAACGGCCTTGCTGTGCTTTCTACCGGCGATTACTCTTTCGGCAAACCTTCGAGGATAACTTCCCGCACTTATATAGGGAAGGCCGGGGTGGTAAATATAGAGCGTGAGACAAAGATGAGCGGAAAGATTCATGAAAAGGCGATTATGATAGTATCCAGTTATCTGGGAAGCAGATATGCGTCTAAGAAGCCTATAAGTCTCTCGGCTTCCATCACTTTTGAACAGCTCTACGATATGATAGAGGGAGACAGCGCCACCTGCGCAGAACTCTATGCGCTGCTCAGCAGCATATCGGGTATTCCTTTGAAGCAGAGTTTTGCAGTTACCGGCTCAATGGACCAAAACGGGGATGTCCAGCCCATCGGCGGCGTGAACGAGAAGATCGAGGGCTTTTTTGAGCTGTGCAAATACAGGGGGCTGAACAACAACGGTGTCATAATCCCCAGGAGAAATGTGAAAAATCTGATGCTCAGGCAGGAAGTGGTCGATGCCGTGAAACAGGGCAAGTTCGTCATATACCCCATTGAAAAGGTCGAGGAGGGCCTGGAAATTCTTACCGGGATGAAAACCGGGGAAATGCTTGATGACGGGTCGTATCCTGAGGGGACCGTCAATTACTGCGTTATGAAACGCCTCGTGGAAATTGCAGAGGCGATGGAGAAGAAGAAAGATCAGGAACGTGAGACTGCCGATTCAACTGTGGCATGTCAACGGGACAGTGAAAAGAGTTCCGAGGGGGCAATTCCATATCTTTTGAAGAGAGTGGAAGAGCTGTCGATAACGCTTGCGAAGCGCGGGGAAGGGTAGGAGGTTAGGCTGCGCCTCATGTTCAGGTTGCTTGAAGCTGCTATTGTTATTGTACTGTCTTTTCCCCTTGCCGTCCTCCCGTACAAAGGTGCATTAAAGGCCGGGGAAATCCTCGGCCTTTTCTTTTTCCATGCATGGGCCGGCAGGCGGAAGATAGCAGTCGGAAACATCGAAAGAGCGATTCAGTCCGGCGCGCTCGCAGTTCCCGAACTATCTTCACCCGAGGACCCTCACCCCCAAAAGTCTGAGGACTTTTCGGGGGCCACGGTCGCGGCTGCGGAAATCGCAAAGGAAAGCTTTATCAATCTTGGGAAATCCTTTATCGAAGTTATCAGGATTTACTTTGGTTTTGGCGACGCTCTGATTGATGGTGTTGTGATAAGGGGAACCGAGCATTTCAGAAAAGCAAAAGAGCAAGGGCGTGGAATAATCATTATCACCGGACACTGCGGCAACTGGGAACTGATGGCCCTGGCCTTTGGTGTTAAGGTGGCCCACGCCTCTGTGGTGGCGCGGGCGCAGGACAACCCTTATCTTAACAGAATGATCGGGAAAGTGCGGGCACGGCATGGAAACAGCATTATCTATAAAAAAGGAGCTTTGAAAGGGATTCTTTCATGTTTGAAAAAAGAAGGGGTGGTAGGTATCCTCATGGATCAGGCTGTTGTAAAAGAGGAGGGTTTTGTCATAGACTTTCTGGGCAGGGGAGCCTGGACGACCAAGATGCCGGCCCTGATTGCCAGGAAGACCGGTGCCCCGGTGGTGCCGGTCTTCATAAACAGGGAAGGCGCATCGCATGTGATAACTATTCATCCCGAGGTGGAGTTGAGACGCGAGGAAGGCACTGAAGCGCTGAAAGAAGATACGCAGCGTTTGAGCAGTCATGTTGAAGAATGCATCAGGCAGCATCCCTCGGAATGGCTCTGGATACACAGGCGGTGGAAAAGGGTGGAACAAAGGATGAAGGATGAATAATATGTTTGAGGCAATCACGGAGTCACCGGAAAGTCGAAGACTTTCCGGGGCACAATGACCGTGAAACAGATAATCAGTGATCTTCAGGATTATTATCTGCTTGCCTTCCGGGGACTCACGGGGATATTCAGGAAGCCTTTTTATTTCAGGGACACCATTGAACAAATGGATTATGCCGGTGCAGGATCTTTTTTTATAATTGTGCTGGTCGCTCTGTTTATCGGAATGGCGCTTTCCCTCCAGTTGTCCGCTGAGTTTGCCAGGTTGGGGCTCAGGATGTATACAGGCAAGGCCGTGGGCATAACGATTATCAGGGAGGTCGGCCCAGTGACGGCGGCCCTTGTATTTACCGGGCGGGTCGGTGCCGGGATGGCTTCTGAACTGGGGTCTATGGTGCTCGGCCATCAGGTGGATTCTCTCAGGGTCTTCGGAGTGGACCCCATAAAGAAGCTGGTGACGCCCCGCATGCTCACTTCAATAATTATGCTGCCGGTCCTTACTATAATAGGTGACGCACTCTCTATCCTCGGGGCGTATTATATCGTCGTCTATGTGAGCAACCAGAGCGGCTATGTCTACTGGAGATCTATTCATGATGTGCTGATCGTCGAAAATGTCATCGCCGGCTCTGTCAAGCCTTTTATTTTCGGTTTCCTGATATCGAGCATAAGCTGTTACAGCGGATTGACAACCAGGGGTGGCGCTACAGGCCTCAGACAGGCCACAACCCGCGCTGTTGTCCTGTCGATCATCATGATTATCATCTCTGATTTCATGCTCACCCGTATACTGCTTTATTTGCTGGGGTTCTCGGTATGATAATATTCGATCATGTAAGCTTTTCCTACGGCGCGCGCATTGTTTTGGCAGATTTAAGCTTCTCCGTCGACTTCAGTGAGCGTGTGGCTATTCTCGGGAGCAGCGGGGAAGGCAAAACTACCATACTGAAACTTGTGCTGGGGCTTTTGAGGCCTGATTCCGGCAGTATCATAATCGACGGGGAGGATATAACCGATAAAACGGAGGACGAACTCAGGGATGTACGCATGAAGTTCAGCATCGTTTTTCAGGAAGGGGCGCTCTTCGATTCATTGAATGTGAAAGAGAACGTGGCCTTTTGCATCAGGGAGTATCAGAGACTGTCCGAGAACGAAATAGACAGCCGCGTGCGGGAGCTTTTAAGGGTTGTCGGCGTTGAGGAAGCAATTGATCTGTTGCCTGACGAATTGAGCGGGGGCATGCACAGAAGGGTTGCCATTGCACGCGCTCTGGCCGCTTCCGATCCGGTGATGTTCCTTTACGATGAGCCTACTTCCGGACTCGATCCGATAAATGCGGATACTATATGCAGGCTTATTCTGGACCTGTCTAAAGATAAAAGGGGCTTTATAATTGTTACCCATAAAGTATATGATGCAATGAAGGTGGCAGAGCGGTTTATTTTTCTGAAAGAAGGAGCCATACTATTTGATGGGAACAGGGATGCGCTTAGGCACTCAACTATTCCGCAAATAAAGATATTTTTGAGCGAATTGCAAAGACCGTAGCGCGTCAGGCGATGCCGTCTTTGTGGAGGGGAGATTGCCGTGTTTGATATGAAAAAACAGCTAATGTGGTCCAAGCTCAGAGTCGGATTGGTCATCAGCATCGGTTTAGTTCTATTGCTTTTAACGGTCTTTTTTGCCGGGAAAATCGGAGACCTTGTTTCGCCGAAAATGGATATAAAGGCGCAAATCGAGAATGTCAGAGGTCTTAGAAGCGGGGCGCCTGTTTGGGTTTCCGGGATAGAAATAGGCTATGTAAGGAAAATAAGTCTTGATCCCCACTATGGTACGATGGTAACGATGTCTGTCAAAAAGAGCTCATTGCCCTATATAAGAGAAGATTCGCATGCGCATATTGTCACCCAGGGGTTATTAGGCGACAAGTATGTTGAATTGAGTTGCGGGTCTCTTGGAGCAGGGCTGATCAGGCCCGGCAGCGTCATAAAAGGCGAAGCTCAACTCGAGGTGAAGGACATGGTTGAAGCCAGTTCCAGGTCACTGACAAAATTCACCGAATTTGTCGATAAACTCAATACTGTTATTGGACGTTTCGAGAACAGGGAGGGGACTGTTGCAAAACTGCTCAGAGATCCCTCTCTTTATAACAACTTGAAGGAATCCTCTGCAACGCTCCTTGCCGTGTTGAATGAGATTAAACAATCCGAGGGCTCTATGAGGCTGTTTATTAAGGACCCGTCTGTTTACAAAAATATGCTTGCAGCATCATCCTCTCTGGAGCAATTCAGCAAGAAAATCAATGAGGGAAACGGCACTCTCAAAAGGCTTGCCGAGAGCCCTGAGGTTTATGATAATCTCAACAGGGCATCCCAAAAGCTGGATGCCGCCCTCTCCGAGATTGATTCGGGCAGCGGCACTTTAGGGGTGCTTGTCAAAGACAAAGCACTTGCCGGAGAACTGAGAGAGACAGTTACAGGACTGCGGGATGCAGTAAATGAACTGAGGGAACTGACGAGAGACATAAAGACAAATCCAAAGAAATACTTTAAATTCAGTGTATTTTAAGCGCACAAATCCTTGCCCGGCAGTTCCTTATACTGTATACTTTAGAGGACCCTGATGCGTCGTGATCCGGGTCTTGACATAACAGCATGAATTAATTTATAAGAATCGGGAGGTTCGGACGTATAATGAAAAAATGGGACCCTTTTAAAGATACATTTGCACTGAGGGAAAGGGCAAACAGGCTTTTTGAGCACGATGCTTCGAAAGCCTCAGATGTCAGAACAGGAGTGTGGGTGCCTGCCGTTGATATTTACGAAACCGACGAGGCGTTCGTGGTAAAGGCCGAACTGCCCGAAGTGACGGAGGCGGATGTAAACATTGTTGTGGAGGATAATACCCTGACGATCAGCGGCGAGCGGAAATCACGGAGGGAAGGGAAAAATTACTATCAGATAGAAAGGTATTCCGGCGCTTTTTCCCGGTCATTCGTCCTGCCTTCGACAATAGAGAAAAGCGGTATAAAAGCTACACTCAAGGATGGTATACTTAACGTAATTCTTCCCAGAATGGCCGAAGAATTACCCAAACGCATCGAGATTGACTAGTTATTAGAGCTTAAGGAGAAAAACGCTGCATGGGCATGATACGGATTGCTATTGCCGGAGTCGGCAATTGTGCGAGTTCTCTTATCCAGGGGATTGAATATTACAGGACAATGAAAGGCAATGACGCTGACAGGTCGCTCGGACTTATGCACTATGATCTCGGAGGATATTTGCCGGGAGACATTACCATAGCTGCAGCTTTCGACATAGATGCCAGGAAGGTGAAAAAACCTCTTAAAGAAGCCATGTTTGCGAAGCCTAATTGTACGAAAGTATTTTGCCGGTCCCTGGACGGACCGCAGGATGTGCCGGGGGATGTGATAGTGCAGATGGGCGAAGTCCTTGATGGCGTAGCGCCTCATATGTCCGATTATCCTGAAGACCGGAGGTTTATCGTAGCGGACGAAAGGCCGTGTGATGTGGCCGGGGTGCTCAGGGAGAGCGGGGCCGACATGCTGCTTAATTATCTCCCTGTAGGCTCTGAAGAGGCGTCGCGTTACTATGCAACCGCCTGCCTCGAAGCCGGGGTGGCTTTTGTAAACTGCATGCCGGTTTTTATTGCGTCCGATGATGAATGGATTCGCAGGTTTGAGAAGCGGGGCATCCCGGTAATAGGCGATGATATCAAGGCACAGGTGGGGGCTACCATAGTCCACCGTGCGCTCAGTAAACTCTTTATGGACAGGGGCGTCAAAATATCGCATACTTATCAGCTGAACGTGGGTGGGAACACGGATTTCCTCAATATGCTGAGCCATAACAGGCTTAAATCAAAAAAAATATCGAAAACCGAGGCTGTCTGTTCTCAAATAACTCATGAACTGTCTGATGAGGACATTCATATAGGCCCTTCGGATTATGTGCCGTGGATGAAAGATAACAAAGTCTGCTTTCTCAGGATCGAGGGGCAGGGGTTCGGTAATGTTCCCATGAGTCTGGAACTGAGATTGTCTGTCGAAGATTCGCCCAACAGCGCCGGGGTCGTCATCGATGTCGTGCGATGCTGCAAGATAGCAAAAGACAGGGGCATGGGCGGGGTACTGTTGTCTCCGTCAGCCTTCTTTATGAAACATCCGTATAAACAGTTTTCCGATGAAGAAGCCAGAAGTATGGTGGAAGATTTTATAGCCGGAGCGAGGGAGCGATAGTTGATCAGTGCGAAACTCGGACATTTCCTGGATAAACCGCTTTCGCCGATAGCCAGACACATAACGATCAGTCCGAACGTCTTAAGTTTGACCGGTTTTGCACTTACTGTTACGGCCGCAATGCTTATCCCTTTTCACACGGAAGCCGGCGGCTTTATGATACTGGTCGGCGGCGCGTTCGACCTCCTTGACGGCGTGGTTGCGCGCGCTAATGGAAAAGACACCAAATTCGGAGCACTGTTCGATTCCACACTTGACCGTTACGCGGATGCCGCTCTTTTCCTCGCCGTTATGCTGCTTCTCTTCAGGGGAAATGATTTGATCGGAGCCTTGTTTGCTATCGGCGGCCTTGTCGGGGCTTTTCTGGTGAGTTATGTAAGGGCTCGTGCTGAAGGCCTTGGTATCGCTTGCAATGTGGGTTTGATAGAGAGGCCTGAACGAATAGTGCTTTTGGCGTTTGGTTGCATGACAGGAACGCTTTTTATGATTGTTATCGTCCTTTTTTTGCTCGGCCATATTACCGTTCTCCAGAGAGTGGTACACGTTTACAGGAAAACGCATTATAGCGTTTAGCGCTTACCAGCGCCCAACACGGCTTTGTGGTATACTTATGCAAAGGAGGAGAGTTGATGGTGGACCATACGTGGTTGACAATGATGATGGGTGTTATTTTGCTTGTACTCGTGCTTGGAATTCTTACTTCAATTGCCCTGCTCATCTTCGCTTTAGTTGAGATGAAAAAGATGTCGGCACTTATCAGTCACGCTATAAGTTACTACGAGAAGCGCCTGGATCCTCTTCTCGGGGAAACGGAGAAACTTGTCAGATCCATGGGCAGAATTGCCGACGATGCCGGAGCGGTGACTTGTGCCGCCCGGAACGTTGCGGAAGCCGGCAGTGATGTATTGATCAATCTGAAAGCGCTGAGCATTATTCTCAACGGCCTCGCTGAAGGGTTGTCATTAAAGGCTTGCGGCGTAAAGGCCGGGATGAAGACGGCGCTCGGGGTATTAATAAACCAAATGAAAGAAAGGAGGTCGCACCATGAACGATGAGGAAGGTTTCAGTTCAGGTTCCGTTTTGCTGTCATTTTTGCTGGGCGGCATGGTAGGGGCCGGTCTCGCCCTGCTCCTTGCCCCTCAGTCAGGTCCTGAAACGCGCAAGAAAATACTGGACATTGCGGACGATGTGAAGGAAAGGGCGGAGCAGTATCTGGCCGATGCAAAAGATAAAGTTACGACTACAGTTGAGAAAGGCAAGAGCTTTGTCGACGAGAAGAAGTCTTTAATTGCGGCGGCGTTTGAAGCCGGTAAAGAGGCTTACGAGAAAGAAACCCAAGAAAAGAATGCATGAAGTCTCCATAGCCGACAGCCTTCTGAAAATTGCTGTCGATGAATGCAAAAAGAACGGATGCCGCATAATACTCAATGTTAAAGTTTGTATCGGCAAGGCCTCTGGAGTGATGCCAGAGGCCTTGCTTTTTGCTTTTGATGCGCTGAAGGCTGAAACAATTGCCGAGGGTGCCACGCTTACGATTGAGGAGGTGCCGGTTGCCGGCCACTGCAGTGCGTGTAACGCCGATTTTACAGCGCCTGAAAGTTATGTGCTTTGCTGTCCCCAATGCGGCAGCAGCGCTTATACGTTACATGAGGGTCGTGAGCTTGATATAAAAGAGTTAGAGGTAGAATGATAATGAAACTGAAAGTCGCTTCAAAGATCTTGGATGCCAATGAAAGAATTGCCCGGGACAACAGAAAAATATTTTCCGATGCCGGCGTTTACGTAATCAATCTTATGAGTTCCCCGGGAGCAGGAAAGACATCACTTCTCGAAACCACTATCACAGCCCTTAAGAACTCCCTGAAAGTCGGTGTGATAGAAGGGGACGTGGCGGGCACGGATGATGCGATCAGGATCGATCGTCTCGGTGTCCCGGTTGTTCAGATAAACACCGGCGGGGCATGCCATCTGGATGCCAACATGATTTACGAAGTCCTTGGCGACCTGCCCCTCAGCGGTCTCGATATCCTTTTTATCGAGAATGTTGGCAATCTCGTCTGTCCCGCTGAGTTCAAGGTAGGAGAGGACATAAAGGTGATGATCCTCAGCATCGCTGAGGGACATGACAAGCCCCTGAAGTATCCTCTGATGTTCCAGGAGTCGGCGGCCCTGATTATCAACAAAATGGACCTGAAGCCGTACCTCGAGGTTGATGTTGAAAAAATAAAGAGGGATGCCCTGTCACTGAATCCATCAATCAGGATATTCGAACTCTCGTGCAAGTCGGGAGAAGGCGTTGAACAGTGGACCGCGTGGCTTCAGACGCTGACTTCATGAGCTTCGCCCTCAAAGAGGCGGAGAAAGCTTTCAGAAAGAATGAGGTCCCCGTAGGTGCCGTACTCGTTATAAATAACGAAATAATTGCCAGGTCTTTTAATAAAAGAGAATCTGCTTTTGATCCTACCGCCCATGCTGAACTCCTTGCGTTGAAGGCCGGGGCCCGCAAAATACGGAATTGGCGTCTTTGCAATGCGACGTTATATGTAACAAAAGAGCCGTGTGTTATGTGCGCGGGCGCGATGGTAAATGCCCGACTGGGCAGGCTGGTCTTCGGCTGCAGGGACAGCAAGGGGGGAGGGGTTGAAAGTCTTTACAACCTTTTGTCCGACAAGCGGTTGAATCACCGGGTCGAGATTGTTTCAGGGGTAAAAGAGGAAGAATGCTCCCTTTTGCTGAAGAGTTTTTTCCAGGCGCGGCGGTAACGCTTTTAGGGGGCAACACACTTATGGATTAACAATCAGTCCGAGATTGCGAAAATCTTTGTCAAAAGTAAGGCATCAGCATGATATGACCCCTCAGGTGCTCAGGTGGGTGGCTGTCTATTCGGAATCCTTCGTACGAATTCCGGGGACACATTACCTAATTCTTTGCCGGTTTTGAACCGGAATTTCTCCAAAATTAAGTATTCTGCCCATTGAATTACAAGTGGAACAGTTTTCAGGATAGAGGTCCAGGGTTCTAAAACGCACTTTTTATTACTCCTCCATCGACCCGTAAGGGTGCGCCTGTAGTCGCCGATGATAGCGGGCTGGCAATGTACGTCACCATGGAGGCGACTTCCTGTGACGTTGCAAATCGTTTAATGAGCGAAGTAGGCCGAACTTTTTTGAAGAATTCCCGCTCTATCTCGTCGATGGGCTTTCCTTCGGTCTTAGCAAGGGCCTCTATAAAATCGCTTACACCGCGAGACTTGGTTGGGCCAGGCAAAACACTGTTAACTGTGATACCCGTGCCTGCCACTGCCTCTGCCAATCCGCGAGCAACCCCAAGAAGTGCAGTTTTCGTCACTCCGTAATGGATCATTTCAGCAGGAATCTGGACACCGCTTTCACTTGAAACAAAGATGATGCGTCCCCAGTTGCGGCTCTTCATTCCAGGCAGGAAGAGCCGTGTCAAACGCACTCCGCTCAGAACGTTAACCTCAAAGAGACGTCGCCAGTCATCGTCCGAGATATCCTCGAAGGACTTCGGCTCGTAGATGCCCAGATTATTAATCAGTATTTCAACGTTGGGGTGCTCTCGAGCGACCTCGTAAGCCGCCTCGGCGGTCCCCAGATCGCCGACGAAACCGAAGATTTTACAGTTAAATTCTTCTCGCAGTCGAGCCAACGCAGCCTCAACAGAATCCTTTGAACGACCGTTGACTATAACATGAGCTCCTTCACGGGCCAGCGATTCTGCAATCGCGTATCCAATCCCGGCGGTACTGCCGGAAACCAGGGCAAGCTTACTTGTCAGCCTTAGATCCATTGTTCCCTCGTTCGGCACATGTTGGCATTTGGAGTATTATCGGTTCTCTCGCGCGTTTATTTGCAATCAAGAAGCGATCCTCTTCTTTAATAAGAGTATATCTATACTACCGCAAACTATCAATCGACTGTTTATATGGTATCAAATTTGTGCAAGGATTCCGAATGAAAACGTGCTCGTGTTCCGAATATGCAACCGGCATTTGTAGAGCATTAAAATGACAATAGTGCCAATTTTTTGTGCTAACATATGGATAAGAAATCATTGAGGAGGAACTGGACATGGGCATAAGCGACGCAATCAACAGCGCTGCCTCTGCGCTGAATGCATTTGGTGACAGACAGGCGGTCACTGCCAATAACATTGCAAACATTAATACCAAGGGTTTCTTGTCCACTGACGCAAACATGAGCGAGACTGTCAACGGCGGCGTCAAGGTGACTTTGAGTCAAAACCCTGACTCAGACGGAGTTGACGAGGCAAAAGAGATGGTAAACATGATAATCAATAAGGCTGGCGTAGAGGCTAACGTCAAGTCGGTTCAAACTGCCGATAAAATGCTCAAGACAATAAACAAGATGGTTTAAGAAGCTGGGACACTCAGGACATCGATGATTTTATACTTTACAGGAAGATGTACTTAGTCCCAATACAGCAATTTTTTTTGGCCGGATAAATTCCGGATATCCGTAACATCCTGTACCACCTCCATAGTGCCCCTGTAAGCGCCCGATGCATCCCTTACCGCATAGTACCGTACGTAAATGAATCTGCCCTTCATCTCCAGCCAGAAATTAGCGCTGTTTTTTGTGCCCGCCCTGAATTCATCCAGGATTTTTTGCACCATGGGAACACTTTTGGGAGGATGGCAATCCTGGACCCTTCTCCCTATAATCCCCGGGCTCCTGGGAAACAGCTTCTCTTTTAGCTGCGAATAATACTCTACCTCGTCACGCTCGTTGACAAATGAGATCTCCACCGGGAGATGGGTGAGGATCAATTCGACCTGCGCGGGGCTCAGATGCCCCGTGCTGAATTTCAGCACGTCCGTTCCGGCAGCAGGTTTTTCTTCGGCAGCGGATCCGGATTCGGGGACTTCCTGCCTGACCATGACTTTCTCACCGGTTTTTGCCCTGATTTCCGCAGCAATATCAGAGATGAGCTTATCGGTAGCGAGGTCCCCGATCGACGCAGCCTGGGCCAGCGTTGCCACTTTACCGACTGTCTTCCGCATAACAGTGCTTTGCAGAAGCTTGAATTTTGGGGACTGTTTGATCAAGAAATCCATCAGAAAAGGATACTTATTCAGCAAGTCGTCGATTCGTGTCCCTGCACTAAGTTCCATCTCCATACCTCCCGCCTATTTCGACCTTCAGCAATATAAGGTTTTCTACACTGCAACTTCCTTGCGGCCAAGCACGTAGCCGCGCGTACTGATGACTACCTCTTCAGCAGGTATATGCTTGCCTGCAATTGCCATGCCCCGTTGAACAATAATCGGCAGTTTTGAACAGCAGGGGACTTCCATAACAACAACGGTTACGCTCCTGATGTCGGCTGTCCTGAAGATATCCGCGAATTTTTGTATATATGCGTCTGCGTCATCGAACTTGGGACATCCCAGCATGATCACTTTGTCTTTCAGCAGCTCGCCATGGAAATCCGGGTAAGCGACTGGAGTGCAGTCCGCGGCAACCAGCAGGTCAGCGCCCTTCAGAAAAGGAGCTGTCGGGGGCACCAGTCTTATCTGCACAGGCCAGTGCGACAGCGCTGAAGTCGATCTGATTTGGTCTGCGTGGTCAACGGGCCTGTTTGCCTCACTGCAGGGTGAACCGCCGAACATCTGGATCCGGCTTGACGGGCAACCGCTGTATCTATCGGCGGTCTCCTGTTTTGCGCCTTTCCCCTTTTCTTTAAGGTACTGTTCCGTTGCATGTTCATCGAATGGCGCTGCTTCGCGCTCGGTTATTTTTAAGGCCCCCTGCGGGCACCCGAGACAAGCGCCCAGGCCGTCGCAATATATTTCCGAAACCAGGCGTGCCTTGCCGTCTATTACCTTAAGTGCGCCCTCGGCGCATGAGGTGACACACTCACCGCAGCCGTTGCAAAGGTCCTCGTTAATTTCAATGATTTTTCTCATCGTTTTCATTGTGTTTTTCCTCCCCGTCTATTTAATTATATTTCATTTTCTCTGTTTTTATTGTAACCGGAGGCAATAAGGCATGCATTGACTTAAATCAAAAAAATCAATAAGGAGGACGGGAGAAGGGGAGCACTCGTTTTTCGACGCGCTGAAACTACTTCTTACCAGTGCCACTTATCACAATTGCTCGATTCATACCCATTCCCGGCTGGGGCTCGGCTTCGCGTTCCCCAAAAATCAAAGATTTTTTGGGAACCAGTGCTCGCCCCTGCCGACCCCTTCCTTATGATGATTGTATTTGACCGCCGGGTGTATTATTATGATGGGAAGGGCTGTGGGGAGGTGGATTATGCCTAAAGAGGCTTTGCTTATAATGGACATGCTCAACGACTTTGTCCTTCCCGGCGCCCCGCTTGAGGTGCCGGAGACGCGGAGGGCAATCCCTGCGATTAAGCGTGAAATTCAACGGGCGCGGCGGGAAGGCAACCCTGTTATTTACGTGTGCGATGCCCATGCCGCTGAGGACAAGGAATTTTCAAGGTTCGGCTGGCCTGCTCACGCAGTGAAGGGGACGGCAGGCGGCCGGGTAGTAGATGAACTGAAACCGGGGCCGGGGGATATTATCGTCGAAAAGACCTCCTACGCCGGTTTTTATCAGACAAGACTGGACGATATTTTAAGGGATTTGGGAGTCGACAGCCTGAGGCTTACAGGTACTGTCACGCATATATGCATACTGTTCACCGCATACGACGCAGTTCTGAGAGACTATACGGTTACCGTTGTCGGGGACGGTGTTGCGGGCATTGATAAGGAAGACCATGATGCGGCGCTCCGGATAATGAAGAATGTGCTGGGAGCTAAAATGGTATGAAAGGGGAAGGGTAAATGTTTCACACAGCAGAGCCGGATGACATTCTGCAGGGCAGGATAACCGATGTTTATTTCGAAAGGTCGATGAAGATCCTGAAAGAGAAAGGAGTTAATCCCGTCGTTAAAGCTGAGTTTATTGCCAAAAGCCTGCCCGAACAATGGCCCTGGGCTGTTTTTGCAGGTTTGGAGGAAGCGTTGTTCCTTATGAATCGTCTCCCTGTGAAGGCAAGGGGAATGAGGGAAGGGTCGGTGTTTTATTCTTACGAGCCTGTTATGGAAATTGAGGGCAGATATCAGGATATCTGCGTTTATGAGACCGCTCTTCTGGGGCTGATATGCCAGGCATCCGGTATCGCTACAAAGGCCGCGAGGTTCAAAAAATTGGCGGGTGAGCGGGCCGTGATCAGTTTCGGAGCCAGGAGGATGCACCCTGTCCTTGCGCCCATGATTGAGAGAAATGCCTATATAGGAGGGTGCGACGGTGTTGCTGTGCAGAGGGCTGCAGAACTGATAGGTGAGGACCCTATGGGTACCATGCCCCATGCTCTGATACTCTGCATGGGATCCACCGTTGATGCGATAAAAGCCTATGATGAGGTCATCGAGCCTAAATTCAAAAGGGTCGCTTTAATAGATACCTTTCTGGATGAAAAATTCGAGTGTCTGAATGTGGCTCAGGCAATGGGAGACAAATTGTTTGCGGTACGGTTCGATACGCCGTCCTCGAGGAGAGGCAATTTTTACCGCATACTTGAAGAATGCAGATGGGAACTCGACACCAGGGGCTACGGACATATAAAGTTTTATGTGAGCGGAGGCATCAAGGAAGAGGATGTGCCTGTACTTAACCCCCTTGTCGACGGCTATGGCATCGGTACCTCGATAAGCAGCGCGGCGACTGTTGACTATGCAATGGACATAATGGAAATTGACGGAAAGCCTGTTGCAAAGAGAGGCAAATGGTCGGGAAGCAAGAGGGTGCTGCGGTGCCCTGCATGTGCCGCCCGAAAGACAGTGCCCCTTACCGGGAGTATCGGCTATTGCGCCTGCGGAGATATGTTTGAAGATGTCCTGATACCTGTCCTTGACAATGGAACTGTTCTTATTCCTTCGGAATCCGCTCATGAAGTGCGTAAAAGAGTGCTTGATTCGGTGAGTGAGATATCGTTGTGAGCATTATCGACCTTGTTGCAAGTATTCCGCTTTTCCACGGGCTGTCGCAGGAGCAGCTTGAGGAAGTGGTGGACATTACCGTAGACCAGACTTTCCAGAAAGGACAGACTGTTTTTTCCGAAGGGGAGGCGGCTGCCGGTTTTTACGTTGTGGTTTCCGGCCAGGTCAAGATTTTCAAGCTTTCCTCAGAGGGCAAGGAGCAAATATTGCATTTTGTCACGCCGGGCGAATCTTTCGGAGAGGTGCCTGTTTTTGCAGGAGGGCGGTTTCCTGCCCATGCTGAAACCATAGAGAGGAGCAGGCTTTTCTTTTTTCCGAGAGCGGTTTTTCTGGAACTGATAGGGAAGGACCCTTCCCTCGCGATGAATATGCTTGCGGACCTGTCGAGAAGGCTGCGGCGTTTCACGCAGCTCGTGGAAGAACTCTCCCTGAAAGAGGTGCCTTCCAGACTGGCCGCCTATCTTCTTTATTTGAGTGAGCGGGATAACGGCTCGGGTGATCTCGAATTGTCCATAACCAAAGGACAGCTTGCGAGCCTGCTCGGCACGATTCCCGAAACCATATCGCGCATCCTCGGTAAAATGAGCGGCCACGACATTGTCCGGGTCCAGGGCCGGAAAATAACGATAGTCAACAGAAAGAGACTGGAAGACCTTTCCGCAGGAGAAAAGCTCGTCGATTGAGGGCACGCCCCGCCGCTTGACTCTTGTTGTGCTTCCCGATTGAAATATGTTAATTTAATAATGTGATATTGCCGAACCTCACTTCTCTTTAATTGCCTTCGCTAGAACGACAATAACAGTAAATAGACAACACTATTGTAATATGGGGAACACTATTGTAATGTTCTCTCGGCGAAAGGTACGGGAAAACAATATTGTTGAGATTGGCACGGTTTTAGCTTAGTAGTACGTCAGTTTATACATGCGGCGCTCGAATGCAACCGTATTTATGAATTGAAGTACTTAGTATTGAGACAGGTAAGAGATACGCTGCTCATTCTGAGCCATCTTAAGATGGGTTTGAGCAGATAATAAAAAATCGAAATCATGAAGGTGGGTTATGGTTGATTACATAGATGGTCTGTCATGGGCAGCCATAAATGTCTGCAATTTGAAGTTTCCTCCGGAGCATGTGTCCTCTTATTACATGCTGGCGAGCGTTATGATAATTGCGAGCATTTTGGCGCTCATGATCCCCGAAAATAAGAAGCAATGACGATATGACCTGCCCGGCTGCTTTTATACTTTTTTTAGAGGCGCTTGACATTTATTTCCCGGATGATAATATCTACTTAAACTCGATATTGCAGATGCCGGAGCGAAGTTGTCTGAAAAAATCGTCAACGGGCCGGTAAATGGAGGTGCAGATGCGCGGTATCAGCAGCAGTCACAGCTTCGTCATAATCATTTCAGTTATTTTGTGTGCAGGTGTTTTGACTTCCTCTCAAATTGTGTATGCCGGAGAACCGACGGAACAATTAAGGCAGTCAGTGGATTCTGTTATCTCAATAGTAAGCAACAAAGAACTGAAAGCACCTGAGAAAAAAACGGAAAGAAGAGCGAAAATACGGAAGACGGTTGACAATATATTTGATTTCAATGAGATGTCCAAACGTTCGATGGCGCGGAACTGGAGCAAAAGAACGGCTGAAGAACAGAAAGAATTCTCTTCACTTTTTGCGGACCTCCTTGAAGCGACGTATGCATCAAAAATCGAGAGATATAACGGAGAGAAGATCGCATACACCGGTGAATCCATAGATGACGGCTATGCAGTAGTCAAAACAAAAATCATCACCCATTCGAATAGCGAGGTCCCGGTAGATTACAAGTTGTTAAAAGAAGGGGCCAAATGGATGGCGTATGATGTGATGATTGAAGGCGTAAGCCTGGTGAACAACTACAGGACCCAATTCAACGAGATAATACATTCCAGTTCCTATGAGGAACTTGTGAAAAGGATGAAAGAGAAGTCACTCAAGGAACCAAAGTGATATTCCTCTCCCGCCTGCATAAGTGACCTGCCGCAAATCCGGGCGTCTGAATGCCGCGAATGGAAGGCAAGTAAAAGACAGATCAGATAAAGGAGAAAAGTTGTGATAGTCGTAATGAAAATCGGAGCAACGGAAGCGGAGCTGGAGCACGTCTGCAAGAAAGCTGAAGAGCTGAATTTCACCACCCATATCATCTATGGAAAGGAAAGAAATGTGGTGGGCCTCATCGGAATCGAGGGGAACAAGGAAGGGGTAAGTCTCATAGAAGAACTGCCCGGCGTGGACAAAGTCGTTCCGATCTCGAAGCCTTACAAACTGGCCAGCCGCGAAGTGAAGCGGGAGTCCTCTATCGTAGATGTGGCGGGGGTGAAGTTCGGCGGCGAGGATTTCGTCGTTATCGCCGGCCCGTGTTCGGTCGAGAGGGAAGACCAGATTGTGAGCGCTGCAGTAAGGGTGAAGGAAGCGGGGGCCCGGATGCTGAGAGGCGGAGCCTTCAAGCCCAGGACCAGTCCGTATTCATTCAAGGGTCTGGGAGAGGACGGGTTGAGACTCCTTGCCAAAGCCCGCGAGGCCACCGGCTTGCCTGTCGTCACGGAGGTTGTTGATCCGAAAGACATCGAGGTTGTCGATAAGTACGCCGATATGTTCCAGGTGGGCGCCCGCAATATCCAGAACTTCGCCCTGCTGACCCTGCTGGGGCAGGCACGGAAGCCTGTTCTGCTCAAGAGAGGACCCGCGACCACTATAGATGAGTTCCTCATGGCCGCAGAGTATATTCTCTCCGAAAACAACCGCAACCTTGTGCTCTGTGAAAGGGGCATCAGGACTTTCGAGACTGCCACAAGAAATACTCTCGATATAAGCTGTGTACCGGTAGTCAAGGCCAAATCTCACCTGCCCATTATTGTCGACCCCAGCCACGCGGCCGGCCAGGCCCGCTACGTCCCGGCCCTGTCCAAAGCAGCCGTTGCAGCCGGGGCTGACGGGCTTATCATTGAGGTGCATCCTGATCCTGAAAAGGCCCTCTGCGATGGCGCTCAGTCCCTGAACCCATCTCAATTTGCCGTCTTGATGAATGAGATGAAAGCTATAGCGTTCGCGGTGGGAAGGCGGATTTAGTATAGCTGAGAGCCAAGAGCTAAGAGCTGAAGAAGCTCAAGGCTTTTTTTAGCTCTCGGCTCTTAGCTCTCAGCTATTTCGATTTTTCCGTCTCTCATGACCAGCAGGCGGTCTGCCAAACGTTTCGCCTGGTCCCGGTCATGAGTGGCTATCACGACAATGGATTTGTTGGCCGTCTTAAGCGAGTGCAGGATCTCTTCGATAAGTGTTGTATTTTTATAATCGACTGAAGCTGTGGGCTCATCGAGAAAGAGAATATCGGGCTCTATTACCAGCGCCCTCGCGATGCCGAGTCTCTGCGTCTCGCCGCTCGACAGCGTAAGGGCATTCTGGCTGCTTTTGTGGTCCAGCCCTACGAAGTCGAGGGCACGGCGCACCTTTCCCTCTATGGTTGCAGCGTCCATTCCCCTGATCTTCAAACCGTAAGCGGCATTCTTCATGACCGTAGTATTAAAAACCCCGACTTTCGGCAGCACAAGGGTCAACCTGCGTTTCAGATCCATGTCCTCTTCTATTCTTGACGGCCCTGAATAAAAAGCAACAGAGCCTCTGTCAGGCTTTTCGATAAGCGAGCATATTCTGAGGAGCGTTGATTTGCCGCAGCCGTTTTGTCCCGTCAGGACATACGTTCCGGCGGCATCGAATGAAAAAGAACAATCATCGAGCACAGTTGTGCCGTCGTAACATTTCACTATATGCGACACTTTCACGGTAAGACTCATCTTTGCCCTTTCCTCTGCACTACATGCAGCATGCTGTTGACGAACAATGACAACGCCAACAGGATAATGCCCAAAGCAAGTGCAAGTTCAAAATTTCCTTTGTCTGTTTCCATGGCTATTGTGGTGGTCATAACCCTTGTATAGCCGGCAATGTTTCCTCCTACAATAAGTATCGCTCCGACCTCGGCTACCACTCTTCCAAAGGCGGCGATTATCGCTGAAATAATGCCGTACCGGGCCTCTTTGATAATGGTGACGCCGACCTGTAAAGGGGTTGCTCCGAGGCTCAGCGAGGCCTGCCTGATAATTGGATCGACGCTGACAATGGCCGAGTGGCAAAGTGCCGTGACAATGGGAAAGGCAAGTATGGTCTGGGCGATTATCATTGCGGAGGGAGTATAAAGCAGACCCATAAAGCCAAGCGGACCGCTCCTGGAGAGAATGAGATACAAAAAAAGACCCACGACTACCGGAGGCAGCCCCATGAACGTGTTCATAAGGCTGATAATAAATCCCCGCGCCGGCAGCTTCCTGAGACTTATCAAAGCACTGACGGGAAGACCGATGGCGGAAGATATAAACAATGCAACTCCTGAAACGGCAATGGAGAGGGATATAATACTCAGCAGCTCGCGGTCGAGGCTGAAAATAAGAGTAAATGCTTTTCCGAACCCTTCCAGCAGATATGACATACCATGCATTATAAAAGAAAGCAGTTCCGATAGTGAAATCCGACGGCCGCTCAATTTCATCAAAATCGAAATCGCGGCCTATGGTATTATTATTGCGGACCGGACTTGTTATGATGCGAGAACGACTCAAGACTATAATGTTAGTGCTGCTCATTGTTTTTTTTACAGGCGTGAGCGGCTACCAGCTCATTGAAGGGTGGTCAACGTTTGATTCCCTGTACATGACGGTAATCACTCTTGCCTCTGTGGGATTGAGTGAGGTGCACCCCCTGTCTGCAAAGGGCAGGATATTCAACATGGTTTTCATACTCTTGGGAACGGGCGTACTCGTCTGTGGCGTATCGACCATTACGGCATTTATTGTTGAGGGAGAGTTTACCGATGTGTTCAGGAGGAAAAAAATGCAGAATAAGATCAACAGGCTCAACGGGCACTATATCGTCTGCGGCGCAGACCAGACCGGCAGGTATGTCATTGAAGAACTGGTCAAAACAAAACGGGATTTTGTTGTTATTGAAAAAGATATCGAGAAAATCGAAGAACTCGAACTCCGGGAAATACTAGTTGTCGAGGGTGACGCGACACACAACGCGATACTGCACACAGCGGGAATAGAAAAAGCTAAGGGTCTTATCGCAGCCCTGCATTCGGACGCTGATAACATCCTGGTGGTCTTAACTGCAAAACATTTGAATGCCTGCCTGAGGGTAATATCAAAAGCTGTAGAGGAAGAATCGGAACAGAAGATCAGGATGGCCGGCGCCGACGGCGTAGTAATGCCGAATTTCATCGGCGGCATGCGAATGGTTTCCGAGATGATTCGGCCCTCTGTCGTGACTTTTCTGGATATAATGCTCAGAGCCAGGGACAGGACCATTCGTGTTGAGGATGTCGTCATTGGTGATAATTCGCCTTTTGCCGGAATGACAATCGAGGAGACCGGCATGTCGGATAAAGAAGGGATGACTATAGTCGCCCTCAAAGATGTGCTCCGGGACAGCTATATTTTTAATCCTGCTAAAACGACTGTGCTTGCCCCTCATCACACGCTGGTTGTCATGGGGGATGTGGGGGTTATCAGCAATTTCAATAACAGGGCTGAACCCCCTCAGGGCTAAGTCATAGCGGCACAGTTTTCAGGGTAGAGGCCCTTCAGAGACTTCCCAATTTTACGCTCGTGGAATTTCACCTTTTACAGGGTGTTTTGTGTGCTTATGCGTCCGGCGTATTTGCGGTAATTTGCCATCCCTTCCTGAATGGCAACCTTAAGGAAGCCGGCCGCCGGAACGGAAAGCAGCATACCCAGAATTCCGAAAAACTTTCCGCCGATTATCACCGCCAGCAGCACCACCAGCGGGTGCATATCGACGCTCTTTGCTACGATGAGCGGCTGTATCAGCGCGTCATCGATGAGCTTTACTAAAATGAAAGCAAGGGCGATATATGGTGCCATTGCAATATCTCCGGTTTTGAACAACGAAACGATAATAGTGAGTGAGGCCCCGGCAACAGGGCCAAGGTATGGAACGAGGTTTGCAAGTCCCGCAAGGGCCCCGAATACAAAATAATACTCGATGCCCAGTATCCGCAATGCGATCGTGGAAAGGATGCCGACCACGATTGCATCCAAAAACTGGCCCCTGAGGTAATTGCCCAATTGCACCTCCATCTTATACAAAAGATTGAGGGCGAACTCGAAGTGGCGGTTGGGAAGACTGTTGATCAAGTGTTTTTTGAAAGCACGTCCGTCCTTGAGAAGAAAAAATACTATAAATGGAACGATGATCAAATCTGTAAGGAGCGATACGACATCGAACACATGACTGACCAGCCAGTTCATAGTATCTGACATACGTGTGTGGACTTTCGCAACCAAATCAAGATCCTGTATCCCGAGAAAGGAAAGCTTGCCCTGAAGAAACGACTCAAACCTTGTGATCATCGCATTTGCACGGCCTGAACTCACCATGTCCTGCAAGGATCCAATCTCCCGGGCCAGTAAGGGCACCGCAAGAAATAAGAAAAGTGCGCCGATACCGGTAATGCCGATAAAAATAACGCTTGTTGCAGCAGTGCGTCCCATCCAGCGTGACTCCAGAAAGCTCGCCAGCGGATCCAGAATGTATGCCAGCAGCGCTGAGATGATGACAAGTTTTACAAGGCTGCCGATGGCAACAAGGAATACTCCAACGCCGGACAGGGCCGCAAGCACGAAAAGTATATTAATCCAGCGGACGGAGCTGTTTCCCATACCCTTCAGCTTGCGCCTGATACTGCCGGCAGGTCTTTCAGGGCATTGATGCATTCGTTGGTATATTTCAGGCGCGCTCCGATTGTCCTGGCAAGCCCGAACATGATTTTTACCCCAAGGCGCGGGTCGCGATTAATAAGATCGAAAAGGTCGGGTTGAAAGAAGCAGAGCATCTTGCAGGCGGTCCGTGAAATTGCGGAAGCGGTACGTGGAGATTCATCCAGAAGCGTCAGCTCGCCGAAAAATTCTCCTTCAGACAACTCTGCCAAACGATGCTCGGAGGGCATGAGGACTATGCTGACTATGCCGCTTTCGATTATATACATGCCGAAACCAGGGTCGCCCTGACTGAAAATTATTTCACTCGGATGATAGGTCCTCCGGTGCAGAATGCGCTCGACGCGGGCCAGTTCGCGGTTGTCGAGGTCTTTAAAGACAGGGATTTTTTTTAAGATAGTGCGGATTTCATCATCATCTTCTTTCTTGAATGGCTTGAAGATATTGCCCCATATGCTATCCATAGTCTCCTCAGGGTACGTATCATGCTGTGCCGACACTCCGGCAGCCGGAAACCGGATCAAAAAAATTATATATTAAAGTTCCCTGTAAATCATAGTCCGGCTCCGGAAGAGCCTGGAATATAAATGCATCCGGCTCAGTTTTTTCAGCGTGCCGGAAGAACATCTGAAATGCCGGATTTTACCTCGTTTATCCCCTCGGCAAGTCCGTTGCTCAGGGCTTTTGCAAGGCTTGCGAAAGTCTTGTCATTCAATTTTTTCTCTTTTGAGACGTGAAGATGGAATAGCTCTTTGTTTTCAGGAGAGAAAAGCACTGCATCAAATTCCATTTCACCAAAAGCGCCTTCCGTGGTTTCAAGCATTTCGAATTTTGTCAGATGTATGACAAGCACATAGAAGTCTACCGACTCGGCATTGGAGGACCTGATTTCCCTGAGAAGCCCCATAGCTGCGATGGTTTCCCTGAATGCTTCTTTTACAAGATCATGCGGCGCAGCGTCCCATTTTGAATATTTAGAGATTGAAAGCTCGTATGGCGAGTTTCTGCGTGCTATATAAGGCTGGGCAAGATACCGCGGCGAGTCCAGACGTATGGTGAGGGATGAAACAGCCTTTGTGTTTTTTGCATCCTTGTCCCGCGGCAGATAAAGGCTGTAGATTTTTGTTTCAGGCAGCGAGCACGAAGCAAAAACACATGCAAGAATAATTATGACAAAACGCCTCAGCATTTTAATCCCCCCTTACAGCGTCTTCTTTATAAATAATGCTCCAAGGCTTGTTATTGATCTCCTGCAAAACTTCATGGAGATCCTCCGTTGTCCTGGTCAGTATAGTTATGAATGCATCGAGCTTTTGTGATTGAAGGGTTATTGTCTTATCTGCAGAGCGCGATGTTTTGTCAACAGACCGCGCAGTTTCCTCAAATGCCTTTATCATGTCTCCGGCTTTTTCCATATTCTCTCTTGCCTTTTTCACAAGAAGGGTGATTTCTCCATTATTACCCCTGATCAACCCTTCAACTTCAGTGAGCACAAGATCAAGCTTTCCGGTAGTGCTTTTCAATGCAACTGCCGCTTTTTCGAGGTTGGATGAGCCGGATGATACGGCATGATCAGTGTCTTCAATTAATCTTTCAAAGTTGTCAATATTTTTTTTGCTTAATATTTTCCTGGCATCGTTGATTAGCGCATTTGCCGACCCGGATATTTCATCGAGACGCGCCATGAGCACGGTAAAATCAACCTGATCACTTGCAGGGATTTCCGTCCCTGCCCTGATGAGTTCAGGGGTGGTGTTCTCAACGGAAAGCAGCAGGTAGATATCGCCGACAAAACCGACTTGTGCTATCGATGCCTTTGTCCCATGGTAAAGCGGGGTCCCCTTTTTGACTCCTATTTCTATAACTACGGGCTTCCCTGCCGCCTCAGGCGTCTTTATATCGACCACCTTGCCTGCCCTGACACCGCCGAGCTTCACTTGCGAACCGATTTCGAGGCCGGCGGAATTATTAACTTTGACGTAATAGATATCGAGTTTTTCAAAAAGCCGGCTGCCGCCGATAAGGACGATAAATCCGGTCAATATGACAAGCGCGAGAACAACAGTAACGCCTGCCTTGATCTCTTCCCTTAAATAATCCAACGCCCCTCCAGTTTTATGCTTCTGCCTTCACCCTTCATGCTTTGATTGTCAGTCTCCTGCTATGAACTTGAAATAATCTTCCGGGGAATACTCTTCCGCCTCAGGTTTCCTTTCAAGGAACATTCGCACTCTCGGGTGCTCTGATATTTGCAACTCGTCAAGAGTGCCCGCAAAGATTATCTCACCCATGTCGAGCATAATAACATGATCGGCAATCATGAATAAACTGGGGAGCTCATGAGTAACAACAACGATAGTCACTTTGAAAACATTTCTCAATTTAAGGATCAGCTGGTCCAATCCCGCAGCAGTTACAGGATCTAGACCGGCAGAGGGCTCATCAAAGAAAAGAAAGTCCGGATCGAGTGCCATTGCCCTGGCAAGGCCGGCCCTTTTTTTCATACCGCCTGACAGCTGCGAAGGATAAAAATGCTCAAACCCGGAAAGACCTACAAGGTCGAGTTTCATGCGGACCATGATCTGAATAGTCGATTCCTCCAGTTTCGTATGTTCTCTGAGGGGGAGGGCGACGTTGTCCGCCAGAGTCATTGAGTTGAGCAGCGCAGCTCCCTGGAAAAGGACGCCCATCTTTTTCCTTACTTCGTTCATCTCTTCCTCGCGCATACCGGCAATGTTGTTGTCATTAATCAATATCTTGCCGCTCGTCGGCTGCAAAAGACCTATCAAATGCTTGAGCAGCGTGCTTTTCCCGCAGCCGCTTCCTCCGAGAATAACTGTTGTCTGTCCGCGCAGGACAGTAAAAGAAATATTTTTCAGAATCTGGCGTTCTCCATAATGGGTCACAAGGCTGTCTACTTTTATTGCCTCTTCCATAGCTTCTATCAGCCTCACGTAAAATAGAAAAAAATAGCTGTAAAAAAAAGATCGAATACAATCACCATAAATATTGAAATAACGACCGATGCAGTGGTCCTCCTGCCGACTTCTTCGGCGCCACCCTCTACTTTAAAACCCTGATAAGCGCCTACAATGGTAATGACTGCTCCGAATGTCAAGGCCTTTACCAAACCGGTAAATACGTCTTTGAGAACAAGAGAGCTGGTTGTTTGCTGAAGGTAATTGTAAGGATGTATTCCAAGTGCGGTAACTGCCAGGAAAAAGCCGCCGAAAAGTCCTATGCCGTCAGCGATAATAGTAAGGGCAGGCAGCATAAGCATGAGGGCAATAAGCTTCGGTACAACAAGAAATCTTACAGGATTAATACCCATGCTGACGAGCGCATCCACTTCCTCGGCAGCTTTCATCGACCCTATTTCAGCAGCAAAGGCCGAACCGCTCCTCCCGGCAACAATGATGGCTGTCAGTATAGGGCCGAGTTCCCTTGTTACGGAAACGCCGACAAGACTGGCCACATAGATAAGTGCCCCAAGTTTCCTGAGTTGGTATGCAGCTTGAAGAGCAAGAATTATCCCGACAAAGAAAGCGATAACTGATACAATCGGTATGGAGTTATACCCGGTCTTTACAATTTCTGAAACACTTGCATGAAAGCGGATGGCTTTGCCCTTGAAGGGTGCGATTACTGCCCAATAAAAGGTGGTATTAATAAGTTTTGAGGTGTCGTGCAGGCTTCTGAAAGAAGCAAGAGTCCTTCTTCCCACTGCACCGAAAAAAGCCTCAGCTATTGATCGCATCATCAATGCTACCGTAGATTTCAAAGACCCGGTCGAGTTTCGAAAAGCTGAAAATTTCTTTGACTGCCGATGGAAGTGCAGCTAGCTTGAGTTTCCCCCCGAAGGCCATCATCCCCTTCAGTCCTTCGACAAAAGTCGCAATGCCGGAGCTGTCAATATATGAAACATTATTAAAATCGATTACTAACGGAGTAACTCCTTTTTTAACGAGAGTCATCAATTCTTTTCTCAAAACAGGAGATGCGTTCATATCTATTTCTCCTGAAAGTTCAAGAATCTTTTTGCCGTATTTTTCTATCAGTATAATTGTCATGGTATCCCTTTGTGTGCCTGATCAATTTGAGTCTGTTGCCCTTTTTTTTCCGTTTATCGAATGTGAACGTGTCAAATGCCCTCTTTATTAAATGGACGCCGAGCCCTCCGGGCCGTACCTGGTCGAGATCTCTGCCTTCAATACGTTCGGGACGCGCCTTGATCCCGTTATCCTCAATGATCACCTCGAAACTATCGGGAACGATCCTGAATTGTATCATAATTTTCCTGCCGGTATCCCCACGGTACGCATGTTTCATAACATTTGAGCACGCCTCATCCACAGCAAGCTTTACCTCGTCAACAGCTCTTTCAGACATTCCGGAAAGCATGCACATCTGTGCTGTTACCGCCCTTAGCACGGACAGATATTGCGGATGAGAGGGAATCGTGATCACCGCCGAGTTTTTCATGCGTTATTTGCAAAAGCTATTTCTACCATCGTCAGATCATCGGCCATTTCCGTATCTTTCGAAAAGTCATTCACATAATTAATTACCAGATCGGAGAGCGAAGACGCATTCCCATGCATTCTTACAAATTCTACCAAGCGCTCGTAACCGATCCTCTCGCCTTTCTTGTTCTTTGCTTCAAAAACCCCATCGGTAAATAAAAACAGTCTGTCTCCGGCATCGAGTTGCAGCACAGTATCCGGATACTCGGCGGGAAGTATCCCGAGAGGGGGGCCGGAAACGACATCCATAACCTTTACGTTGTCTTTTGTAAGGAGCAAAAAAGGCGGGTGTCCTGCAACTGAAACGCGAAGCCTTCCTGTTATAGTGTCAATAATCATATAAATAACAGTGACAAACATGCCGTGAGGGGCATGGGCAAGCAGTGTGTTAAGGCGGTTGAGGACGCCGGCAGGAGAATTTACAGAGATCCCAACATATTTGAAATCACTTATTATTTTTGACATATATATGGCCCCGGAAACACCTTTTCCCGAAACATCGCCGATAATAACGCCCAGCATATTTTCGGCCGGCTCTATGAAATCATAGAGGTCGCCGCCTACTTTTGCAGCGGAGATGTTTACTGCATTGATCGTCACATTGTTTTTTTTGAGAAAAGGCGATTCCGGAAGAAAACTCTTCTGGAGCGCAGCAGCAATCTCAAGTTCATGTCTAAGCCGCTCTTTCTCGACCAGTTCCTTGTGTTGTAATGCGTTCTCGATAGCTATGGCGAATTGCTTGCATAGTATCTGAAAAAGTTCCAGATCGTACTCTTTTCTTTTATGGTTGAGCAGTTCGACGACTCCGATAAGACCGCATCTGCCGATAAGGGGAACGGCCACGATACTTTCTGTTATGAAACCGGTCTGCTTGTCGACCTGATCGAAAAAACGCTCATCTGCCCTTACATCATTAACTATAAGGGGTTCCATGTTTCTTGCGACCCATCCTGCTATTCCCTGCCCCATGTCAAGAATGATTTTTTGCTTGAGCAAGTCTGATGTAGCCTCCTCCTTGCACAGGGCGACCTCGAATTCCAACTTATCGATTTCCTTATTATAAAAAAGAATAGAGCACGCTTCAGCCTGCAGTTCATGCTTAGCTTTCTCCATAACAAGTTGCATCAGTTCATCCAGGTCGAGCGTAGAAGAGATGAGCGCCGACATATCGATGAGGGCCTTGAGAGCTTCGATTTTCTTCTCGGTTCCCCTAAGATACTCAACACTAATAGTTATTTCAGACCCATTTGCCATGGCATATTGAATAACATTTTTCAGCAAAAGTTTCAATAAAAAAAGAAAATGATCTATTGGAGACCCCGGATTTTGACTCCTGCCTCCGGATGTATGAACGGAAGACGGCTGCTCAAATGCATCGGCCTTAGCTCCCTTATATAAAGGATGGACGAGTTTGGTTTGTTAAGCATCATTAAAAGCCTGCAAGAGCACATGGCAACTCAGAATTAACAATTATCAAAGGCTGTTTATGCCCCTGCACTGTTTTGCCATTCATAGAATTTGGCCACGCACACACGGTTTAGATGCTATATGTTATATTGAATCATGGAAATTGGCGGCAACCTCGGATTTGTAGGACATTCAACCAAAAGAAAGCATAGATATGCTTTTATAATAATTCCGATGGTGGTAATAGTAGCAGTAGTGGTGGTAACAGCCGTGATATTCATATTAAAAACTATTTAGGAAATGTATCATAGACCGGGCTGAGTTGCCTCACAATTTATGTTGCGGAACGGCGACCAGCTCAACTCTTCTTTCCATCCGCATATCAAAAGTCTTTGTCTTTTCCGGTTCAAACAGTTATCTCGCGTCCGGTATGAACAGGGCATTGCCGTTTTTATCTTTGTATGAAGCGATGGTTTGCTGGCCATCTTTCGATATCAGCCAGTTTATAAACAGCATCGCCTCTTTGTATTTGACGTTTTTGTGCTTTTGCGGGTTTACGGCCATGACGCCGTATTGATTGAATAATGCCGGGTCACCCTCAAGCACGATAACCATGTCCAGTCTGTCTTTATCTTTGGTGGCAAGCCATGTGCCTATGTCGGTAAGGGTATAAGCACGCTTCTCATTCGCTATCCTTTGGGTTTTTTCCATTCCCTGCCCCACCTCCAGATACCACGTCCGGCCTTTCGGTTCGAGGCCCGCCTTCTTCCATATTTCAAGTTCCTTTGTGTTTGTGCCTGATTTGTCCCCTCTCGACACAAAAGGTATTGATGCGGAGGCGATCTTCCTGAAAGCCTCAGGAGCGGATTTCATGCCTTTCAGTTTTGCAGGATCATCGGATGGCCCTATGATCACGAAAACATTGTACATGACATCATGGCGGTCCACAAAATACCCCTCCTCAACCGCCTTCAGCTCCAGTTCCTTTGCATGTACAAAGACAAAGTCCGCATCGCCTCTTTTGCCGATTTCAATGGCTGCTCCCGTCCCCACGGCAACTACATCGACTTTGATGCCGGTCCGTTTCTCGAATATGGGCAGGATGTAATCGAAGAGACCGGAGTTCTGCGTACTGGTTGTCGAGGCACATCGTATCCGCGACTCGGAATGGGCAAGCCCGACGGACAGCAGTATAACCGGCAAAAGCAACAGAAAAAAGACCTTCAGTTTAATCATGACGTTTTCCTCCATATCCGGGAATGTTAAGAATATATTCATTATAGCGCAGCTGTTTGTTAATTGTAAGAGAAGGGGAGCGCCTGTTTTTCGACGATCTGAAACTACTTCGTTACCAATGCCAGCTTATCAAAGTTGCGTAATTCATACCCGTTCTCGGATGGGGCTCGACGTAACTGTTCCCCAAAAAATCATCTGATTTCCCGGGGTCCCCTTTACTCGCCCCCGCTCCAGTCCACCCGTGCATCTCGTCGAAAAACAGGCGCTCCCCTTCTCCGGATAAATTGACTTTGAAGAGGTGCATGTGCGAGTATTAACCAAGATTATTTCTCCCCGGAGGTGTTTTTATTATGCCCATTTATGAATATTGCTGCAGGGGATGCGATGAGCTGTTTGCAGTATTCCAGGGTATTAATGTCGATGAAAAAGTTATGAAATGCCCGAAATGCGGTTCCGGTGATGTGCATAAAAAAATATCCTCATTCAGTGTATGTTCTGTCGGCGGGGGAGGTGTCTCCTCTCCGGGATCTGCGGGCAACCCGGGCGGTGGTCGTTGAGGTCCTTCCTGCTGACCGGTCTGGTCGGCATTCAGACGGTGGAATAAATTGTTTTGTCTGCTCATAGAAAACGATCCCAAGGATGCTTTACTGATAGCTGAAATGCTCTCCCGATCGGACCCCGACATCAGTACCGAGTGTGTGGAAAGGCTGGCCGACGGAATCGAGAGAATCTCCCGCGGCGGCATTGACGTGATCATTCTGGATATAAACCTGCCGGACAGCGGTGGCCTCGAAACTCTCGATTATGTCCTCGATATGACGAACAATATCCCCATAATTGTTATTGCCGGTTCTTGCGATGATGCATTCGGGATGGAGGCTGTCAGGAGGGGTGCTCAGGATTACCTGGTGAAAGGAGAGATAGAATCCAGAACACTGATGCGGGCCATAAGTTATGCCATCGAGCGTAAAAAGCTCGAAGCCGCCCTGAAGAGTGCGAACGAATTGTGCTCGGTCCGGGCAAAGACGGACCCCCTGACCGGAATTTACAACAGGCTGCAGTTCAACGAACTGCTCGCGGCCGAAATTCAGCGCTCCCGAAGATATAAAACCCCGCTGTCCCTTATAATGTTCGACATAGACCGTTTCAAGAAAATCAATGACAGGTGCGGACATAAAACGGGAGACAGGGTACTGGTTGAAATGAGCAGTCTGGTTTCTGAAAATATCCGGGGCCCGGATATTTTTGCGCGGTGGGGAGGCGAAGAATTCATGATAGTTGTTCCGAATACAGGGCTTGAAAATGCTTTTGCGCTGGCCGAAAAATTGAGGGGATTGATAGAGGCGTCAAATGTGGT
>JADFXU010000001.1 GCA_015233365.1 Nitrospirota bacterium | reverse complement strand
CGATGTTTATATTAACGGCACCAACATCGGCGCTGTAACGGTTACTGCGGATGACAGCACAGGCGCTCTGGTTAGCGCAATCAACTTCCAGAGTTCGTCCACGGGAGTGACAGCCTCCAAGAGCAGCAGTGGCGACCTTGTTCTTAATGCGGCGGATGGAAGGAATATCACGGTCACGGCTGCATCGAGCGCGTGGACCATACTGGGACTCACAGCTCAGTCAGGTTCGACGTCTATCTACAGGTCGGACGTGCAGTTGGACTCTCAGAGCCAGATTACTATTACCGGGAACCTTTCAAACCTGTATTCAACGAATAATGTAAAGGATACGACCGATAACAGTAAGGCTATTGCTACCGATACTACTGATTTTAATGTCGGGAAGATCGCAATCGACACGCAGGTCCATGCCGAGGCGGCGATCCTTACCATCGACGCGGCCCTTAACCAGCTCGATTCGATAAATGCCAACATCGGTGCAATTCAGAACAGGCTTGGGTTTACTGTAGCCAACCTGCAGACCGGTTCCCAGAACATGGCATCAGCTCAGAGCACGATCATGGATGCTGACTTCGCGGCTGAGACGGCTAATTTCCAGAAGAACCAGATACTGGTCCAGGCCGGCACCGCAATGATCGCGCAGGCTAATACGCTGCCGCAGATAGCATTGCAGCTGTTGAAGTAGACTTTTTAACCAGTAAGCAGTAGCCGTGGATAGCGGACATCCGCTATCCACGGCTACTGAAAAACATGAAAGGGTAGATGAGTGTATGAATAAAAAAATGTATATGGGTAAAAACAATACCTTATTTACTTTTTACCTGTTACTCATATACTCATACACTCATACACTCATAAAGAGAGAGAGGTGCGAGGCATGGAGATAAACATACAAACAAAAATGCTCGACACCGGGCAGCCGGGGACTGCCGCCAGGAACAGTCAGCCGTCTGCGAGCGGCCCTCAGGAAAGAACCGTTGCCGGAGTTGACCCTGATGAAATGTCAGGCAGCAAACCGGGCAATGGCAAACCGGATATTAATAAACTGAGGGATGCTGTAAATAAAGCGAACGGGATTGCCGATTCTTTTAACAGTTATCTTAATTTTTCGGTGGACGATACTACCAGGACAGTAGTGGTAAAAGTAATCAACAGCGACACCAAAGAGGTCATAAGGCAGATCCCTTCGGAAGAGACTTTGAAGCTGATGCAGGCTTTTGATAAAGACCAGGCATTATTGCTGAGCAAAAAGGTATAATATATCAGCTGACAAGCTGACAGGCTAACGGGCTGTTCAGCTGTTTAGCTCGTAAGCTGGTCAGCTGGTAAGGGGGTCATCTATGGCAACAAACAGCGCGGCAATATCGGCGGGTACGGGCCTGGTTTCAGGCATTAACTATGCGCAGTTGATTTCAGAGCTTACGGCGGTTGATCAACAGCCGATAACGCAAATGCAGCAGCGGCAGCAGGATTATCAGCTTCAGATCGCGGCACTTTCGACTTTAAGCACTAATTTGTCTTCTTTCAAATCAGCGCTGGATACCCTCAACAGTGCGGACCAGTTCAATACAAAGAAAGCCACGGTAACCAATACGTCGGGCGGCATTTCGGTGCTTAATGTTTCAGCATCGAGTTCTGCGGCAGCGGGTACTCATTCAATAACCGTGAACCAGCTTGCTGAGTCAAATATAAAGGCGTCACAGGGATGGGCTGACAAGAACACGACAGCCATTGACCCGTCAGGAGGCACTTTCTCTTTCAAGGTCGGCAGCGGAGGGGCGCTTACTAAAATAAGCGTAAGCAGCACAATGACCCTTCAGGGATTGGCCAATGCAATAAATTCATCAGGCAGCAGTGTCACGGCTTCTGTCATGAATGACGGATCAGGTATTAATCCCTATCGTCTTGAGCTGACAACAAACTCGACGGGTTATTCAAATGAGATATATATAACCCAGAATACTGCTACAGGTACTCCCGGCCTTGATTTTACGGACAAACAGGTAGGCACAGCCTATGCCTACACATCGAACAGTTACGCCGGCACGGTGGCGTCGTCCGGCACCTATACAGGCACAACAAACAAGACATACCTGCTCCAAATAGTAAATGGTGACACCCCGGGGTCCGGCAATGCGACATATAAATACTCGACAGACGGTGGGGTAACCTGGTACGGAGCAGGGGGAGTGGTGTATAACGGCAGCAATGGGGTGGCTGTTGCAGCCGATAATACACCGCAAAATATCGACGGAACACATTCAGAGGGAGTAAAAGTGAGTTTTAACGGCGGGACCCTTGCTGCTGGCGACCAGTTTTCCATAGCTGCTTATAATCCCGAGATGCAGACGGCCCAGAATGCCGTGCTTAATGTGGACGGCGCGACCATTACCAACAGCAGCAATACCATTACTGATGCGGTCCAGGGAGTGACCATGAACCTCCTTCAGGCGGACTCATCATCTCCCGTGACGCTATCGGTGTCATCGGACACATCGACCGCGCAAACGAATATACAGAGTTTTGTGACCGCTTACAATACTCTCATGCAGTATATAAATCAACAAAGGACCTATGATCCATCGCAGAATACAGCCGGGACGGATATAAATCAGACGAATCCTCTTCTTACTGATCCGGCTCTTTTATTGATAAAAAGCAGGATAGTCAATACGGTGACAGGAACTATTCCGGGTATCACCCCATCCCAGTATTCGGGCCTGTCGCAGATAGGCATTTCTACGGACAGCACGACGGGAATCCTCTCTCTTGATACTTCTAAACTGAGTTCGGCCCTGCAAACGAATCCCTCTGCAGTGTCAAATCTGTTTATATCAAGTGCAACGCCTACAAATGCCGCTGTATCTTATGTGAGCAAGACGTCAAATACCCAGCCCGGCAATTATTCAGTGTATGTAACTACTGCGCCTCAAAAGGCGTCTGTCTCCGGAGGTGGATCTTCGAATGGCGAGATTGGCCAAGCCTATGCTTATCCATCGAACAGTTACGCCGGCACGGCGTCGTCGTCAGGCGCCTATACAGGCACGAGAAACAAGACATACCTGCTCCAAATAGTAAATGGTGACACCCCGGGGTCCGGCAATGCGACATATAAATACTCGACAGACGGTGGGGTAACCTGGTACGGATCAGGGGGAGTGCGGTATAACGGCAGCAATGGGGTGGCTGTTGCAGCCGATAATACACCGCAAAATATCGACGGAACACATTCAGAGGGAGTAAAAGTGAGTTTTAACGGCGGGACCCTTGCTGCGGGCGACCAGTTTTCCGTAGCTGCTTCTTGTGAGACGCTGACTTTTGAATATACAAATAATAATACCTCATCACCCCCTGCTTATACTGACTTCGGAGTGACACTCCCGGCGGGTTCGACGATAAATCAAATCGTCGACACTCTCAACAGCGCCTTTGCTACCAAGAATGTGGGGCTCACCGCATCGAATGTTAACGGAAACCTAAGCATTACCTCTGCTGATTATGGCGCCAAGAGTTGGTTTCAGGTGTCGTCTTCCGACCAGACGGGAGGGGTGTTGGGTGCGCCGGGTGCCAACAGCGCCCCTGTCACGGGCACAGGCGTTGATATAGCCGGAATGATCAATGGCCATCCTGCCATAGGCTCCGGAGATGTTCTCACCTCCTTCTCAGATTTTCCCGAGAGCGGACTTTCGATAAATGTTGATTCCAGCAAGACAGGAGGTTACGGCACGATAGCGGTCTCATCGGGGATTGCGAGTTCGCTTTCTTCTGCTATTGCATCATACACCAATTCAACGACCGGGATAATAGTTACGGAGTCAAACTCCAACCAGACGAACATTAATAATTTGACTACACAGGAAAATACGATTGCAAGCAGGATAAACCAGGAGACGCAGTTGCTTCAAACCCAGTTTGCCCAGCTCGAAACATTACTTGCCACTTACAAAACGCAGAGCGCGGCTGTAACGAGCATGTTTGCAAACCTGGGCAGTGGATGGGCGCAGAATTCCGGCGGCACATTATAACAAATGAAACCACAGACTGCACAGAGAATACCTCTCTAAAGAATATTAAATAAACGGCGATAAAGACTATAGGAGCACAGAGAGATATAATAAAGGATGAAGGTTCTCATGGAGGAGGATTTTATGGTGGCAACAGCGGCGCAACAATATAAGGACAATCAGATTTCATTCGCTTCACCGGGACAGACAGTCCTGATGCTGTATGATGGGGCCATCAAGTTTCTTGAAGCGGCCTTAAAGGAACTGTCTGAAAATAAGGATTTAGGAAAGAAGGCCAGATTAGTAGAAAGGGCCGTGAAGATTATTGATTATCTGCAGTCCTGTCTTGATAAGGAAAGGGGAGGGAAGTTGGCAGAGAACTTTGACAGGCTCTATTGTCATATGCTGATTGAACTGACGCAGGCAAACTTTGAAAACGATGCCCGGAGGATTGGTTCTGTAATTAAACTTATTCAGCCCCTGAGGGATGCATGGGCTGAAATATGCAGCGGAGAGGGCAAGAGCAGCCCACGGCCGGTAGCGGCCGCCAGCCCCAGACCAGCGGCGAATAATTGGAAGCCGGTACCCGGTAATCCCGAACCAAAGCGTATAGCGGTAAGCGCATGAAAGGAAAAAGGGTTACGGCAGCAGGCAGCCGGAGACCAATAAGATGAATATCGAAGAAAACAGGATGGTTTTAAAGTGCAGGGAATTCATTAATATACTTGAGAGGGAGCAGGTTGATATAGTCGAATGCCATGTCGATGGACTTCAGCATTATTTCCTGATTAAAGAGAATTTGATGAACGAGATGCAGGACCCTGCAAACGCTGCATTATGGAATTTGGAAGCGGATGTCTTTGAACTCCAGTCACTGATGAAAAGAATTGTTGATCTGACCGCTTCAAATGAAAAGTCCCTTCAGGAGACGCGGGAACGGGTTGCAGCAAAACTGTTCGACCTGCAAAACAGCAAAGCGGCTGTTAATGCCTATTGCGGAAACAAGTAACATACAATAGCGTACAGCGTCAAAAAAGAAATTAACGCTTTTAATGCCACCCCCGGTAAGGTGGGTGATTCAGTTTGCAGTATGCCGAACGCACGAACAGCAGAGATGGTTTCTGCTGTTTTTTTGTTGGATGTCAAAAAAAAGTTTAAAATAGTATATAATTATTAGCGATATGGATATAGCTGCATTCATAGGTATCTTTCTGGGCATAGGCGCGATTATCGGCGGCAACCTGACTGAGGGCGGCAATATCACCCATCTTGTGCAGCTTTCGGCCGGCATCATTGTTTTCGGCGGCACACTCGGGGCGACCCTGCTGAGTTTTTCGGTAAGAGACATTTTAAATGCCATCAAATCTCTCGGCATGGTTTTCGGCAGGAGTTCGGCAGCTCCGGGTGAAGTCATAGAGGACATTCTGGGTCTTCTCGTCAAGGCCAGGAAAATGGGCCTGCTGACTCTCGAATCACAGGTCAAGACCATAGATAATGCTTTCCTGAGAAAGGGGTTGTCTCTTGTCATAGACGGGATTCCTCCCGCAATGATAAAGGAAATACTTTCCCAGGAGATTTTTACGTATGAAGAAACCTACAGAAAGGCCTCAAAAGTGTATGAGTCAGCGGGTGGGTTTGCACCGACCATAGGGATACTGGGTGCTGTTCTCGGTCTTATTCAGGTAATGAGGAATGTTACGGATCCGTCAAAAATCGGCGGCGGCATAGCTGTCGCTTTTGTTGCGACTATTTATGGTGTCGGATCAGCCAACCTCCTCTTTATACCTATCGGCAAGAAGATAATGAACAGGCTTAATGAGGAGATATTTGTAAGGGAATTGATCGTCGAGGGCGTCCTGGGAGTGGAAAGCGGGGTCAACCCTTATTTTCTCAAGGCCCGGCTGAATGCATTTCTGGCCGAACATGAAAAGCAGTAATAGGGTTGGGAGTTAAAGGGTGAAACGCAGGCATAATAGCGGGGATGACCGTGATAACCATGAGCGGTGGCTTATATCCTATGCCGATTTTATGACGTTAATGTTCACCTTTTTCGTGGCCCTGTATGCCTTGTCATCTGTTGACATAAAAAAAATAGAACAGTTTTCGGGCTCATTGGAACAGACGTTCAGAGTGATCGATAAACCTATTCCTCTTATCGACACCAAGAAATCGGAGTTTATGGAGAATATAAGGAAAGTGGTGACGGCCAATAGCAAGGATATCACTGTTAAGAATGAGCCGCGCGGGGTTGTAATAACATTTTCGGACGGAGTGCTTTTCGGCTCGGGGTCTGCCGACCTTAAGCCGGAAGTCCAGAAAGTCCTGGTAGATATTTCGAAGTTGCTGTCTGTCAACCCCGGAAAGTTTACTATTGAGGGACATACCGATAATGTCCCCATTTCCACTCCCAAATACTCGTCCAACTGGGAGTTGTCCACAGCCAGAGCGGCCAGTATGCTCCACTTTTTTATCGAAAAGGGGCTTGATCCGACTAAATTTGCAGTTGCAGGATATGCCGAGTTCAGACCACTGGAGAGCAATGCTACTGAAGAGGGCAGGCAAAAGAACAGGCGGGTGGAGATTGTGATAACACAGTAGCGTCGGGCGCTCGACGGTTGACGGGGGTTTTTATGGCACGGGAAGAAGAAAAATATCAAACACAAAGAGAGTTTTCAAGGGTTGACGCGCATGTCCCTTTTGAGGTACGGGTTGTACCGTCAGAGGAACGTGCGAGTATAAGGGCCAGGACTTCGGGTGGAACATCTTTCGCCGAGACCCACGCATTGCCTGAGTTGCAGGACAAGATTCTTGCGGAATGGGTCAAGTCAATGAATTCGAAGCTCGACGCAATTGTGAACATGCTTACTTTTCAAAGAGAGGGGTTTGGTTCCATGCCTTTTGCCCATGTGAACATCAGCGGCGGAGGACTCGGCTTCTTTGCCAGAGACAAGTATAATGTGGGTGAAACCGTTGAAATGAAGATAATATTGCCTATGATGCCGCCCGTCGCACTTTTCCTTTACGGTGAAGTAGTCAAGAGCGAGCGTATGACCAACAGCTATATGACGGCAACAAAGTTCGTTGCCATGAATGAGGAAGTGCAGGATGAGGTTGTCAAGTTTGTCTTCCGAAGGCAGCGTGAAATACTGAGAGAGAAACGGAAATAAATGAGTATATGAGTAAAAGGGGAAAAGTATATGTGACTCATATACTTTTATGCTCGTATGCTTATACACGAGGGATTTTATGTTTACCATAATCGGAGCGGTCATTGTTATAGTTGCAGTTTTTGGGGGCTTTCTGATAGAGAAAGGCAACCTGAGTGTTATCCTTCAGCCGGTCGAGCTGCTTATAATATTCGGTGCGGCGATAGGCGGTTTTATCATAGCCTCTCCAATGAAGGTAATCAAATTAGTTCTCGGCGCTCTAGCTAAACTGGTTTCCGGGAAGAGCTACGACAAGGCTGATTATATCGAAGTGCTCCTGCTTTTAAGTGAAATATTCGCAAAGATAAGAAAAGAGGGTCTTGTTTCGATTGAGGCTGATGTTGATAACCCCAAGGAAAGCAAGATTTTCAGCAATTACCCGAAGTTCCTCAAGAATCATCATGCCGTTTCTTTGGTTACCGACACTCTGAGGACAGTAATGACAACCAGTATCGCCCCGCATGAACTGGAATCGCTGCTTGATACCGAACTGGACGCTCACCATGAAGAATTAATGATACCGTCCAAGAGCATCGGCACAGTCGCCGATTCCCTGCCGGGCCTCGGCATTGTTGCCGCGGTCTTGGGAGTTGTTCTCACAATGGGCCATATAAGCGAACCTCCTGAAGTTATCGGGCACAGTGTCGCGACCGCCCTGGTCGGGACTTTCCTCGGCGTGTTGATGTGTTATGGCTTTGTCGGGCCTATGTCAAGGAATCTTGAGTTTTGCGCGAATGAAGAAAGAGATTATCTGAACGTATTAAAAATAGCTCTTGTCGGCTTTGTAGGGGGAGCAGCACCGCAAATTGCAGTGGAATTCGGCAGAAGGGTGATACCGGGGAACGTCAAACCGACATTTGTGGAAGTTGAGGAAAAAGTCAGGGAACTTAAGAAGTAGGGCATGGCAGACAAATCCAAGACAATCATAGTCAAAAAGATCAAAAAGGGGCATGGGGACGCTCACGGCGGCAGTTGGAAAGTCGCCTATGCTGATTTTGTCACGGCAATGATGGCCTTTTTCCTTCTTATGTGGCTGCTCGCTATGGTTTCGCCTGAAAAAAGAGCATCCTTATCTCAGTATTTCAAACACTTCTCCGTCTTTGAAAAAGCCGGAAAGTCATTTATGCAGGAATCGTCACAGATATTCAGCCAGACGGGCGGAGAGGTAAAGACTATAAGCAAGGAGTTTGGAAAGGGACCTGGAGAGATCTCAGCGGAGGATTTCAAGAACAGGCTCAAAAAAGCCATAGACGAGAAAATGCAGGGGTTGAAAGAACATCTGATGCTTGACACTGTCGAAGGAGGCGTGAGGATTCAAATTGTTGATACCGAGGGAAAACCGATGTTCCGTCCCGGCAGCTCTGATCTTAGTCAGAGCGCAAAGGAGATTATACGGTTTGTAGCTGATAATATTAAAGATATGCCTAATAAGATCGCTGTGGAAGGGCATACAGATGCGTCTCCCCTTAAAAAGGAGAAATACACCAACTGGGAACTCTCTACTGAAAGGGCGTCGGCTGCGCGCAGGGCCCTTGAGGGAAACGGTATTGATTCGAACAAGATTGCACGGGTGGTCGGCTTTGCCGATACCGAGTTGCTTTATAAAAATAATCCCACAGACTCCAGAAACAGGAGAATCAGCATAATACTGCTCCAGGAGAAGGTACAACAGCCGCCCAAGTCCGAAGAACCTATTCAAGCGAAAGCGCCCGAAGCCCCGCAAACAGTACAGCCGGAGCCGGTCGCTCCCAGACCGGAACCTCAACCGAAGCCGGCCGAGCCTGCTCAAAAACCGGCTGCCGTGAAGCCCGCACCGCCACAGGAGCAGAGGAAATCCGTGATTGAACCGCTCAGGGTTGCGCCGAGGCAACCTCTGGAATTCAGCAAGCCCTTTGCAACGCCTAATAAATAAGGCAGGTAAAAGGCATATAGGCATAGCATACAGCATGTGCCTTTAACTGTTTTTTAGGATGTTTTTTTTTGATGTATTTGTAGTAAAATTAAGTAAATGAAAAATAATTGGGGTCTGCCCACAGACCCTTAAAGGGAGGGATGCTATATGAGCGATGATGAAATCATTGAAACTTTAAAAAGGGATAATGAAGAATTCAGAAAGCTTTACCAGGAGCACAGAGAACTGGATGGCATGCTTTCAGAACTTGACAAAAAGCATTATCTGACACCTGAAGAAGAATTTCAGGTCCAGCGTATGAAAAAAGAGAAGCTTTCCAAGAAAGACAAGATAGCGGAATTGATAAAGCATTTTAAGAGAGGCATGAACTAAAAAGCGCGTTATTGCGTTATAGCGTTCATCGCGTTATAGCGGTAAAAACATGTTGGCTATAACGCTATAACGAGGTTTTTATTATGAGAAGCAAGACAATAAAAAAAGGGCTTGAAAGGCTCCCGCACAGGGCGCTCCTCTATGCGACAGGCATTCCCAAAAGCGAGATGGAAAAACCGTTTATTGGGGTTGCAACCAGTTTTACCGATATTATTCCGGGGCATGCGTCAATGAGAGATCTTGAAAGGTTTATTGAGAAGGGCGTACACACGGGCGGCGGCTATCCCTTCTTTTTTGGTATCCCCGGCATCTGTGACGGCATTGCCATGGGGCATAAGGGAATGCATTACTCACTCGCATCGAGGGAGTTGATCGCGGACATGGTGGAAACCATTGCAGAGGCACACCAGCTTGACGGCCTTGTCCTTCTCACCAACTGCGATAAAATAACTCCCGGCATGCTCATGGCTGCCGCCAGGGTGAATATTCCCAGCATAGTGGTCACTGCCGGCCCCATGCTTTCCGGGCATTACAAGGGCAGGAGGCTCAATCTTACCAGCGATACCTTCGAGGCAGTGGGGAAATATAAGAAAGGCTTGATAAGTGACGACGAACTGGAAGCCATGGAAATGTGCGCCTGTCCCGGCGCCGGCTCATGTCAGGGAATGTATACTGCCAACACCATGGCATGCGTTACAGAGGCACTGGGCATGAGCTTGCCCGGGTGTGCAACAGCGCCTGCAGTGCTTGCACAAAAAAGAAGGATAGCTTTCGAGAGCGGCAGTAAGGTCGTCGATCTGGTAAAGAAAAATATAACACCGCGCAAGATAATGACAGGCAAGGCCTTTGAGAATGCCATAATGGTCGACCTCGCACTCGGCGGTTCTACAAATACGACGCTGCACATTCCTGCGATAGCACATGAGGCTGGAGTGAAACTGCCCCTGGAGATCTTCAATATACTCAGCCGGAAGACGCCTCACATCACCAGCATGATTCCCGGAGGGACCCATTATATGGAAGATCTCGACCACGCCGGGGGTATTCCGGCTGTGCTTAACCGGCTGAAAGACATGCTCAATCCTTCTCTCACGGTTTCCGGACTGAATATGAGCAGGATTGCGAAGGACGCAGTGGTAATGGATGGAGAAGTTGTCAGGTCTCTGGACAGGGCATATCATAAAGAGGGCGGGATAGCGATCCTGAAGGGGAACCTGGCGCCTGAAGGGGCTGTGGTCAAACAGAGTGCTGTGAGCAAAAATACGATGAAGTTTGAAGGCACGGCACGTGTCTTTGACTCTGAGGAAGCGGCAATGAAGTCTATTATGAATGGGGATATAAAAGCGGGCGACGTAGTGGTTATACGATATGAGGGACCGAAAGGCGGACCCGGAATGAGAGAAATGCTCTCTCCCACATCCGCTATCGCAGGCATGGGCTTGAGTGAATCAGTAGCCTTGATCACTGACGGCAGATTCTCAGGGGGGACCCGCGGGCCGTGCATAGGACATATTTCCCCGGAAGCTATGGAAGGCGGTCCTATTGCAGTCCTGAAAAACGGCGACAAAGTGAGCATCGATATCCCGAGAAGGAAAATAGAAGTTCTTATCCCTGAAAAAGAGATTAAGGAGAGACTCGCCGCGTGGAAGAAGCCGCTGCCCAAGATACGCCACGGCTATCTTTCCAGATATGCGAGGCTTGTGAGCTCCGCCGGAAACGGAGCTATAATGCTCGAAGAATAAAGACTGTAATCTTAAGTGACCCCGAGCAAAAATAAAATTCTTCATACCCTGAATGTCAGCAGAAAATAACTACCGGCTTTCCGATCTTCTCGATATGTCGCTTATCCAGAAGCTGGCCGACTCCAATTTCCGGGCCGGCGGCTTGCCTATGAGCATAGTTGATGCTTCTGACGCGTCGATTCTGGTCCGGGCCGGATGGACGGACATCTGTTTGAATTTCCACCGCTATATTCTGCGGCATGGGAGGTTCCTATTCGATCAAAATGCCCGAAATCTCAGCGCCAATCCTGCAGAGAAAGCTCCAGAATATCAAGGCAGCTTCAGTCCACGTCGTTGCAATGGATTGCCCGGGCTGCGTAAGGCAGATCAGGGGAGGGTTTGATAAAGGGGGCACTGCTATTAAGGTTATACATACTGCCGAGCTGCGGGAACAGTATTTCGAATAAAGGCCGGATTACGTGTTAACGGGTAGATTGTTACAATTTTAGAACAGCGCATGTTATAATAGCAGATAACTCATTGTTATGCGGGTGTAACTCAGTGGTAGAGTGTCAGCTTCCCAAGCTGGAGGTCGCGGGTTCGAATCCCGTCGCCCGCTCCAATTAGACCTCAACCCGTGCTGGACATAGTATATAAATTTTCTACTGCCACTGTCTCATGTTTATTTGGCAGGCTTCCCCGCAATATATAGCCTAGCCACCCCAACGCGCAGTCCATGTTTCCCTTTTCTCTTTCAGTACCGCCTGTTTATGCACCAACACGATCCAGTTCTTATTAGTGGCTGCAAAGAATGCAGAGATGAGATTCAGGAGAAGAAGAACGCCCATGACGACAATAAAGCCGTGCAGGAAGGCATTGTCTTTGATAAGCAAAGGTATGCTGTTGTTGCTGAAAACGTGCTCTACGCCGGGGTATCCTTTTTCAGCCAGGTAGCGGCGTTCCATGGAGGTGAATATGAGGCCGGAAATGTTCACGCCTAAGATAAGCCCCAGGGACCGCATCATGTTGAGAATGCCGCCGGCAACGCCTAATTTATCTTTCGGCGCCGCGCCCATTATAGCGCTGTTGTTCGGCGCGGTGAACAATCCCATTCCAACCCCGAGGAAAATCAACTCGATTATCAGCAGCGGCATACGGACCGATTGTCCCACGAACGCAAGGGAGAAGCAAGCTGAAGCGGACACGATCATGCCCAAGGTTGTCATCATTCTCGGTCCACGCTTGTCCGAAATATGACCGGCTAAGGGTGCGACTATTGTCATCGCAAGCGGGATAGGGGTCAGGAGGGAGCCGGTGAGCGCGGTGCTGAAGCCCAATACCTTTTCGCAATAGAAAGGCATCAGAAACAGGACTGCGAACAGGACGAAGTATGACAGCATGCCCGTCAGGTTCCCGAGAAGAAAGGTGGGATGTCTGAAGAGAGTCAGGTTGATCAGCGCGTTGTCCACCTTCAGCTCTGTGAGCACAAAAAGACACAAGAGCGCGATGCCTGACAGGAAATAAAGAATAATTATGTGTGATGACCAGCCGAGTCTGACGACTTCATTGAAAGCCAGCATAAGCAACGCCAGTCCGGACGCAAAAAATGCGGCTCCAACATAATCTATCTTCTCCTTCTCTTTTATTTGCCGGTGGGGCGGAAGAATAAAAAGCGCCGCTACGGTCCCGAGTATGCCGATCGGGATATTTATTAGAAAAATAGCCCTCCAGCCTACCGTGGCTATCAGAATGCCTCCAACAAAAGGACCCACCGACATCGAAACCGCCTGGACCGCTCCCTGAATACCGATGGCCTTGCCCCGCTCGGATGATGGAAAAGCCTGTGTAATGAGCGCTAAGGAGTTGGCCTGCAGAAGTCCGGCGCCTATTGCCTGGATGATCCTGGATGCGATCATATAAGCGGCTGAGGGCGATAACCCGCAAAGCAACGAACCCGCTGAAAACACTATAAAACCGATATTGTATAACCTTGACCTCCCATACATGTCGGCCAGTTTTCCAAACAGCGGCAGGAAGACCGTCAATGCAAGCGTGTACGCTATTGCGACCCACTCGATTACCGCCATTGAGACTTTAAACGTGTTTTTCAGGGTCGGCATGGCCACGTTTACAATACTTACATCCAGGGCCGACATAGTCGCGCCCAGCAGAACAGTGCATAAAATGAACCACTTCCAATTAGGATTCGAGGAAAGCCTTGCCCTGGAAAGTCGTAATTTGTCTTTCATAATTGCTCCTCGCCAAGTGTTTCAAATATTCTAAACTATCTATTATATTATAATACGTTTCCGATACAGTTTAAAGGGAATTTGCATTAAGACGCTATAACGCTTCTTTAAGGTGTACGGATACTGTAGTGCCCTCATCCACTTTGCTCTTTATTTCTATTCTTTTAACTATTTCTTCGCATATACTCAGGCCCAGGCCCGCGCCGCCGCTCTCTCTCGATCGGGATTTGTCAACCCGGTAGAAGCGGTCGTGTCAAGGCAAAGTTAAAATGTCCGGTTTATGCAGTGTTCCGGAGACATAATTTTTGTCATTGATATCAATATAATCTATAATAAAAGGAGTAGGAAGCGGCGGTCAGGCCGGCGGGATTTCAAGCTATAGTCATGTTAAAAAACAAATTCGAGAGACTTTTAAAAAAGGGGATTCTCACCGAAAAGGAATTGAATGAGAAGATCAGCGAGGCGGTCGCGTCCGGCGAATATCCTGAAGAATGGTTGATCAAAAAAGGTGTTCCCAAACATGAGATATTATTTTCCCTTACGGAATTCTACAGTTGTTCTTTTGTCGAATATGATGAGAGCGTCATAGCCTCCTTTTTTCTCACCAGGCGTCTCAGCATGGAGAAACTCAAACGCAATCTCTGGTTTCCGCTTGCCGTCAATAAAGGGCGCGCCGAGGTAATAGCCTATCATCCTTTCGACCCCGATGTAATTAAGGACGTCAAAGATACACTCGGGGTCCGGGATATCGATTTCGTTGTAGCCTTGCCATCGGACCTTGTGAGGATTATCGAACACAACTTTGATGTGAATCCTCGTTTCCCAGCCTCAGCCGGCAGGACGCCTTTAGCTAAAGTGAGAACATTTCTGGCGGACAGGCGTTCTTTGATGGCGTGCAACAGGACATCCCTTGGAAAAGGCAGAACGGGACTGGCATTTATCCGTACCGGCATTTCTTTCCTCACCATTGCTGTCGTGCTTTTCAGGATTTTTGGTATAGGGCTTCTGTCTGTGTTTGAATCGGTATTGTTCATTTCAGGTATCATTATGACTGTTGACGGCCTGCTGTGGTATCTGCCTGCCCGGAAAACAGGGAAGAAAGTGTTTGAGTGCAGGGCTACCGAACCGACGTGGGGCACTACTGTTCTTGAAGTAGTGAATCCCGGCGACAACCCTCTTTTTGTCCGTACCGGCCATGTGGAAGATGCGGCAGTGCTGCGATCGAACTGGAGCAACCTGTCTCCGGTCATGAGGCGCAGGTTCCTTGCCAGCGACAGGACGGATTTTGCCGAAGAAAGGACGACACACGTATGCTACTGGACCAGTATGGCCAGGGCGCGTACCGGGCTTGCATTTACGAGGACCGGCGTTGTATTTATCGGTTTCGGTATTGGCTTATTGCGTCAGTTCACTCCAGGGCCATGGACTTTTTTTGATGCCTCGCTTATTGTCGTCGGCGTTGCAATGGCAACCGAGGGATTTTACTGGTATATGCCGGGCCGCCATGCAGGCTGGGCAAGTTTGGAAGCAGTCCGGAAGACGCAGGCCAAAAAGAACATATGGGATTTCATTTTCCCTCCGGCACTGAAACACCCTGGTTCGGATTACAAGTGTGTTCCACCTGTCAAGCCATCTCATGCCCCGGGCATATGGGCTACTACAGGCCTTGCCCTCGAAAGAACTATGCTCGCTGACAGGAGAAACGTCATGATGAGGCTGCGGACGGTAATGACCCGGTCAAGGACCGGTCTGGCACTTGTCAGAACGGGGGTGGGCATATCTGCGGTAGGCACGGAACTCCTTGTTTTCTTCGGCACGGGCAATACTGCCTGGACCATATTTAATGCATCGCTGATAGTGATTGGATTGGCGTTGGTTGTTGACGGGTTTTGCTGGCATATCCCTGCCGAGAAGATAAGAAAGCAGTACCCATACTGTTACGGAGACATGGAAATTGCGGTCCCTGATTACGGCAAACCAGTCCGTTCCTGGAAAAAGGTGATGTTCAGTACCGACGAGGGTGGATAGCATCGCGGAAACGTTGTCCGGAAGAGAAAGAGTTTTGTTATTGAGAACTGTATCCTTTATAATAAAAAAATATATGCAGCGGCCGGTTAGGCTGAAGCTGACTGAATATTATTATGCTGAACTATAAATTTGAGCGGCTTATAAGAAGAGGAATTCTCTCCGAAAGTCAGTTGGATGAGTGCATACGCGAAGCAGTTGCCTCGGGCACGTCCCCTGAGGAATGTTTAATTGAAAAGGGAGTTCCCAAGCACGAAATATTGTTCTGCCTTTCAGAATTCTACGCCTGTCCTTTTGTCGAATACGATGAGACTGTCATCCCCTCCCGAATGGCTTTCACAAGGCATCTCGATTTTCCTTTTATCGAATATGATGAAAGCGGCTTGTCCTCCTATTTTATTACCATGCGTCTCGATATGGAAGACCTTAAACGCAAACTGTGGTTTCCACTTTATGTGGGGGAAAAGCGCGCCGAGGCAATTGTATATGACCCTTCCGATGCCGGCTTGATTCAGGATATCAAAGATACCCTTCGGGTTGAAAAGGTCAATTTTATTATCGCCTTGCCTTCGGACATTGTGAGGATTATCGAGCACAACTTCGATGTGAATCCTCGTTTCCCTGCCTCAGCCGGCAGGACGCCTTTGGCGAAAGTGAGAACATTTCTGGCTGACAGGCGCTCTTTGATGGCTTGTACCAGGACAGCCCTGGCAAAAGGCAGGACCGGCCTGGCCTTTCTGCGTACAGGCATAGCTTTTATTGCTATGGCAATAGTGCTTTTCAGGATTCTGGGCATAGGGCTTTTGACCGTGTTTGAAGCGGCATTATTAATTTCAGGCGTCATTATGGCTGTTGACGGCCTTCGGTGGTATATCCCAGCCCGGAAAACAGGGGGAAAGGTGTGTGATTTCACCGGTACGGAACCGACGTGGGGGACCACTACACTTGAAATGTCTGATCCAGGTGACAACCCTGTCTTTACACGCACCGGTTATATAGAGGGGGCAGCGGCGCTGCGTTCAGACTGGACCAACCTGTCTCCGGTTATGAGGCGCAGGTTCCTTGCGAGCGACAGAACAGACTTTGCAGAAGAAAGGACAATGCTGGCATGCTACCGTACAAGAATGGCGAGGGCGCGTACCGGGTTGGCATTTACCAGGACGGGTGTTGCTTTTACCGGATTCGGTATCGCACTATTGCGTCAGTTCCGCCCCGGGCCATGGACTTTTTTTGACGCCGCCCTTATTATGACGGGTATTGCAATGGCGGCAGAAGGCTTTTACTGGTATATCCCGGGCCGCCGTGCCGGTTCGGTAAGTTTTGATTTAGTCAGGAAGACCCAGACCAAGCGGAGCATATGGGATTTTGTTTTTCCCCCGGCTTTGCGGTATCCCGATTCGGATTACAAGTGCGTTCCACCTGTGAGGCCGTCGCACGCCCCGGGTATATGGGCCACTACAGGTCTTGCCCTCGAAAGGACCATGCTTGCGGACAGAAGAAACGTTATGGCGAGACTGCGGACGGTAATGGCGCGGTCGAGGACCGGCTTGGCTATTGTCAGGACCGGAGTCGGCGTAGCCGCAGTAGGCCTGGAACTCCTTGTCTATTTCGGCATGAGCAATAACGCGTGGACTATATTTAATATGTTGCTTATAACGGTTGGATTGGCACTTGTTGCCGATGGAAGTTACTGGCATTTCCCGGCAGAGAAAATAAGGAATCAGTACCCCTACTGCTATGGAGAAATGGAGCTTATAATCCCTGATTACGGCTTACCGGCCCGTTCATGGAGCAAGGTGGTATTCAATAATGATGAGCGTGGATAATCTGGCTTCCAAAAAGTTCATTGACCTGGTCAGTTGGGGCGTGCTGACTGCTGAGAGGCTTTCCGACGCCGAACGGGCAGCTTCTGCTCGGGGCATAGATATGGAAACTGTCCTTATCTCGGAATATCGCATCCCGAAGCATATCCTGCTGCAGGCGCTTTCTAATCATTACCGCTGCCCCTTTGTGGAATATGATGAGCGAATGCCGATCCCGCCTGAACTGCTGGCGGGTCTGGATGGTGAAAGACTGTCGGTGTACCAGTGGTTTCCGATAATCATAGACGGTAAAACTGTGGTTATAGCGGCGAACGACCCGGCAGACCCCACTGTACATGACGAAGTAAAGAGGTTTATCAAGGCGGAGAAGTATGAATTCTGGGTTGCGCTCGGCGAGGATATACAATGGTTTATCCAGGATTTTCTGCATGAAAAGCCCGGCTATCTTATCGGGACCGAAAGGACAGGGCTCGCTTTCTGGCGCAACACAATGGCCCAATGGAGAACCCGGCTCGCATGCTACAGGACCGACCTCGCAATGGCCAGGACCGGTTTTTCTTTTCTCAGATGGGGTTTGCGGCTTATTGCCGTGTCGGATATACTTATTCGCCATTACAAGTCGTCGCGCGCTTATTTCCTGTTCGGGGTCATGGCAGTCGGGTTTTTGCTTGCGCTTTTCGGGCTCTTCGCTTATTGGAGAACAAGGAAGTCGCGGATGACGCCTCCTGAACAGCAGACGCTTGTGGAAGTGACCGCGGCAACCATGCAATTTCTCGAGAATTATCATTTTATCGATCAACCCGGTACTCATCTGCCTGCCAGACAGACTATGCTTGCCCGTCTCGGCGATTTTCTTGCGGACCACTGTACTATTTTATATCCTTCACCCTCCAGCAGGGAGCGCACTCATCTTGCGCGTGAAAGAAATGTTCTTGCGGCACAGCGCACTGTTGCCGCTTGCTACCGCACCGTATATGCCAGGGCAAGGACAGGGCTCGCTTTTATAAGGACTGGGGTTTCTTTTGTGGGATTCGGCTTAGGTCTGATACAGTACTTCGGTTTCAGTATCCTGACCGCTATCGACGGTTTTTTGATTATGGCCGGAGTATTGATGATTATAGACGGATGGCTGTGGTATATGCCGGTGAGAAAGGAGCAGGCGGAGATCCCGCGATGTCCTGTGCCTCAATGAGACGAGGCAGCTGGTTAATAACATGAAGATAAAAAATAAAAACATACTTACTAATGTATTCATTATCGGACTGATCCTGGGTATAGGCCTCTTTGCGCTGCAAAATCTCAATCTGATCCTTACGAAACTGAGATTTGTCGAAATAGCGGACGACATGAACGCTTCATTTCTCGAAATGAGGCTTTCGGAGAAAAACTATTTTCTTTATCACAGGCGGGACTTTCTTATCGACATAAGAGAGAAAATAGAAAGTACCGGGCAACTGCTGGAAAGTGCGGGGCCAGATATTGTCCGTGCCATAGGAAAGGACAATTTTGCGCTGCTTAAAACCGACCTGAAAAATTATTCCGATGTTGTGGAGGAAGAGCAAAAGAACCCTCAAAGCGACGTCTCCCGGGATTCGAGATTCAGGGCGGAAGGCCAGAGGCTGCGGGAATTCTCGAGCACTATCACCCGTCTTGAGCGCAAGGGTGTAAACGACATTATATCCAAATCGAAGAGCATCCTTATTGTCTCTTTTTGTGCGATACTTTCAGGCGCTGTTTTTGTGAGTCATTTGATATCCCGGAATATCAGGCTCTCTTTGAGAGAGATCGAGAAGATTGCAAAATCCATATCCGATGGCAACTTCAGCAGAATCGAGCATGCGATTCCCGATGATGAATTCGGCCTGGTTATGGCTGCAATCAACGCCATGTCTTATGAGCTCCAGAACCGTGAGGAAGCGCTCATTCAATCCAAAAAGCTTGCGTCCCTCGGCATCCTGACCGCGGGTGTGGCGCACGAACTGACGAATCCCCTGAATAACATTTCAATGATGGCTCAGACCTACCTGGACATGTACGACAGCCTGGATAAAACACAGAGAATTGAATTCATGGCCAAGGTGGAGAACGAGACCGAGAGGATACAGGAGATCATTAAGAACCTCCTTGATTTCTCAAAACCCAAGGAGGCCAATCTGAAAGAAAGCGATATTAATAAAGTTGTTCAGAAGGCGCTTAAACTTGTACAAAACATGCTGGACATCTCCAACATTGAGACAAAGCTGTCTCTGTCCGGCGACCTCCCTCATGTTTTTATCGACGATTACCAGATACAGCAGGTCCTCGTGAATCTTGTTACCAATTCAGTGCAGGCTATGCATGAGGGAGGAAAGCTCTTTATGTCGACAAGACCCGGAGGCAGCGCGGATTCTGTTGAGGTTACTGTAATGGACACGGGAAAAGGAATACCTCCCGAATTCCTGCTGCATATTTTCGACCCATTCTTCAGCACCAAAGGAGAGGGTGGAACAGGTCTGGGACTGTCGGTCAGTTATGGGATTATCAAAAATCACAAGGGGGACATCAGGGTGGAAAGCAAAGTTGGCGTAGGCACAACGTTTACTATAGAATTACCGATATATAAAAATACAGTAGTGAGCAGCCGGTAGTGAGTAGCAAGGGAAAGATTTATCCCCCTTACTACTTGCTACTTACTGCCGGCTGCTGATTTATTGGGGAGGATTAAATGGGCAATCACAGGATCATGATTATCGATGATGAAAAAATTGTCGGCGACATGGCGAAGCTCTCTCTTGAACAGGAAGGTTATACAGTCGAGACATTTTTAAACGGCGAGCCTGCGCTGGCGCGCTTAGGTGAGCAGAAGTTTGATGTTGTAGTCACGGATTTTAAAATGAAGGGCATAGACGGGATGGAAATCCTCAAGACCGTGAAGCGCCTCTACCCTGATATCAAGGTAATAATGATTACTGCATTTGCAAATCTCGACACTGCCATAGAGGCATTGAGGGGAGATGTGCACGACTTTTTCCCCAAGCCTGTTAAAATAAAGGAGCTGAAGGCCTCTATACAACGCGCCCTCAGTTAACGGGTGAATGAGTAAATGAGTAAATGGGTGAATGGGTAAATGGGTAATAAAAACTTCCGTTCACTCATGTGCTCATTTACTCATAAACTTATAGACTCTTTTGCCGCCCGCCCCATCCCATTTAAGGTCATGTTCGACCGGTTCCGGCAGGTCCTGGAATATCACAACAAAGCGATTGAGATCATCGCTGATATGGGCGATAAACTCGGCGGCGACTATATATTCGATGTAACCTATATCAGGGGCTCCTACGCAGTGCTGTATGATACACTCTCAGAGTCTCTCGCAAACTTCGACGTACTCACCCGGAATAAATACCCCAGGGTGAAAGATGCATTACGCTTCATCGATCAGGAAATCAGGCTTCATGTTTACGATGAGTACTCCCCGGTCAGACAATTGGTGCTGCCTTACACCGGGCTTGGACGGAACATGGTGCATGAGGTGGGCGGGAAAAATGCAAATCTGGCTGAACTGAAAAATAATGCCGGCATCAACATACCTGAGGCTTTTGCAATAACTACATACGCATACGATGAATTCATGACGCATAACGGAATAGACAAAATGATTTCGGCGCTCGGCGGAGACGCCGCAGATGCAAAACCGGCGCTTGATGACATATACACTTCTGTTATTGAGGGCAGCGTCCCTCGCGACCTTCAGGATGCCCTTGATAAAGCCCTGTCGTTGTTCAGGGCGAAATATGGGAATAACTGTTTTCTCGCTGTCAGGAGCAGCGCTGAAGCGGAGGATGGAGAATTTTCTTTTGCAGGACAGTTCGACACCATTCTGAATGTGCCGTTGGACAACAGGGCAGTGCAGGAAGCGTATAAACAGGTGCTTGCAAGTCTGTTTTCCGATAGAGCGGCGGCATATCACAGCCAGGCCGGGAGTCATATCGGAAACATCAAGATGGCTGTCGCCTGTTTGGTGATGGTAGATGCGGCAGCAAGCGGAGTCGCCTATTCAACGAATCCGAATGGCGATGACGGGACTGTGATCATAAATTCTGCGTGGGGGTTGGGCACATCAGTTGTTGAAGGCCTCACAGATGCGGATTTTTACCGGATCAGAAAAGGTCCGGTACCCGTAATCGCAGATGAGAGATGCGGGAAAAAAGCCTCTATGGTTGTAAGCCGCGAAGGGGGGGGGATAACAACGGCGGGTGTCCCTGATGCAATGGCGGGAAAGAGTTCTTTATCATCAGAGCAGGCCTTGGAGCTTGGGAGGCAGGCAGAGGACATTGAAAACTATTTCCGCCAACCCCAGGACATAGAATGGGCCATAGACAAGCAGGGGAAAATCTTCATACTCCAGGCGAGACCGCTGAGGATCGCCGCCTCAGGCGTTGAGAGTCAAACGTCGGGCGTCGGGGGGCAAATATCCTCTTACAGTATACTGATGACGGCCAAAGGTCAGGTTGTGCAGAAAGGCGTGGGCGCCGGCAGGGTTTTTATATTTAAACATAGGGACGGAATGGACAAGTTTTTGAGGGGCGATGTCCTTGTGGCAAAGAATGACTCTTCTGATTTCATCAGGCTTATGCCTTACGCGTCGGCCATGATTACAGATACCGGGTCGCTCACAAGTCATATGGCTTCGCTCTGCCGGGAATTCAGGGTGCCGGCGTTCGTGAATGCGGGCAGTGCAACACAGGTGCTCAGGCACGGACAGGAGGTTACGATAGTTATTGATGATGAAGATAGCGTAACAGTATATGACGGGATACTGCGCGGGGTGATTGAACGCGCGCGTTCCGGGCAGACGTCAATGGAAGATATCTTTGAGTTTCGTAAAAAGAGATATGCGTTGAGATATATTACTCCTCTCAACCTTATTGACCCTTTAATGGAAAAGTTTACGCCTGAAGGGTGCAAGACCATCCACGATATCCTGAGATTCATACATGAAAAGGCCGTGATGGAGCTCATAGACAACGCAGTATGCGGACTGAAGGGACAAGCGGCAAAGAAACTGGACCTGCCCATACCTGCCGGAATTATAGTTGTTGATATCGGAGGAGGCCTTGACCGGACAGTGGAACGGCAAGGCGTGAATCAAAGTGTTACCTTAGAACAGATTGAATCCATTCCATTCAGGGCCATTCTTCAGGGGATGATACACCCGGGTGCGTGGCAATCCTCCCCAGTAGCGTTAAAGCTCAATGACTTTCTCACGAGTATGATGCGTATGCCGGATATCGCTTCCGGAAACGCCAAATATCCGGGAAGTAATATTGCCGTTATTTCCCGGGAGTACCTCAATATGACTCTCAGGTTCGGCTATCATTTCAATATGATAGACTGCTATTGCAGTGAAAAAGCCAGGAATAATCATATATACTTCCGGTTTACCGGCGGAGCAACGGATATGGTAAAGAGATCCAGGAGGATAGAACTTATTTCTATTATTCTAAAAGAATACGGGTTTAATACAACATTAAAGGGAGATTTGATTATTGGAAGGCTTGCAAATATAGAGCGCTCAGAGCAGGAGAACAAACTTGATCATATAGGCAGGCTTATTTCCTATACGAGACAACTTGATGCGATACTGCATGACGATGCCAAAGTAGAGTATTATGCCAGGCGTTTCCTGGAAGGGAACTACGAACTTTAATTATTTTTTATCTATTGACCTTTTAATATTGTTTATGTCATATTTATGACATGGGTTACGGCACCTCTCTGGGAAGCGTCAGTCCTGTCAGCATTGTTGGAAATTCCCCTGTTATAAAGCGCATTTATGAATTGATGGCTAAAGTTGCCTGTTGTCAAAGTACTGTTCTCATTTTAGGTGAGAGCGGTACCGGAAAAGAACTTATAGCCAGATCTATTCACCTTCACAGCGAAAGACAGGGCAGACCGTTCATCCCAGTAAATTGCGGGGCAATTCCGGGTGATCTGCTGGAATCTGAACTGTTCGGCCATGAAAAGGGCGCATTCACGAGTGCAGTCGCGACCAGGATCGGAAGGTTCGAGCTTGCTGACGGCGGAACTATACTTCTCGATGAAATAGGGGAGATGCCTCAAATGCTGCAGGTGAAGCTTCTCAGAGTTTTGCAGGAACGTTCTTTTGAGCGGGTAGGCGGTATGAAGACCATCAATGTTGATGTCAGAATCATCGCGGCAACCAATCAGGATCTTGAGACGGCAGTCAAAGACGGACGGTTCAGAGAAGATCTTTTTTATCGTCTCAATGTTATTCCAATTGAAATTCCTCCTCTCCGGAAGCGGGCAGATGATATTCCTCTCCTTTGCCGTTTCTTTATTGATAAATACTCTGAAAGATTTGGAAGGAAGCCGATCACTATTACGGAGGAGGCAGCGCATATACTGGCATGTTATTCGTGGCCCGGCAATGTCAGGGAACTTGAAAATACTATGGAACGGCTTCTTGTACTCAAAGATGATAACATAGTGAAACCGTCCGATTTGCCTGAAAGAATGACAGGAAAGCGTATACCGGAATTACCCGATATCGATGACGATGATACCAACCCCTTTGTAAGCGGAGTGGATCTTAATGCAGCGCTTGCCGGATACGAAAAAAGACTTATTCTGCACGCGTTGGAACTCCATAGAGGTGTCAAGAGCCAGGCTGCAAAATATCTGAACATTAATCGCACTACATTAATAGAGAAAATGAAACGACTGGGGCTATAAGAATCGCGTTTTAGCGTTATCGCGCTCATAGCGTTATAGAGTAAAAGGAAAAGATGGACAATCAGGGAATTATAGCTTATCGGATAACGTACTCTAAAATGTGTGATAGACGCTATGACGATATAACGCGATGAACGCTATAACGCTAAAGTGTCATAAAAATAACATTTGCGGGAAACGGATAACACGCATGCGTCAGATAATTGACTTAATTCTCGCTTTCTTGCTCATTTGCTTGCTTGGCATTCCGCAGTCCGCATTTTGTGCGCCGAATTCCGCCGCCGATCCGCTCCACCCCAAAAAGTCTGACGTTTCTTCTGGGTCCCCGGCGCTCCACCCCAAAAAGTCTGACGACTCTTTAGGGTCCCCGGCGCTCAAATCAGCCGATATTTTTTACAGGTCGAGAAATTACGGCAAAGCTGAAGAAAGTTATCGCGATGTGTTTATAAACAATAAGAAAGGCCCGATTGCGGAACGCGCATTGTTCGGCATGGTGAGGGCTGATTATAAACTGAAACGCTATTCCGAAGCCAGGCTTAACCTGCAGCGTTTTCTGTTGGCATATCCGCAATCCCAGTATGTAAACGAGGCCTTTCTTCTTTTCGGTTACGCCTTAATGTATGAGCAAAAGATTGATCAGGCACAGCGTTATTTTGAAAGAGTGGGCGGCGCCTTAAGACTGAACGCCGAGATAGGAAAGGCTGAGATAGCACTCAGACGTGACAATATCGCGGCCGCTGAATCCTTTATTTCCTCCATGGACAAAAAAGAACTGGAACGTAATCCCCGCGCACTCTATATAAAAGCCGCCATATTCAGCAAGAAGGGAATGAATAATGAGGCAGTAACCACAATCAGAAAAGTTCTTGATGCGACATTGAAAGAAGAAGACCTGAGGGCTGAGAAGGCTTTGATTTACTTTAACGCTATGCGGTTCGATGATGCAGAGAAACTGTGCAAATCCATCATTTCTGATCCGGTGTCGAAGATCGAAAAGCAGAAGGCGGAGAAAATTCTCGCGAGAGTTTATGAGGCCCGTGGCAAGGTCGACGAAGCATTGAAATTGTATCTGGATATCGTGCCTTACGATACGGATGACAGCGTCAAAATGTCCGTTGCCAGGATTTACGATAGAAAGGGAGACAGCGGCAATGCCCTGAGGTATTTGAGCCTGCTGAAGGATAAGGGAATACGGTCGGCTGAAATTGAAAAGCGGCTCAGGCAGCTTGTTGATACCAAAAATCCGAAGGCGACGGAATACCTGGTTAAATTTTCGGCATCGATCAGTCCTGACAGCCCGTTTATCATCAATGCCGCACAATACCTGGTGGAAAACGGCAAGAAGATGGAGGGCAATCTATTACTCAAGAAGGCGCAGAAAGGCGTCGAAAGAGCAGATGCTGCGATGGTAACGGCTGAAATGCTCTATAAGGACGGCAAATATGTCGAAGCTGAAAAATTTGCCGAGCCTCTCTTGCTCGAAAACAGGTTTTTCGTCAGGGCGACATTCCTGCTGGCTGAAATGTCGAGTAAAAAGGGTGATTTGCAGGGTGCCATCGCTTACCTGGAAAAAGCCCGCAAGTATTCGAAAGACCCGAGGATCGACAGCAAAATGGCTGATTTGTATATGGAGGCCGGAGACCGGCCCAATGCGCTGAAATATTATAAGGTTGCTTCTGCCGGGTCCGATTCCGTTGCTGCTCTCAAGGCCGCTGATCTGCTTTACTTGTCAGGGAATGTTTCTCAGGCGCTCATATACTATAAACGGGCATTGGTCCTGAAGCTTAACGATGAGAAAAGTCTCCAGTGGGTGTACTATCAATACGGTAAAATTACAAATAATAAGGAGTATCTGAAAAAGGCTGCGCACGGCGGCGGGGTGGTGGGAGACGCTGCAAAAATACTCAGTGAGAGGTGAATGAGTAGAGGATATGGCTGATATAGAACTGCTTAATAAAGCGATAGAAAGCTTTAATTCTGCTTCAGCGACGCTCACTCATTATTACAAAACGCTTGAAGACAAGGTTGAATTACTGACTGAAGAGGTAGAGCACAAGAAGCGGCTGCTCAACAGCATCCTGGACAGTATCGATGTAGGTGTTGTTTTTTTTGACAAACAAGGGGTCATACGTCTAGTCAATAGTGCTGTCGAACAGTTGCTTTCCGTTAAGGCTGATGAGATCATAGGAGGCGAATCTCTCCGGGCCGAGATCAGAGAGGGGACGATAGTACCCGAAAACGGCAAGCCTTTTTATGCGCTCGTGTCCAGTTCCGCTGTGAACGATTCCGAGGAGCAGAATATAGGACATGTATTGATATTCAAGGACATTACGAGGCTTAAACAGCTTGAGACAGAGAGCGAAAGAAATGCCCGATTACGTGCTATGGGCGAGCTTGTGCTGAAAATTGCCCATGAGATCAGGAACCCGCTCGGCAGCATCGAGCTGTTTGCAAACCTTATCTCGAGTGACCTGAAGGGCACGGCCCACGGGGAGTATGCAAACAGGATCTCCAATTCGGTAAGGTCTCTCGTCAATACATTGGATAATATGCTAAGATTTTCAAGAGAAATTAATCCCCGCTGTGAAGAGTGCCTGTTAAACGGCGTTGTCGATGATATTTGCAGGGAATTCAGGGAATTGTTTTCAGGAAGCAAGGTAAGGATAGAGTTTATTGAGCACGGCCAATATTCTGTGCGTGCCGACAAAGGATTGATCAGGCAGGCGTTGATTAACATTTTATTGAATTCGGTCCAGGCAATGCCGGACGGTGGAATCGTAACTGTGGAAATATACTCTTCACATGTCTTGCCTAATGCGGTAGAAATTTCGGTCCGTGATAACGGTTCGGGCATGGACGAAGAGACACGGTCAAAAATATTCGAACCATTTTTTTCGACAAAGGACAGGGGAACAGGTCTGGGCCTGTCGATTACGCACGGAATCATAGCGGCACACGGAGGGAACATAAATGTTAAAAGCCTTCCCGGCAAGGGTACTGAGTTTGTGATTATATTACCATCAAAAAGTGAATGAGTATATGAGTAATGAAAATATCCTGTTACTCATATGCTCATATACTCATTCTCTCATATACTCATTTTTCGGAGGAAAATGAAAAAGGTCCTGATAGTCGATGATGAAGTCGATATGGCTCTTGCCCTCAAGGAAGCGCTGAAACGGTGTGATTTTGATCCTGTAGTGTATCACAACCCTGAGGAAGTCCTTGAGTCGTGCAATCTCATGGATTTCTCTCTTGTCATCACTGACATGAAGATGCCGAAGATGAACGGTATCGAATTTCTGCAGGAGATACGCAAGCGGCATATTTTTGTGCCTGTCGTTGTAATTACGGGTTTCGGCACGGTGGAGAATGCCGTTGATGCCATGAAACTCGGCGCCACTGATTACATCATGAAACCGTTTTCTTTTGAATCGCTCAGGCAGGTTGTCGACAGGATACTTCCATCCGAGAACACCGATGTTGTCGCTGAATCATCGTCAATGAAATATTTGTTGTCGGTAGCGAAAGAAATATCGAAGAGCGATATTACCGTACTGTTGTCAGGCGAGAGCGGAACCGGCAAAGAGATCATCGCCCGGTTTATCCATAAGAACAGCCTGAGGGCCGATAAGCCTTTTATTGCTATTAATTGTGCCGCTATTTCCGAAAACCTTCTGGAATCCGAACTGTTCGGCCATGAAAAAGGGGCTTTTACGGGTGCCGTAGACCGTCGAATGGGCAAGTTTGAGCTTGCCAGCAATGGAACGCTGCTTCTTGATGAGATAAGCGAAATGGCTTATCCTCTGCAAGCAAAGCTGCTGAGGGCAATTCAGGAAAGAGAGATAGACCGCATAGGTGGACGCCTCCCCATACCTGTTGACGTGCGGGTCATTACTACGACTAATTGCGACCTTTTTGCAGAGGTGAAAAAAGGGCGTTTCAGGGAGGACCTTTATTACCGGTTGAATGTTTTCCCGCTGAACCTGCAACCTTTGAGGTCGCGGCGGGATGACATAATTCCTCTTGCGGAGTTTTTTCTGAAAAAATTGTCCGCTAAAATGAATAAACAGTTTTCTCTTTCAGACGAACTGAGGGCTTACCTCTTTAACGCTGACTGGGAGGGCAATGCGCGGGAACTCGAAAATTTTATTTACAGGACGGCTGTTATATCGCGGGCTGAAGTATTGGTGCCGCCGTCCGGGGAACCAGGCACTCAAGATGCCCAGGAGAAGCATGTTGAGTCCCCGTCTGCAGGTATTTCACAGACCGGGGTCCCCGAAAAGGCGGAGACTTTGGTGGGTGGAAAGACCGGTACAATTAAAGACATGGAACGGGAATTGATAATTGAAACGCTCAGGAAGACGCGCGGTAACAGAACGAAGGCGGCTGAATTGTTAGGCAAAACTGTGAGGACTGTAAGGAACAAGATAAAGGAGTATACAATCCGTGATGAGGAATATATGGGGGAATAAATGCTTCGGAAGTGGGAAAAAAATTCATCTTTCATTGTATTGGTTAATCAGGTAACTGGTTAATTAAGTGACTGGGAAAATAAGAATTGGCAATAGACTAATTAACTAATCAACCAATTACCTGATATCAGGAATGAAAATTGCAAGTAAAACAGTGTTGTAATTTGTTGAACGGGAGGATGACATGGGCGTGGATTCGTTAACGATACTTCAACACATGCTTGATGTTACTGCTTTCAGACATAAGGTGTTGACATCGAACATTGCTAACGCAGATACGCCGGGATATAAGGCAAAGGACATATCGTTTCAAAAAGAGATGCAAAATGCCGTTAGTTCAAATGGCAATGCGGGGTACGAGATTTTCGAATCCCGGACAACGTTGCCTGAAAGGGACGGCAATAGCGTGAATCTCGATATGGAGATGGCAAAAGTTGCTGAAAATACTTTATTATATGACACGGCAACGGAATTAATGAGTATGAAAATACGCATGATTAAGAACGTGTTGACGTCACAGTAAAGGGAGAAATCGGATGGAAGAAATGTTTATGCCGTTAAAGGTCAGTGCAACGGCGCTCGAAGCGCAGAAAATACGAATGAATATTATTGCGTCCAACATAGCTAATGTTAACTCTACATCTACGCCTGAAGGCGGGCCATACAAGAGGAAAGACGTGATGTTCGAATCGTATCTTTATGACGCGAGTTCCGTTGGAGTCAATATATCGAAAATAGTTGAGGACCAGAGTCCTCCTAAGAAGGTATATGAACCCGGTCATCCTGATGCGGACAAAGACGGTTTTGTCAGTTACCCTAATATTAATACTATGGAGGAGATGGTCAATCTCATAGACGCTACACATTCCTATGAGGCAAATCTGACTCTGATTGCTTCGTATAAAGATATGTTTAATAAAACACTGGATATCACTAAAGTATAGCAGCCTGTAGGCGGCTGCAGGCTGCCTGGTTTTGAGGGGGTTTATTATGACCGATATTAACAAGATCATGGGAGACATGCAGCAAGGCCTTTCCGACCCTTCCAAGGCAGTTCAGAAGGGAAACGGGAATGCATCCTTCGATACCGCCATCAAAGATGCATTGAAGGCTGTGTCCGAGGTCCAGGACAACGCTGACAAGGCCATTCAGGATTTCTCGAAAGGCGATGTCAAAGATATTCACACTGTTGTCGTTGCCATGGAAAAAGCGGATGTTTCCATGCAGACGTTGCTTCAGGTGAGAAACAAGCTCCTGACTGCATACACCCAGATCATGAATATGCAGGTATAAATGCGTTATAGCGTTATAGAGTTGAGCGTTATAGCGTTAATAAAGAATAATCGTATGTCATTGCGAGAACCCGGAGGGTTCGTGGCAATGTTTTTTTTCGCTCTAACGCGATAAACGCTATAACACTATAACGGGGTTTTTAATGGCGTGGACTGACATTCTGAATCAGATAAAAGCATGGCCTCTTAAAAAGAAAATATCGCTTATCGCCATTATTGTGCTTACCATATCCCTGATGGTAGGAATAATGCTCTGGAGTGAGCGGGTTGACTACCAGGTCCTTTACAGTAATCTTACCCAGGAAGACGCCGGACAGGTCATAAATAAATTAAAAGAAATGAAGGTCCCTTTCCGGGTTGACGGAAATGCCATTTATGTCCCGAACAATAAAGTTTATGAACTCAGACTTGAGTTGGCTGCCCAGGGTGTTCCTCAGGGGGGCGGGGTGGGTTTTGAGATATTCGACAAGACCACGTTGGGTGTCACCGAGTTTGTCCAGAGGCTGAATTATGTCAGGGCGCTGCAGGGCGAGCTTGCGAGGACAATAAGGCAGCTTTCCGAAGTGGACCAGGCGAGGGTGCATATAGCAATACCGGAACGGACGATCTTTACCGAAAAGGAAGAAAAGCCGAGCGCCTCCGTTGTCCTGAAACTTAAAGCAGGGAGAGTGCTGAGCCAGGGTCAGATCGGCGGGATTGTACACCTGGTTTCAAGCAGTGTTGAGGGGCTGGTGCCTGACCATGTGACGATAATAGATAATATGGGAAACATGCTGTCAAAGCCGGCTGATGGGGACATTGTAGCGGATGCCAAGCAGCGTGATTACCAGAAGGCCGTGGACAAGGATTACGAAACCAAGCTGGCAAGCATGCTGGAGGGTATTGTCGGAAAAGGCAAGGTGATTGTCAGGGCCTCGACAAAAGTAGATTACTCTCAGGTCGAAAAGACAGAAGAGAGTTTCGATCCTGATACTATCGCTATGCGCAACGTCCAGCGCACCCAGGAAAAATCCGGTGGCGGCTCGAGCGGCGGCATTCCGGGTGTGCTGTCAAACCAGCCGGGCCAGCAGCCTCCCGCCTCGGCTCCGACAGCCTCGTCTACTTCATCACAGAAAAGCAGTGAGAATATAAATTACGAGGTAAGCAGGAGCGTCAGCAAGATAATCCAGCCACGGGGTGAAGTCAAGAGCGTCTCTGTTGCCGTGCTTGTTGACGGCACTTATACAAAACAGAAAGATAAGACAGTATACAGGGCCAGGAGTGAGGAAGAATTAAGAAAGTACAATGAAATAGTGAAAGCTGCCATAGGATTCAACAAAGACCGTGGTGATCAGGTGATTGTGGAGAATGTTCCGTTTGAGACGGTTCCCGAAGAAGGAGAAAAAGTGGATTACATGAGGGCCATAATCTCTATTTTTAAGTATTTGGTCCCGCTTGCCTTAATTGTATTGATTATTTTCTTTGTTATCAAGCCTGTTATAGAGACACTGAAGGCCGCCCCGAGGCCGTTGCCTGCGCCTGTGGAATCACCGGCTGCAAAGCTGTCTGTTGAGGCAGAAGCCCTTGCTGAAGGAGAAATGCGGAAGGACGCAATTGTGGATGCAGTGAAAAAAGACCCGCGAAAGGCGTCTATGATCCTGAAAGAATGGCTGTCGGAATAAATCGCGTTATAGCGTTTATAGCGTTGTAGCGTTATGGCGCACAGGACTTAAAGTAACAAGTTTACTTTTGTCGCTATAACGCTATGGACGCTATAACGCTATGGACGCTATAATACGCTATGAAAAAACTGTCGGGTGTTGAAAAGGTTGCCGCCTTTCTGTCAATAATAGGCGAGGAGGCGGCGACCCAGGTATTTAAGCATCTCGATCCCCTCGAACTGGCAAGGGTTGTTCCAATGATGGCGCGCATAAAGCTTAGCAATGAATTGATCGAGACGCTTTTGGATGAGTTTGTCGATAAGACTGGTACTGCCTTACTTGCTGTGGATGAAGACTACATAAAAAAAATCCTGGTTAAGGCCTTCGGCGAAGACCATGCAAAAAAGCTGATGGACAAGATCGAAAGCGGCGCAAGCGCCTTCGATATCCTGAGGTGGCTTGATTCCGGTGCTATTGCAAACATGCTGGCGAGGGAACATCCGCAGACGATCGCCATAATAGTCGCTTATCTTGAGCCCACACAGGCTGCCGAGGTGTTGTCGAAACTTCCGGAACATATAAAGGTGGATGTTTCTCTGAGAATAGCGAGCCTGGACCAGATATCGCCCACGATTCTGGGAGAACTGGAAGATGTGTTGCAGTCGCAGTTGCAGAGTTACACCAGGGGAAGAAAGATCGGTGGTATAAAAACGGTCGCTGAAATACTGAACCAGCTCGACAGGGCGACCGAGGACCTGATTATCAAAAATATTGAAGAGAAAGACCAGATACTTGCCGACGAGATAAGGAAACTCATGTTTACCTTTGATGACCTCGTTCACATCGATGACAGGGGCATACAGATGATACTTAAAGAGATAACGACTGACGACCTTGCGCTTGCCCTGAAAATGGCGTCCGACGAACTCAAAACCAAAATATTCAAGAATATGTCGCAAAGGGCTGTTCAGATACTGAAAGAGGAGATGGAATCCAAGGGCGCGGTGAGGGTTTCGGATGTTGAAAAAGCCCAGATGAATATTGTCAGGGTTGCCCGCAGGCTTGAAGAAGAGGGCAAGATTGTGGTTGGAGGCAAAGGTGGAGAAGAAATTATTGTTTAGCGCGCAGGGAAGTCCGGTGCAACCTTACACTTTTCAGGAGTTTGACAATAAAGTTGAGGAAGGTTTGGCTGAAGGCGAAGAGATTGCCGTTGCGGAAGAGCTGTTGAGCGAGGAAATGCAGGCGCGTATAAAGAAACTTGAGCAGGAGGCCCGTGAGCGGGGGCGTGAAGAAGGGCATTCAGAAGGGTTTGCCGGGGGCATGGCAGAGGGAAAGGGTGAAGTGGCTGCTTCGCTCGTGCGACTTGGAGAAATTATATCATCGCTCGAAAAGTTCAGGGAGAACAAACTCACCGAGATGCTCCCCCAGATTATCGATCTTTCACTCGAAATAGCAAAAAAGATTGTGCATAAGGAAATCGATCTCGATAGAAACCTGATACTCTCGGTGGCCCAGGACGCCATGCGGAAGGTTGGAGAAAAAGAGGAATACGTTGTCATAAAAATAAATCCGCTGGATTACGAAGTGATGATCCCGCACATTGACCTGCTCAAAGAGCAGTCAGGTCTTAGGAACATATCTATCGAGCCTTCGGCTGCAATATCTCCGGGAGGCTGCTATATTGAAACTCCTACGGGAGAGATCGATGCCAGGCTCGAAGAGCAAATGAAGGAAGTCCAGGATGTCATCAGTACTGCAGCTAATAGAAAGATGTAAAACTTTTGTCAGAGAAACCGATCCCGTCAAGGTATACGGCAAGGTGAGCAGGGGTATAGGTATCCTGATCGAGGGACTTGGTCCTCAGGCCAATATAGGCGATATTTGCCAGATAGAATCAAACAATGATGAATCGGGACAGTTTATAGAGGCGGAAGTTATCGGTTTCAAGGAAGGCAAGATACTCTTGATGCCTCTCGGCGATCTGAGGGGCATTGGTTCGGGTTCCAGGATAATTGCAAAGGGCAGGCAGCGCTACATAAGGATGGGCGAGGGCCTTTTGGGGAGAGTGCTCGATGGCGTCGGCAATCCGATGGATGATAAAGAACCTGTCACAGGCCAGCTATATCCGGTCTATAATGACCCGATTAATCCATTGTACCGCAGGAGGATAACCACGCCTCTTGACCTGGGGATCCGTTCCATTAACACTATGCTTACTGTCGGACAGGGCCAGAGGATCGGGATAATGGCCGGCAGCGGCGTGGGGAAGAGCGTGCTTTTGGGCATGATGGCGCGGAATACTGCGGCAGATGTCAATGTTATCGCCCTTATCGGAGAGCGCGGCAGGGAAGTAAGAGAATTTATTGAGAAAGACCTTGGAGAGGAGGGCCTGAAGCGTTCGGTGCTTGTAGTCGCTACATCCGACACGTCTCCTCTGATAAGAATAAGGGGCGCATTTGTTGCAACGGCCATTGCCGAGTATTTCAGATCTTTGGGTAAAAACGTTCTGCTGATGATGGACTCGCTGACGAGGTTCGCAATGGCGCAGAGGGAAATAGGTCTGGCTGCAGGTGAACCGCCTACGATGAAGGGGTATACCCCTTCTGTTTTCAATCTGCTGCCCAAGCTCCTTGAACGGGCGGGCACACATGCGCAGGAGGGGACTATAACCGGACTATATTCAGTCCTTGTGGAAGGTGATGACCTGAATGAGCCCATCGCCGATGCCGCCAGGTCCATACTCGACGGCCATATAGTCCTATCGAGGGAGCTTGCCAACCACAACCACTATCCGGCTATCGATATACTTCAGAGCATAAGCAGGCTTATGAAAGATATAACCGGCCCTGAACATAAACTTCGGGTGGAGAAAGTGCTCGAAGTAATGGCTGTGTATAAGAGGTATGAAGATGTCATTACTATCGGAGCTTATAAAGAAGGCACAAATCCCAGGCTGGATTACTCAATACGCATGATGGATAGAATCAGGCCGTTCATGAGACAAGATATAACCGACAAGGTGACATTTGAACAGGGGCTTCAGGAACTTTACGGTCTTTTGGAATAGCTACTAAAATATTATGAGTGCTATTGAGAGTCTTTTGAATCTTAAGCGGTTTAAAGAGGACGAGGCCAGGCAGCAGTTTGCTCTTATGCTTAGAGAACTTGAAGTGGAAGAGAAACGGCTGATCGGCCTGGAAGAGTTATATGATGAGACAGGCAGGAAATTCGAGTCGGCAGCGAATGAATTAATAGAAGTTTCTGAAATCAGGAAATTGAACAGGTTTCTCGAAAGCTTGCTGGACAAGATACAGCATCAAAAGGAAGTGATCGTGTTAAAGGAGAGGCAGGTGGAGGAATCACGCAAGTTGCTCGAGGAAGCCTCGAAAGAAAAGAAGACCTTTGAAAAACTTGACGAGAAGCAGAAAGATTTACTGAATAAAGAAATTAGAAGAAAAGAACAGATAAGGACAGACGAGAATGCGGTCATACGGCATGCCAGAAAGAGAGGCGACAGGCGATAGGCTATGGGTGATAATAAACATAGAGACGGGTCAGTGATGAAGATATTTTTTGCCATTTTGTTTTTTATAAGCTGTAGCCTTTTGCCTATAGCCTATTGCCCGTCTCATAGCCTCTCTTTCGCCCAGGACCAGAAGCAACAGCAGGGGCCGCTTGACAAGGAGCGGCTCGGTATTATCAAATCCGATATTCAAAAGGAAATACAGTATAACGAAAAACTTAAAAAGGATATTGAAGACGCCCGGAAGGGCATGGATGAAGCCGCACAACAGCGCCTGCTGAAAGTCAGCAAAATATATGAAGCAATGGCCCCTGAAGAAGCCGCAAAAACCCTCGAAAAACTTGACGAAGATACTGCGGCTGCCATACTCGGCAATCTGAAGCCGAGGAAAGCCGGTGCAATTCTCGGACAGATGGATAGTGAAAAGGCGGCTTCGATTTCGAAAAAACTGGTCGTCAAAGCCCCAGCGCCGAGATAATAGCGTTATAGCGTCCTTCGCGCAAAACCACGGCTGTTTATCGGGAGCAACGTCAAGTTCACACCAGGAAAAAACTACCCGATAGGAAAAAAAAACCATTAAGAGGTTGCTTCGTCGTTCTCTCTCCGCAATGAAAGTTTACTTGCTTCGTTTATATAAATAAATATTCCTTTACGCTATAACGCTATAACGCAACAAACGCTGTAACATGTTTGACCTGGCACGATGATTGCTTTCTTTGTCTTCATAAAAGTCACGAGGAGGCTGGGAGAAGCATATGGTCGACAATATGATGGTTCCTGTTACTGCTAATTCACCCGCGTCGGTCCTGCCGGCGGGCGGTGTCACCGGCGGAGTTGGTCAGGACAGCTCGCAGACGGCAAACTTCACCGATATTTTGCAAACGGTGATTTCCAATCTTGATCACGGGTTCGGGAACATTCAGGGCGGCACGGTTGTCAATGCCGACGGCAAGACGATCTCGCTCGATGATCTGATCCAGCAACTCCTGAACGGCGGAAGTGACAATACAACAGAGTCAGGCAAAAAGACAGATTCAGGAATCAATATGGATAATGCGCTTCTGCAGATGATAATACAGTTGCAAGCGTCGATTTCACAGCCGGCTGTTACTGTCCCTTCCGGTCAGGCAAACTCTTCCGGGGTTGATCTTACGGCTTTGAGCGGCAACTTGACAAGTAACACTGCGGACCCGGCCTTGAACGCCATTAACGCCGCAATGCTGAGCGTTGGCGCGGAACTGGTCTCTATGGCGCAACAAAACCAGACAAATAACGTTGCAAACCAAATGTCCGACAATATGAATAGCGCAGTGAGCGGCACTGAAGGAGCAGCGTTGACCGGCAGCGCACTAAATGCAGCGATTCAGAACTCTATAAAATCAGCGCAGGATGCTGTAAATGCTGCAACGCCGAACACCGGCGACGCAATGCTGAATGCTGTAATCTCAGCGCAGAATACTGTTAACCCGGCAATGCTGAACGATGGAAGCTTAACGCAGAATGCCGTAAACTCTGCGATGCTGAACGATGGAGGCTTAACGCAGAATGTCGTGAATGCTGCAATGCAGAACACCGGCAGCTCAATGCAGAATGCAGTAAGTGCTTTTGCCCTGAGCGCCGCAAGTTCAACGCAGAATGCCGTGAACCTGAACGATGGAAGCTTAACGCAGAATGCCGTGAATGCTGCAATGCAGAACACCGGCAGTTCAATGCAGAATGCAGTAAGTGCCTTTGCCCTGAGCGCCGCAAGTTCAACGCAGAATGCCGTGAATGCTGCGACGCTGAACGCGGAAAACCTGGCGCAGAATGCCGTAACTTATACAACGCAGAACGCCGGAAGCCAGACGTTGAACGATTCGATCACCGGAGACTTGAGCATTAAGGAGTTGCGCATAACAACAGTTAATGAAAGCAAGTCCGCTTCCGAAGATGCGGCCGCGAATACCGGCTTGTCAACTGTACCGTTACATCAGACGGTTTATACCCAAGACTCCAAACCAGTACAGGAGACCCTTCCTGTGAGCAGGTTGAATGAATTGAGCGAGCCGATCCTGAAAACGCTGGGATCCGGAGACAGCAACCTGGTAATAAAACTTTCTCCCCCTGATATGGGCACAATACAGATAAGACTCAAGATGGAAAATGGAGTTTTGACTGCTGATTTCAAGGTAGACTCCTCGGCTGTAAAGGACCTTTTCACCAGTGCGATGCCTCAGATCAGGCAATCAATCGAAAGTTCAGGCATAAAGACGGGGAATTTTTTTACAGATTTGAAAGAGGACAGCTTTACGGAAGGGAGAAGACAACAGGACCAAAATCAAAACCAGCAACAGCAAAGACAAAGCAAAGAACAGAAATCCCAGTTCTTTGATTTCTTCGCATAGAAGGAGGTTATTATGTCATTCACAGCACCTATTTTTGGCAATTCGCTTTATACCGGCAGCGGCACGGCCGGCTCCAGCAGCGCCGGCAGCACGAGCAGCACCGGCAGTTTGTCTTCATCGTCCGGCTCCAGAACACTTGGAGAAGCTGATTTTATGACCCTGCTGATTGCGCAGTTAAAGAACCAGGACCCGCTCAATCCAACGGATAACACCCAATTTGTATCACAGCTTGCAACTTTCAGCAGTCTTCAGCAACAAACTACAATGACCCAGAATTTGCAGCAGTCCACGGCAGTGGGCCTTCTCGGAACATACGTAACGGACAATAGCGGCCATAGCGGACAGGTGGCAGCTGTGAATAATAGTGCCACTAACGGCCTTCAGCTTACTATAAATACAACTCAGACTAATAGTAACGGAACTAAAAGCATTGTGCCGGTACAAATCAAATATTCTGATATATCACAAATCACACTAAGCAGCGGCACAAGCACCGGCACAAACAACAGCACGAACAGCAGCACAAACAGCTAGAGGTAAACGGCAAGCAGCCGGTAGCCAGGAGAAAAGGCAATGAAGATCAGAAAAAAGAGTGGCCGGGGGAACGGGAATCAACAGCCGGGGCAAAATGATAAAAACTTTGTACCGGCTGCGGGCTACTTAACGAGGAGGTTGACATGAGTTTTACATCGGACATCGTTACAACTACGAGCGCATTAACTGCAGCAAGCATCGGCATGTCTGTTGTCGGCAATAATGTGGCCAATATCAATACAGGCGGATACAAGGGAGAGTCAGTGACGTTCGGTGATTTATTGAATTCGGCTTTGGGGCAAACTTCGACTGAGGGCGTCGGTAGTGGCGTAGTAGTCCAGGCCATCACTACGCAATTTAAGGCCGGAACCATTCAGAATACCGGCAACCCTCTTGACTTTGCCATATCAGGTGACGGCTTTTTCACGGTCCAGGATATAAGCAAAAAGAACGCGATTGCTTATACGAGGGCAGGGTCATTTTCGCTCGACAAGACCGGTAATATTGTGGACCCCAGCGGCAATATCCTGCAGGGCTACCTGGCCGATTCAAAGGGAAATATCGGGAAAACGCTTGCCGGTCTTAACTTGTCCGGTATTTTGACGACTTCCGCCAAGGCGACTACAACTGCCACGGTCATATCGAATCTCAGTGCCGGTGACCCGGCGCCGGTTTATCCCGGTACCCAGCCGCCTGTTGCCTGGACCTGGCAAACTGCTGACCCCAGTGCCCCGGTTACTGTGCCTCCCTACAGTTTCGCCACCTCCGGCCCGAAACCAGGTTCTTATAACAGTTCCACATCGTTAAACATAGTCGACAGCGTCGGCAACACCCACACCGTCAATATTTATTTTGCCAAGCAGCAGGCTTCGGGAAGCTGGAACGCTTACGCGGTATGGGATGCCGGGGTACCTGACCTTAGCGGCAATATAACGGTCCACAGCTACCAGTCTCAAGCGATTCCCATGTCTTTCGATCCAGTTAGCGGGAATCTTTTATCTCCTTTGACTCCCACTCAACTTCAATTGACATGGGGGGGTGGTCAAGCTCAGTCATTATCCCTGAATTTCAGTGATACAAGCGGCTCGTGCACGCAGTACGGCTCAGCGGATTCCAATATATTTCAGACCACGGACGGAAATACTGCCGGAAGCCTCACCAGTGTAAATATGGGTAATAACGGCATACTCACCGGCACCTACGATAACGGGCAGGAAGTAGCTGTTGCCCAGATTGTTCTTGCCAAATTCCAGGCTCCAACCCAACTCGCCCGGGAGGGGAATAATTTGTATACTGCAACTGCCGGGTCAGGGGTGGCCACACTGGTTACGCCGGGAACAGGCGGGGCAGGAACTGTTACAGGAGGCGCCCTGGAGGCGAGCAACGTAGATGAAACAACCCAGTTTCAGAATATGATCTTATACCAGAACGCCTTCTCGGCTAACTCAACAGTTATGAAGGCAATAAATACCGAGTACTCAAGTTTTATTAGTATGATAAGTTAGCGTTATAGCGCAAAAGGAGGTTTATCATGCCACTTTCAACAGCATTGTATACGGGAGTAAGCGGCCTGAATGCAGACGGCAGCGGATTGTCGGTTGTGGGCAACAACATATCAAACAGCAATACCATTGGATTTAAGGGAGGGGTTGCGTCATTCTCCGATATCCTGAGTTCGTCCATGTCAGGCGGGTCACAGATAGGCAGGGGCGTAAACCTTCAGGGAGTGTTGGGGGATTTTTCTCAGGGCACATTGCAGACAACCAACAATCCTCTTGACATGGCTATTCAGGGAGACGGGTTTTTTATTGTCCATACGGCTGCGACGGGCGGCGCGCAATATTACACGAGGGCCGGCCAGTTCAGCCTGAACAAGGACGGCAACATAGTAGATCCTAACGGTAATTACCTTCAGGGATATTTACTGGGGCCTGGTCAGGGAGGGGTCCTCGGAACAATTAATGTCTCGTCGCTGAACAGTCCTCCAAAAGAGACGGACTCGGTCACAATGAGTGCAAATCTGAATTCCGCAACAGGTGTGAATACTACGACAGGTCTGTTTACCGAAGATCCTACAACAGATCAGACCTTTACCATCGGTAACTCGAATAACGGAATTCAAATAAGCACAGACGGCGGTGTTACCTATAATACCGTTTCCATTACTGCAGGTCCATACACCGGGCCCGGACTTGCCACTGCGCTGCAGACTCAGCTTGAAACTATCGACCCTGGGGCAACGGTCAAATATATCCCCCCCACGGGCACTGCTCCATACAAGTTTGCGATCTATAATGCGTTTGCTATTGATGGAAACAATAATACTTTAAACTTTAGCGTCGCTGGTACCTCCTATACGGCAACTATAGGCATTGCAAACTATGCCAACGGGGCGGCCCTTGCCGCGGCTATCCAGACTGCCATGAATAATGCGAATCCCCCCGGCTTACCAGCCAATTCATTCACTGTTAACTATAACGCAGCAACAAAGTTGTTTGATATTCAGAATAATAATACCGCATCTGCTGTGACCCTTAACTGGGGCAGCAGTACTATATTACCTCAGGAGCTTGGGTTAACTGCAGTTCAAACCAATATTGCGGCCAACACAGGACTTCTTAGCGCCGCCGGTTTTCCCAGTACGCATCCAACCGATGGAGTTGACAGCGCGTCTGGTCTTCCCAGTACGCATCCGACCGATGGAGTTCATAGCGCCGATGGTGCTCCGACCTCTCTGACTATTAGTGGAGCCAATGATACACTAATATTTACGGACGGACTAGGCAACACCGTGACGGCAACACTTTCCCATAATGGTGGTGTAGCCTACAGCCTCGCAGGCCTTGCCGCAGAAGTCCAGACCGAGATGAATGCTGCGGAGAATACGCAGCTGGGCACGGCCGGCATTAATTATTATCAGGCTGACGGCGGCGTAACGGTGCCGGGGAATATAACGATAACCAATTTAACAGGCTCTAACGTAACCCTGGATCAAGCCGGTGACAATGCTACAGCGAATCTTGGTTTCTCAGGTGTCTCAGGTTACGGAGTACCGGCCGCCACATGGGCTGTTACTGCAGCGAATAATAATAATAAAATAGTTTTTACGGACGGACAAGGCAACACTGTTACGGCAACTATAGCTGACAACGCAGCCTACACCCCCGCAACCCTTGCCGCGGCTGTCCAGACCGCCATGAATACTGCGGAAAATACGAAGCTGGGCACGGTTGGCGTAACTTATTATACTGCTGATGCCGTAACGGCACCAGGGAGAATAACGATAAAAAATTTAACAGGCCTTCCGGTAACCCTGCATCAAGCCGGTGACACTGCTTCAACGGGTATCGGTTTTACAGTATATAATGTTCCGGCTGCCACATGGGCTATTACTTTGGCGAATACCAATAATAAAATAATTTTTTCGGACGGACTGGGCCACAACGTTACGGCAACGATAGCCGACAACGCAGCCTACACCCTCGCAGGCCTTGCCACGGAAATCCAGAACGAGATGAACGTTGCGGAGAATACGCAGCTGGGCACTGCGGGCATTACTTATTATCAGGCTGATGCCACAACGGCGCCGGGGAAAATAACGATAACCAATTTAACAGGCTCTGCCGTAACCTTGCATCAGGCCGGTGACAATGCTTCACCGGGTCTCGGTTTTACAGTTTACGCTGTCCCGGCAAACAGCTCCAACCAGACCGGGGCAACAGCAATTGCCGGCACTACAGCGCTGACTTTTGACTGGGAGAATGCCAAGAGTACTGCAGCCAGTATGCTGGGTTTTTCTCAGTGTGACATTGTCGGTGGTGGTCTCAGGCTAAAGTATACAGTTACCGTGGGCACCGCCACAGCCATAACGACGAGTGATTTCCAGGCGGCTGGTTTCGATCCCACCAATGGATCCAACACATCGGATTTTTCGACATCCCTGACCGTATACGACTCCCTCGGCAACAGCCATCTGATTAATGTGTATTTCAAGAAGGTAGCGCAGGATACCAGTATAGGCGCAGGCAATTACGCAACAAACGGAAACAGGTGGCTGTATTGGGCGGTGACCCCTGCCGGCGACAGTATCACCGCTCAGGCACAGATCAGCGCAGAAGGTCTCCTTGAATTCGATAGCGGCGGCAAGCTGATCGATGACAACGGCGGTAAAGCCGCCATGTCAAGTTTTAATTTCACGGGCGGTGTAGCGCAGAACCAGTCGGTTCCTTTCAACTTCGGCAAGGCCATTGCCGATGGCGGCAGCGGACTTACAGGCACAACTCAATTCGGTTCGCCGAATTCGGTATTGTTCCAGGACCAGGACGGATACAGCTCCGGCAGTCTCCAGAGCCTTTCTGTCGATCAGACAGGAACCATGACCGGCACATTCACCAACGGACAGACATCGAAGGTGGCCCAGGTTGCACTGGCGCGTTTTATTGCTGAGACCCAACTTCAGAAACAGGGAAACAATCTGTTCAGCGAATCCAGCGCTTCAGGAGGTGCGATTATCGGTACTGCCAATACGTCCGGCAGGGGACAGATATCCTCCAGCTCACTTGAGGCCAGCAATATCGACCTGGCCGCCGAATTTGTAGACATGATTACCATACAGAGAGGATATGAGGCAAATGCAAAAGTAATTACTGTTACGAGTCAACTTTTGCAGACTCTGGGGCAGATTATAACGGCATAGAAAATAGCTGAGAACTGAGAATCGGGAGCCGGGAGCTAAAAACATTAAGCTTCTGGCTCTTGACTAGATGCTAATCGCGAAAGTTGATTGACGGTTGGGAAGCCAGTAATAGCTTCCCAACCGTCATTTTTTTGACCGTACTCATTAAGTATTGTTTAAAATCAGATAGTTATATCCTGGCACAATCCATGCTATTAAAGCATACGACCTTGTGTGTATGGATATATAAAAGAAAGCCTTTAACACTTACGCTATAACTCGATGAACGGTATAACGGAGGTTTGTACATGGAAGAGGAAAAAGAAGAACAATCAGAAGAAGAAATTGTAAAATCAAAAAAGAAGCGGGGTAAGGGGCTTATTTTGATTATCGTAGTCGCGGTTGCTGTTCTGCTGGGCGGTGGCGGTGCATTTTTCTTCCTCACGAAATCAGGCGGTGACAAAGGGCCAAAGAAAGGAGAAGCAACTGCAAAGGAAGAGGCCGCAATGTTCTCGCTCGACCCTTTCGTAGTCAATCTTAGCGACCAGGGCGCAAACAAGTTTCTCAAGGTTTCGATGCAATTGGAGCTTTCGAGCCAGGCCGCCATGGAAAGCGCCAAGACAAAAACGCCTCAGCTAAGAGACGCGGTCATAAACCTGTTGACGAGCAAGACTTCCGACACCCTGATGTCGCCTGAAGGGAAGCTGCAGCTTAAAGATGAAATTAATATGATGGCAAACCAGATTCTTGGTAATAACACCGTTAAAAATGTTTATCTCACAGAATTTGTGATGCAATAAAGACGAGTCGAGGGGTTAATGGAAGATATTCTTTCGCAGGATGAAGTTGATGCCCTGTTAAAGGGCATTGCTGAAGGAGAAATAGAAACAGAGAAGCTGGAGGACACTTCCGGCGTAAAGGCATATGATTTTACCGGCCAGGAGAAAATCGTCAGGGGAAGGATGCCTTCCCTCGATATCGCCAATGAGAGGCTCGCCCGCAACTTCCGCCTTTCGTTGTCAGCTGCAATCAGGCATATGGTTGATGTTACCAACGTCAATGTAACTATTACCAAGTTCTATGATTTTATGAGAGGTGTCCCTTTTCCTTCCAGCATAAACATTTTCAAAATGGAGCCTCTCCGGGGCTTTGGACTCCTCGTGTTCGACGCGTCCATGATATTCAGTCTTATCGAATTCATTTTCGGCGGCACCGGGAAAGGTTACTTTAAACCGGAGGGCAGGGAGTTTACTCCTATAGAACAGAAAATCATACATAAGGTAGTATTGATTTTTTTTGATGACATGGAAGAGGCATGGAAACCTGTTTACCCTATAAAACCTGTCTACGTACGTTCGGAAATGAACCCGCAGTTTGTTACTATCGTTACCCCCGTGGACGTTGTTATTAAGGTGGAATTTGTCCTTGAGGTCGAAGGTAAACAATGTAAGGCTTTTCTCTGTATGCCTTATGGATCGGTCGAGCCGATCAAGGAGAAGTTATACAGCGCTTTTTCCGCAGACAGGGATGAACTGGACATCAAGTGGCTTGAGCGATTGAAAGAGAGGCTTAAGGAGATACCGGTCACTTTGACCGGAGTGCTGGGGAGGACTGTGCTCACTGTAGAGGAGGTTCTTGGGCTGAAAGAAGATGATGTGCTTGTCCTTAACAGCAATATTGATGATGACCTCGGTGTAATGGTCGAGGGGAGCGACAAGTTTAAGGCCAAATTCGGTGTCCTGAAGGGATACAGGGCCGTAAAAATCACAAAGGTAATGCAGGATGGAAAACAATAAAAACGCGTCGTGCGTTCAGCGAACAGCGTGCCTAAGGCAGCTGCTGTTGGTTGAGCGTTAGAGCAGGAAGGAGAAATTAATGGCGGAAGATATCAAGAATCTTGAGGTACAGGAGTTTCAGGGAGATGCCCAGCCGTCTCAACCCACCCAACGGGACATTAATTTCATTCTTGATGTACCGCTTGAACTGATGGTAGTTATCGGGAGCACTAAGATCCTTATCCAGGAACTGTTGCAGCTTGGCCAGGGATCAGTCATTGCCCTCGATAAGCTGGCCGGCGAGCCTATGGAGGTCTACGTAAATCAAAGGCTTATCGGCAGGGGAGAGGTGGTCGTGGTGAATGAAAAATTCGGTATCAGACTGACGGACATCGTAAGCCCGACCGAGCGGGTGAGGCAGCTGAGATAAATGGGTTTGGAGCTTGTTAAAGTTTTTGCAGCTTTGCTTGTCACCCTTGCTGCGGTATATCTGATGCTCAGGTTCTTCAAGCAAAAGATGCTGCCTAAAAAGGGGATGATAGAGATGCTTCACTATCAGTCGTTCGGACCCAAAAGAGGCATAGCTGTTATCAAGATTCTAAATAATTACATGGCAGTCGGAATCGCCGATGAAGGCATCTCGCTTCTGGGCAAACTGAATCCGGCTGAGATAGAAGAATGGCGGAAGGCTTCCGCCCCCGGCGGAGGCGAAGGGTCAAAGACAGAAGACGATAATCAAAAGATGAAACTTAAATGGCTCAGGACAAAAAGAGAAAAGTAAAAGGTAAAAGGTCAATGGTTAAAGGTAAAAATCATGAAAAAGAAAATCAAAGTCAAAACATGGTCTGTGGCTGTTTGTCGTTTGCCCTTTACCTTTTACCTTTAGTCTCTTCCCTAGTGTTACCTTCTCTTGTATTCGCCGCACCCGCCGCACCTGCTCCTGCTGCCGGCGGAGGACTTTTCGGATTGTCGACTCCGCTTGAATTGCTGTTGTTTCTGACACTGTTGTCCATATTGCCTGCAATTTTTGTCATGGTCACCTCATTTACACGGATCGTTATAGTGCTTTCATTCCTGAGACAGGCACTTGGAACTCCTACTGTACCGCCTACGCAAGTTCTCCTGGGATTGGCCCTGTTCATTACTTTTTTTATCATGTCGCCTGTTATAGACAGGATTTACGCGGAAGCTTATCAACCGTATTCCAAAAAGGAAATAGGTGCGGCAGAGGCGCTTGACAGGGCAGGGATTCCCCTGAAGGAGTTTATGCTGAGGCAAACCCAGGAGAAAGAACTTGCTTTTTTTCTGAAGATGTCCAAATCTGAAAGACCTGCAAAACCGATGGATTTGTCTATGCGGGTGGTTATTCCTGCCTTTGCCATAGGTGAGGTCAAAAGGGCGTTCGAGATCGGGTTTCTTATTTACCTTCCGTTTCTTGTTATCGATATGGTTGTTGCGAGCGTATTGCTCTCAATGGGTATGATGATGCTGCCTCCTGTTATGGTTTCCATGCCCTTTAAATTGCTGCTGTTTGTAATGGTCGATGGATGGGAGCTGCTGATCGGCTCTCTTATAAAGGGGTTCAGATGACCATTGAACTGTTAACCCAGGTTTCGAGACAGGCATTTGAAACTATTTTGCTTGTAGGCGGTCCCGTGTTATTGGTAAGTCTTATCATCGGATTGATGATAAGCATTTTTCAGTCGATTACACAAATCCAGGAGATGACTATAACCTTTGTTCCAAAAATCATTGCGGTCTTTATCACGTTGCTTGTTGCGCTGCCCTGGATGGTAAAGGTAATGCTCGGTTTTACAAGAAGCATTTTCGAAAATCTTCCGTTATATGTGAAATGAAACAGGTAAAGGCAAAGGTATAGGCAAGCAATATGGAAATATATAACTTAATAAATATTTATGCGGATAAATTCATTCCCATATTCATCAGGATAGCGGTAATGCTGTCTTTTATCCCCTTTATCGGAGCGCGGCAAACACCTGTAATGATAAGGGCGGCCCTTTCCATAGCCCTTACGCTGATGCTCCTTCCTATAGTCAAGGTTGATTTCTCTGATCCGGCAAGGGCGCTTTTCGAGGCTTTTTTTGTGGGCTCCGCCATGGGATTGACCACACGAATAATCCTTGGCGCTATTGAGATGTCCGCCCAATGGATAAGCCTGGCCATGGGTTTGACAATGGCAGCAGTCTTCAATCCGGCGTTCGGCGAGACGCTGAGCCCGTTAAGTCTATTTTACACAATGCTGTCTATGGTGTTGTTCTTTGTGTTCGACGTGCATTTTTATCTTATTGAGGGTATAGTGCGCAGTTTCGATATCACCAGCCTGCACTATACCGGCGTGTTCAGTTCTGTTATGAAACTTAATGCGTTTTTTTTCCCTATTGCATTTAAAATAGCGGCGCCGGTGTTGATGGTGCAGTTGCTGGTAAATCTGGGGATGGGATTTCTTTCAAAAACTATTCCGCAAGCCAACATTTTTTTCATAAGTTTCCCTTTGCTCATAACTCTGGGCATTATATTCATTATTTTGTCAATTCCGGTGAGTATTATGGTTATTTCAAAAGCATTCATAAACGTTAAAGACACCATAATGGTTATAACAAGATGAAAATGGCGACGAGGTAGTATATGGCTGAAGAGCAGGAAAAAACAGAACAGGCGACGGGCCGAAGACGTGAAAAGGCGCGTGAACAGGGCCAAATTCCCCAAAGCCGGGAGATTGTCGGCATCATGCCGGTCTGGGTGGTATTTTTGTATCTTTCTTTCGGAGGTTTTATGTTCACGATGCTTACCTCCTACTTGAAAATGGCGCTGAAAAGGGGTTTTGAGGTCTCGCTGACTGATGCCTCTTTTGTAACAGTATTCAGGACCGATGCTATCAAAACCTTGTTCATGATGACTCCATTCTTCGCGACATTACTCGTAGCGGTCATGACTGTGGGCTTTCTGCAAACCGGTTTTTTAATAACAACCCAGCCTATGACGCCCGATATCTCCCGAATCAACCCGCTCAAGGGGATTAAGAAGTTTTTCAGCCTTAATATTTTTTTTGAGGCGGCAAAAGGCATATTCAAAGTAATGATCCTCGGCCTTGTCCTCTATAACCTTTTAAAAAAAGAGACGGTGACTGTTCCGCTTCTTATTGACATGGACATCTCGAGTATTGCGCAATTTGCATATGTGCAGGTAAAAAAACTTGTTCTGACTTCCGTTATAGTCCTCTCTATCTTTGCTGTTGCAGACTACGCATACCAGCGGTGGAAATTCTTGCGCGACCTGAGAATGACGAAACAGGAAGTTAAAGAAGAACACAAGGAAATGGAGGGCGATCCCAGGATCAAGGCAAGGATAAGGAGCCTGCAGAGAGAGATGGCACGGAAAAGGATGATGCAGGAAGTACCAAAGGCTGATGTAGTGATTACCAACCCTACCCATTATGCCGTTGCTCTTAAGTACGATTCGGCCAGCATGGGCGCCCCGGCTGTAACAGCCAAAGGGGCAAACATCATCGCGGAGAAGATAAAGGAGATAGCAAAAACACATGGAGTGCCTGTGTTTGAAGATAAATTGCTCGCCAGGTCTCTATACAAGCTTGATATTAACCAGGAAATTCCGGAGGTCTTTTATAAGGCATTGGCTGCAATACTCGCAAACGTATATAAGCTAAAAGGGAAAGTCGGATGAGCGTGCTTTATGTTTGAAAGACTGTTAAGACAGAGCGACATTATGCTGGCAGTCGGCATTGTTCTGGTTCTCGGGTTGATGATTATTCCCGTGCCGTCTCTTATGCTCGACCTCTTTTTGACGTTCAGCATAACACTGTCCATAGTTGTACTGCTTGTGGCGGCATATACGGAGAGACCCCTTGATTTTTCGGTCTTCCCTTCTATTCTGCTTGTAGCGACGCTGCTGAGGCTCTCTTTGAACATTGCCTCTACGAGGCTTATCCTCACAAGGGGCGATTCCGGGATCGAGGCTGCGGGAATGGTCATCAAGGCTTTCGGGGCGTTTGTGGTTGGCGGTAATTTTGTTGTAGGCTTTGTTATTTTCTTCATATTGATAATCATAAACTTCATAGTCATTACTAAGGGCGCCGGCAGGATTGCAGAGGTCTCCGCACGCTTTACTCTCGATGCGATGCCGGGCAAGCAAATGAGTATAGATGCCGACCTGAACGCCGGTCTCATAGATGATAAAACAGCGCGGAAGAGAAGGCAGGACATAAGCAGGGAGGCGGATTTCTACGGGGCCATGGACGGTGCGAGCAAGTTTGTGAGGGGAGATGCAGTTGCCGCCATCATTATCATGGCAATCAATATTGTTGGAGGGTTTGTCATAGGGGTCGTCCAGAAAGGCATGCCTATGGCTGAAGCCGCGCAAACTTACACGATACTGACCATAGGAGAAGGGCTGGTTGCGCAGATCCCCGCACTGGTGACCTCAACCGCTGCGGGTATTATTGTCACAAGGGCCGCTTCTGAAGCCAATCTCGGCAGCGACGTTGTCAAACAGCTTTTTACGAACGCCAAAGTGCTGGGCACTACAGCCGGGATACTGGGCTTTTTCGGACTGATTCCCGGGTTGCCCCATATACCGTTTCTGATGCTGGCGACTGTTACCGGGGCAGCGGCATATTTTCTGAATAAGCAAGCCCCGGCTAAGAAAGAGGCGGCGGCGCCTGCGGCCGAAGAGGCAAAAGCGCCTGAAACACTGGAATCATTGCTGCCCATTGATCCGCTATCCCTGGACATCGGCTACGGGCTCATACCGCTGGTCGAGGAAGGCGGCCCTCTTTTGAACAGGATAAAAGCAATCAGAAGACAAATGGTTACGGACATGGGTTTCATCGTTCCGCCGGTCCATATAAAAGATAACCTGTCGTTGAAACCTCACGCTTACTCAATACTCATAAAAGGAGTTGAGATTGCTTCGGCAGAGGTAATGCTTAATAAGTATCTTGCTATTGCACCGGGTACGGAAACGGCAAAGATTGAAGGCATAGCTGCAAAGGACCCGGCTTTTGGCTTAAATGCGATCTGGATTGATGAAAGGGTCATGGAGGAAGCGCAGCTCGCCGGTTATACGGTCGTTGATGTCCCTTCGGTCATTGCGACGCACCTCACCGAATTAATCAAGAATTATTCTAATGAATTGTTGGGCAAACAGGACGTGCAGAAGCTCCTTGATAATCTTGCCAAGACCCAGCCCAAAGTGGTGGAGGACCTTGTCCCCGGCCTGCTGAGCTTAAGCGCTGTTCAGAAAGTGCTCCAAAATCTCATGAGAGAAAGAATTTCCGTAAGGGACCTTCAAACAATACTTGAAACACTTTCGGATTATGCGGCGGTCGCCAAGGACCCTGACGTGTTGACCGAGTATGTCAGGCAGGCGCTCGCGCGGAGCATCACAAAGCAATTGCAGGGGACCGATGGTTCGATATCGGTTATTTTGGTTGATCCGAAAGTCGAGCGGCAGATAATTGAGGCTGTCCAGAGCACTCCGCAAGGTTCTTATCTTGCTCTTGATCCGGCGACCTCCGACAAGATCAGCGAAAACCTTAAACGAAATTATGAGGACGGTGTGCGCAAGGGTTATCAGCCGGTCGTGCTTTGTTCCCCCTCGATCAGGAGATTTCTGAAGAAACTCGCTGAAAGGATTTCGGGCAGTATTATGATTATATCACATGGAGAGATTACGCCTAATACACAGGTATATTCTATTGGCACGCTGAAGATGGAATAAAGGGGGTGCGATGAGGATCAAGAAATTTGTCGGGCGGAGTTTTAAAGAGGCGTTAGAGACTGTAAAAAGAGAACTTGGTTCGGACGCAATAATATTGTCCAGCAAATCGGTAAAAAGCGGTCCGTTTGGAATGCTTAATAAAGAGGCCGTGGAAGTTACCGTTGCCCTGGATGAGAATGACGGTGTTTCCCCTGAGGCTCCTGAAGCGGCCCCTTCTTCTGATATGGGGGACCTTTTGAAGGAGATAAAAGGACTCAGAGAAGAGGTCTGCTATCTGAAAGAGACCCTGCGGCCGATTGTGCCTGCTCTCAGAATTGGAAAGGACAAGAAGGGACTTTTTAACCTGCTTGTAAGGCAGGGGGTCGATACCCAGTTTGCAATCATTTTGCTGGAAAGGTCCCAGGAAACACTTGACAGCCTGAAGAACAGCATAAAGGGTGATATCAAAGTACAGGGGCTTTTGCCTGCTGAAGAAAGCGGGCTGATATTTCTGGGACCTCCCGGCGTAGGCAAAACCACGACTTTTTCAAAAGTTGCTCATCTCTTTGCGTCGAAAAGAAAGCCTTTTAACCTTATTTCGCTGGACGCCGACAGGATCGGCTCTGTTGCGAACATGAAAGAGCTTTCGCAGCAACTGAGATGCCCGTTGAGGGTCGTGAAAAGAATAAGTGATTTGCCGAAAATATTATATAAGGAGATGAAGAAGGGGGCGCTGCTCATCGACACCCCCGGGGCCCAATTCAGTGATATTTTGGAGGATATACACGATATATTTCCTTCCGGGTTCCCCGTCAAAAAATGCTTCCTTATAGATTCATCGATGAGTGTGCCTTCGGCCCTTAAATCCTGGCAGAAATGCAATGTCGATATGATCGACTCAATCGGATTTACAAAACTCGATATGGCCACTCATTACGGGGGCCTTTATAACATTTCAATGCTTACAAGCAGGCCGCTTTCATTTATTACTACCGGGCCAGGTGTGCCGGACGACATAAGGGTCCCGACCTCGGACTTTCTTGCCGGCCTGATTGTTGGAGGGATATAATGACGAACCCAGGACCACGTATCATAGCTGTTTCGAGTGGAAAAGGCGGGGTCGGAAAAACTAATTTCGTTGCAAACCTTGCCTTGTTTTATGCCAGCCTGAATAAAAGGGTGCTTATTCTTGACGCCGATCTTGGCTTGAGCAACATAGATGTGCTGTTCGGCATAGCGCCTAAATTCAATCTGAAACACGTGCTGAAAGGTGAGAAGACAATAAAAGAAATTATTGTGAACGGTCCCTTGGGCATAATGATTCTGCCTGCAAGTTCAGGCGTCAGGGAGTTGACGGAACTTTCAGACAGCAGCCGCCTGAAACTTGTAGCCGAACTTGACAACTTCGATATGCCATTTGATATCTTTCTGATCGACACAGGAGCCGGAATAGCGGATAATGTGCTTTTTTTCTGCAGCGCGGCCCAGGAGACAGTTGTGATAGTCACTCCGGAGCCTACGTCGCTGGCGGACGCTTATGCCCTCATAAAGGTGCTGTCAAGGGATTTTGGAGAAAAGAACTTCAGGGTACTTGTCAACACTGCGCGTTCTGAAAAGGAGGCGTTTGACACGTTCAGAAAGCTGGCGATCGTGGCGGACAAATTCCTGAAACTCTCTGTGGACTACATCGGCTACCTGCCATATGAGCAGCATGTAAAAGATGCAATTATTGCCCAGAAAGGCTATATTGCCATGTACCCGAACAGTGCATTTTCAAAGAAACTTGCCGTAATTGGGAAAAGGCTGATCGAAAATCCGATCAGTGATGTTAAGGGGAACATACAATTCTTTTTGAGGAAGGCGCTCAGGGTAAAATAAAAAGCAGTGAATTTAAATTCATGGGAAAAATATCCGAGATAGAGAAAGAACAAATAGTCGATAAATTCCTGCCGAGAGTGAAATACTATGCTTCCAGGTATGGTTTTTATCTTCCGCCTGAATTGAGTATCGAAGACCTTGTATCCGCGGGAATAATAGGTCTTCTGGAGGCAATAGAACGATATAATCCCTCTTTGAATGCGAGTTTGAGCACTTTTGCGGATTTCAGGATACGGGGCGCCATTATTGATGAAATTCGTTCCATGCAGTGGGTGTCCAAGGATGCCAGAAAAAAGCTGGATGAGGCGAGACAGACCTACTCATTACTGGAGAAGGAGCTTAATCGCAGTGCCAGTGACGAGGAAGTTGCTGAAAAGCTGAATATACCCCTTGAGGAGCTTTACAAAACATTATCTACTGCCAACACCATGCATATGATGAATCTGGAAGACCTTGGAATGACTAACAATGAAGGTGAATCACTGGACATACTGGAGTGCATTTCAGATAAAGAAGGCAAAAGTATTCTCGATGAGCTCAATCTGAAAGAATTACGAACAGTCCTCGGCAGCGCCATTGATGCGCTGCCGGAAAAAGAAAGGCTTGTGCTGACACTATATTATTATGAAGAACTCACCATGAAGGAAATAGGGAAAGTCCTGGATATCAGCGAATCGAGAGTTTGCCAGCTCCACGGCAAGGCCCTTTTGAAGCTGAGGTCTGTTATGGAAGAATTCAAATAAAACGCGCGCTTAAGTCGCCTACTGTCGGTCAGGCGTCGAATGTTCAGCGTGGAGTACCCCCGGTTTTTTTTTGCTCTTGAATAGTCTGATGTAGATTATATATGCTATAACGTTCGATATAATGTGGTGCGTTTGGCGTTTTATCGTAAAAAAACGTATGATACCCCACAGCTAGCTGCCTGGAGGTTCATTCGGAGGCTGATCACGTGGCAAAGAACATCAAAAAGTTGATTCAGAAACTTAAGGATAAAAATCCTTCCGTCAGAAAGCGGATAATTGAAGAACTGGCAGCCGGTGACGAGAGGGCGGTCTATCCGCTGATAAAGGCGCTCAGCGATGAGAATGTCGGTGTGCAGGATGCCGCTATGAGGTCTCTCATCGCCATCGGCGGAGAGGTGACCGCTTACATGGTATTGCCTCTCTTGCGGGAAAATACCTATCTTAGAAACACTGCCCTGATCATACTTACGAAACTGGGGAGAGTATCTGTGCCGTTTCTTTATCCGCTTCTTAAAGACAAAGATGATGACGTGAGAAAGTTCGCTATTGATCTCCTGGCCGATATAAATGAAAGCATTGCTCCGGCGTTTATCGTCCCGCTGCTCAGGGACGGCAACAGTAATGTACGGGCTGCTGCGGCAAGGGCCCTCGGCCTGCTCGGATATAAGCAGGCTGTTCCGGAACTGATTGATGCCCTGGACGATGAGGAATGGGTCTGCTTTTCCGTACTGGAGGCGCTTGGAGAACTAAAAGATGACAGTGCCGTGGAGCGGATAGCCTCGTTGCTTGAACTCCCTTCGGAAGTTGTCCGGCATGAGGCTATCGAGACGCTCGGCAAACTCCGCTCGGATAAGGCGGCTGACCGGCTTGCCGCTTATCTGCAGCACGCTCCGGATGAAGAAAGGAATACCGTAATAAAGAGCCTCATCAAAATAGGCATTACCCCCGACATGTCAAATGTCTCGGACTACCTGCTTGCTATGCTCAAAGTTGGGGAATGGGAAGACAAGGAGGTGGCCCTCAAAGGGATAGAGGCCCTGAATTGCGTGGAAGCTGTTGACCTGATTGTTGACCTCGCAGGCGCTCTCGATCCGTCATTGCCGGACAATGAAGAAAGAATATCAAAGTTGAAAGCGACCCTCAAGGCCATTGATTCCGAAAATGAACTCCTGGAATTGCTGGAGTCTTCAGGCATGAAGTACCGGGGGATGTCCTTTGCCATAGAAATCCTGGGCGAAATAAAGAGCGCAAAAGCAGTCCCCCGGCTTATCGGATATTTGAATGACGCGAGGAGGGATTTGAGACGTGCTTCGACCCAGGCGCTTGGCGCCATAGGAGCTTCCGAGTCTATAGACCCGCTTCTTGAGACATCTCAGCGCGATGTCGATGCTCATGTAAGGCGGCTGGCAATTGAGGCCCTCGGGGCCATACGATCAAAAGAAGCATATAAACCGCTCCTGGAACTCATGGATATAGAGAAGTATTATGACGTGCTTGAAAGAATTGTCGGATCGCTGATCCAGATAGATGCCGAAAGATTCCTTTCTGATGTTACTCTGTACAGCACCCAGGTCCGCGAGATAATAGCCAAAACAGTAACGGACGAAGTTATTCTGTGCAAACTGAGCGAAGACCCGGAGAAGAAAGTGAAAATTGCCGCTATAAACGGCCTGGGCCGGACGGCGACCGAACAGGCAACTTTGTGGCTTTCCCGGTTTTTGGGAGACAGTGATGCGGATGTACGGAAAGCCGCGGTAGTCGGTCTTGGAGAGGCGCATTGCTGCTCGCCGAAACTTTTCGATTCTCTTCGGGACGACGACCCATGGGTCCGCTTTTATGCGGTCAAGACCGTCGCCTTCTCCTGCGAGAGAGAGACTGCAATCGACCAAATAGCGCCGCTGCTTCTTGACGAGTTTATTCCTGTGGTCATGTCTGCCATCGATGCCATTGTTGAACTTGGTGGACGGGAAGCTTATGAGGCCCTCTCCCGGCATGAGGACCATCATAACATGGATGTTCAGGAGAAAATCAGGGAGGCTCTCAATTCTCTATGACCATCTCGATGAATGATGAGGGATTTAAACAGTTCAGGGACTTTATTTACGAAAAGAGCGGTATTTTCATTCCGGACAATAAGAAATATTTCCTTGAAAACAGACTCGGCAGGAGAGTACAGGAAAAGAATCTGAAGGGCTATGAAGATTACCTGTATAATCTCAAGTATGATTCCGACCGCCGGGAACTTCAGTGCCTCTTTGATTTAATTACTACGAATGAGACTTTTTTCTTCCGCGAGCCGCAGCAATTTGATGTATTCGGCGGCGAATTATTGGGCCGGATCTCTGCCGAAAATACGAATTCGGGCCGCAAGGACATCAAAATATGGTCTGCTGCGTCTTCTACGGGAGAGGAACCATACACTTTATCCATGGTCCTTCTCGAGAAACCCGAACTCAGCGGATTCAAAAAGGAGATATACGCTTCCGATATCAGCGAATCGGTGCTGGCATCTGCGCGTGCAGGAATTTATGGTTCCTATGCCATCCGGAATATCCCGGCGACTTATTTGAAGAAATATTTTACAGACTCAAACCAGCAATATACTTTATCGCCGGCCGTCAAATCCCTGGTAAGATTTTCCAAGGTAAACCTGATAGAAGAAAGAGATGTCAGGATGATACGCGGGGTTGATATAATTTTCTGCCGGAATGTACTTATTTATTTTGACGATAAGGCCAAGCAAAAAGTAGTATCACATTTGTATGATGCGCTCAGGCCCGGGGGTTATCTCTTTGTCGGCACATCTGAAAGCCTCCATAATGTTACGAGGGCTTTCCGGCCTGTGGTGATAAATAAAGTGATTATATATCAAAAAGTGTAAAGGCTGTGACGTGTTACGCATCACGGATCACGGCCTTTTAGTGGTGTTACTGATCATGCGTCGTGGATTACGCATTACGGTCTTTTTTTGGGGGGCTGAATATGAAGCTGTTGATTGTTGACGACGATAAGACAACCAGGAAGCTGCTCAGCTTGTATCTTAAGAGCAAAGGATACGAGGTGGCTACCGCGGAAAACGGCCTTGATGCACTTGAAAAACTCGGGACCGACAATATCAACCTTGTTGTTACCGACATGAACATGCCTTATATGGACGGCATTGAACTGACGAAGACGCTCAGGTCGGACATCAATCTGAAAGACATGCCGATTATCATGGTTACGACAGAAGCCGACGAGGACGAAAGGAAAAAGGCTTTCGATGCCGGCGTTGATGACTATTTGGTCAAGCCCACCAACGCTGAAAAAATTAATGAAAGTATAAAACGTATTTTTAAAAACATTCTTAGCGGAGGTGGGGAGTAATGTTTAATCTTACTATCAAAGTACTTGTTGTGGATGATTTCCCGACCATGAGAAGAATAGTTAAGAATCTTCTTAAACAGCTCGGCTTTGAAAACATAGATGAGGCTGAAGACGGAACTCAGGCATTGCAGCGGCTGAAAGGCGGCAATTACGGATTGGTAATTTCGGATTGGAATATGCCCAACATGGAGGGGATTGAACTGCTCAGGAATGTCCGGAAGGAGGCAGATCCTTTGAAAAGCATTCCTTTTCTCATGGTGACTGCGGAGGCTGAAAAAGAGAAAGTGATAGAGGCCATCAAAGCGGGAGTGGACAACTATATCGTCAAGCCGTTTACAGCAGAGATACTTAAGGAGAAACTCGAAAAAATCGCCGATAAGAAGAAATCTTTGAAAGCCGGAGGATAGTAATGGCTGACGAAATGGAAGAAATAATAGACGAGTTCGTTACCGAGGCTTCGGAAACGCTTGAGAGGATCGATCCCATGTTTGTGGAGTTGGAAGCAAAGGGATACGATAAAGAAATGCTCAATGAGATATTTCGCGGCATGCATACTCTCAAGGGAGCTGCGGGTTTCCTCGGATTTCAGCCTATAGTCGACGTCGCCCACAGGTGCGAAAGCATCATGAAGAAGGTCCGCGATGCGGAGATTGCCCTTTCGAGAGAATTAATGGATGTCATCCTTAAGAGTGTCGATACATTACGGCTTCTTATTTTCCATATAAAGTTGAAAGACAGCATCGAAGAGGACATTTCGCCGCTTCTTACCGAACTGGACGAGGCTTCTGAAAAAGCACAACCGGAAAAAGAAAAGACAGAGGTAAAAGAGCAGGTAGAGGTAAAGGCAGAGGCAGAGACAGAGACAGAAGTAAAAGAGCAGGTAGAGGTAAGGGTAGAGGTAGAGCAAGAAGATAAAGCAGGAAAGAAAGAAGAAAAGCCTTCACCTCCACCTCCACCTTCACCTTCTGTTGAGGAAATGGCGAAGGAAAGAGAAGTTGTCTCTCATCTGAGGGTTGACGTCTCGAGAATAGATAAAGTGATGGACCTGGCCGGAGAGATAGTCCTCGCCCGGAACAGGCTCCTTAATCTGGCGACCAAGCTCGATATAAATTATTCCGACGACCCCTATGTGGAAGGCCTTGTCGAAACGACGGGTTTTCTGGACAGAGTGACTTCCGACCTCCAACTCGCAGTTATGAAAATAAGAATGCAGCCCATTCAGAAGGTCTTCGGCAAGTTCCCGAGGATGGTAAGAGATATGTCCAGGGCACTGGGTAAGGACATAGATTTGGAGATGTTTGGTGAGGATACGGAGGTCGATAAAACTGTTATAGAGAATATTGGAGACCCCCTGGTACATATTATCAGGAATTCCATAGACCATGCGGTCGAGTTCTCCGACGAAAGAGAACTGAAAGGCAAGCCCAGAAAAGGGAGAATCATCCTCAGCGCTTATCAGAGGGGAACACAGATTGTCATTGAAGTGTCGGATGACGGCAAGGGTATTGATGTTAATGCTGTAAAGAAAAAGGCGTTCGCAAAAGGGCTGATATCCGAAGAAGAGTCGCAGAAAATGTCTGACGATGCGGCTATCAATCTTATCTTCCTGCCCGGGTTTTCTACAAAAGAGGTTTCTACCGAACTGAGCGGACGCGGGGTAGGAATGGATGTCGTGAAAACCAATGTGGGGAAACTTAACGGCTATGTTGAAGTCATTACCAAAAAGGACGTCGGGACCACCTTTAAGATAAGTTTGCCGCTGACACTTGCGATATTGCAGGCCATGATGGTCAGGGTCGGCAGTGAATTTTACGCTGTTCCTCAATCCATGATAGAGGAAACACTCAGGATCAGGAAGAGTGATGTCAAGGATATAACCGGACAGAAGGTCCTGACTATAAGGGGCAGGGTCATCCCGATGTTCGATATGGCTGATGTCCTCTCGGTGCAGAACAGAAAAAACGAGTCCAAAGATCATACATATGTGCTGGTGGCGATCGTTGGAGACAGGCGGTTCTGTATTGCTGTTGATGAATTGCTCGGACAGGAAGAAATTGTGATTAAGACAATTAATGGAATAGAATCGGAAGAATGCGGCATATTGGGCGCCACAATTACAGGTGACGGCAGGGTAGTGCTTATTCTTGACCTTGCAGTTTTTTCGCGCAGCATTTTTTCTAATAAAACCGCGTCCAGTGTATAGCGTAGTAGAGGAGGACATATGCAGTATATAGGTTTTACCATGAACAATAATGAGTACACCATACCTATACTTAAAGTACAGGAGATTGTTAACCTGCCGCACCTTACCAAGCTGCCGCAGGTCCCTCATTATATAGAGGGGATCACTAATCTCAGGGGAAGGATTATCCCTGTAGTAAACCTTAAGAAACTTGTCGGCCTCAATGTGGATTCTCCCGGAGAGAAGGTTATTGTTGTTACGAGCGGCCGTATTACGTTCGGTGTGCTTATCGATGCGATAACGGGTGTAATTACCATAGATGATTCCTCAATAGAATCGCCGGCAGATTTTAACACTCCTGATATTGTATCCGGCGTTGCCAGGGTCGGAGAGAAATTGCTCGTCCTGCTGGATACCAGGAAACTGATACCTGTGGAAGACATGAGCATATTTGAAGACGAAATGTTTGAAGTTAAGGATAACGGCAATCAGGTTGAGCCGGTTGAGACGACCATGAAGATTGAGGGGCCGGCGGGAAGAGAAAATCAGGCCAGGGAGGCTCCTGACGCGAAAAACTTCTTTGAGCAGCGCGGAATAGACTCTGACGACCCTCGTTATACTCTTTTCGATGAAATGGTCGGCTTCATGAATGCAATTTCAGTCGAGGACTATGAAAAAGCCGACAGCGCAATCCAGAGCATAATGAAGAAAGGGCAGAATGAGCTGTTTCGGGAGGTTGGCAAGGTGACGCGCAAACTCCATGATACGGTACGGAGTTTTAAGGAAGCGCTTGATCCGAAACTCAAGGATATGGCTGTTACCGAGATGCCCAATGCCGTTGATCAGTTGCAGTTTGTTATTGAGAAGACGGAAGATGCTGCGAACAGAACTATGGGGATAGTCGAGAAATATATATTGTCCATGGACGAGCTTGCCGGACATATAAGAAATCTGCAGGGGCCTGAAGAATCGGTTCAATATATAAAGACATTCAAGTCAAGCATGGAGGATGATCTGACCGAAATCCTGACGACCCAGTCTTTCCAGGACCTTACAGGGCAGACCATCAAGAAGGTCATAAAACTTGTGGGTGATATCGAAGTAGAGCTGGTAAAACTCGTAGCAACTTTCGGGGTCAAGATTGAACCGGGACTGCAGACGGTTCCCGCAAGTCCGGAGAAAGTTTCACAGGAGGACGTAAACGATCTGCTGAAAGATTTTGGATTCTAAAAGACAGTAAATGCGTATATGAGTAAATGAGTATATGGGCAACTTTATACCTTTACTCACTTACCCATTAATTCACTTGCTCATTAACCGAGGTTTTTTATGGTAAAGATACTTATTGTTGATGATTCGGCGTTCATGAGGAATGCCTTGTCCGCTATGCTTTCCTCTGATCCTGAGATCAAAATTATCGGTACGGCAAGAGACGGGATTGAGGCTATTGAAAAGATAGCGAGCCTTAAACCGGATGTTGTCACTATGGATGTTGAAATGCCGAGAATGGACGGGATAGCGGCGTTGAAGCACATCATGGCAACAAATCCGTTGCCGGTAATCATGGTAAGTTCGATTACGACGGAGGGCGCAAAGGTCACATTAGATGCCCTAGATCTGGGCGCTGTTGATTTTATCCCAAAGAACCTCTCTGAACTCTCGGTCAATATTGTGAAAATCAAAGAGATATTGATCGAAAAAATAAAGCATATAGGGAGAAAAGGGATTGTCAAAAGGCTCTCAAGGCCGGCCTACCGTCCGGCAGCCCCTAAACCGGCTGAGATTTCCAGGGATTTCGCTGCCAGGCACATAGGCGAGCGCAGAATCGGGATTGTTTCCGTCGGTACCTCGACGGGTGGACCGAAGGCTTTGCAGGAGATCATACCGAGACTGCCGAAGGACTTTCCTGTTCCTATTGTTGTAGCCCAGCATATGCCGCCTAATTTTACCGGCCCTTTCGCTGAAAGGCTGAATCAGTTGAGCCAGATAGAGGTAAGGGAGGCGGTGGAAGGGGAGTCTCTGAAACCGGGCGTGGCCCTCATTGCGCCGGGCCGCGGCCATATGCGTGTAATGCGGGTTAGGGGCATAGAGACAATCGTCAGCATCTCCGAGAATAAAGAGGAATTTATATACAGGCCTTCCGTTGACGCGCTGATGTCATCGGTTGCGGAATATTTCCCCGGCAGGGCGCTGGGAATAATTCTGACAGGAATGGGGAATGACGGTCTCAGGGGACTGATCAACCTGAAAAAAACGGGAGGACGTGTATTTGCACAGGATGAGGAAACTTGTGTAGTATATGGTATGCCCAAGGCTGTAGTGGACGCGGGAATCGCTGATAAAGTGTTGCCGATTGAAGAAATTGCCGGAGAAATAATAAATAGTGTATGAGTAAATCCATTCTTCTCAAGCTTTCACTCATTTACCCATAGACCCGTATACCTATTTACGTTTTAAGGAGAGGTATGAAAGAAGATGTGCTGGAACGAATTATTCTGGAGACCGTCGATGTCCCGAGTCTTCCTCCTGTAGCATCAAAAGTTCTGGGGCTTGTCTCCAACGATTATACGTCTGTCAGTCAGCTCGAAGAAATCATTTCCCAGGACGAGGCATTTTCGACTCGTATTTTAAGAATAGCCAATTCACCCTATTATGGCAGAGGCAGGGGTATTGATACTATTTCCACAGCTGTAATTCTTATCGGCTTTAATGCGATGAGGTCTCTGGTAACAGCCGCCTCCCTGAAAGATCTTCACAGGAAATTCGGAATATTCGAGGAGCAGCACTGGGAACACAGTCTGGGCGTGTCTATCGCTTCGTCTCTCCTGGCGGCCCAAACTGAAATGATGATACCGGAAGAGGCCCTTATCGGCGGGCTTATACATGACATGGGAAAAATTGTAATCAACAACAGTCTGTCCGAGGAGTACAGAACTGTTATTGATAAGATGAATCAGGAGAACATTTCCTCCATTGCTGCCGAGGATGAAATTCTGGGATTCAACCACTGCAATGTCGGCGCACTTATTGCGAGGAAATGGAAGCTTCCGGGAAACCTCGAGGCGGTAATCGAATATCATCATGCTGAACAGTATCCTGCCTTTGAAGACAGCGGGTACGAGACGTTGTGCCAGATAGTCCAGGTGGCTGACGCAATGTGTCTGCATATGGGAATCGGGGTCGGCGCCACAATAGATTTTTCCAAAATTGGTTTCGAGCAGCTTGGACTTACAGAAACACAGTTTCGTACCCTGCAGGAAAGACTGAAGCACTGCTTTAATGAGCAAAGAGATCGTCTGCTGGAATAATTAACAAGCAGCCACCGGCTGCTTACTGCCTGTATTTTCCGTTAACTACTTACTACTTAAAGTTTTTTTCGTTTTATGCGATAATTAATATATGGCAGATTATGATATCATCACAGACTTGTACAGGATTACGGGGTTGAGAGGCATCGGCTCGGGGTATGTTTTTCCCAAGACGCGTGTAGTAAAGAAAGTTAAGAAGCGCAGCGAGAAAGAGGAAGAGGAAGAAAACGAGCCGCCCAAGTCCTCCGAAAAGAAAAGCAAAGGTATTGACATCGAGGCATAATTTTCCCGTCGCAGGTAAAATTTTCCCGCCCAAAATCGCGTTATAGCTCAACAAATTGTTATCTGGTCGCTGTTCTCCGTTCACTGTCAACGGTGAACTGCAAACTGTAAACTGTTTACGGTTTCTGGCATCGATATTGCTTTACTCTACTCAGTAATGACTTTTTGAGGAGATGCGGTTATGTATAAAGGTATTTACGTTGCAATGACCGGAGCGATGCTGAGGGACCAGGAATTGGACAACGTGGCCAATAACCTGGCGAATGCTAATACTACCGGTTATAAACGGACATCGTTTTCCGCCCGGCTTTATCCTCTTCTTGAGGGAAAGACAAGTCAGCCGAACGCCATATATCCAGATTCGAGTGCCATGACTTCCTACGGCCAATATTCAATGGACACAACGCAAGGCGAGGTCAGGGAGACACGAAATCCGCTCGATCTTGCCTTAGTGGGGGATGGCTACTTTGCGGTGCAGAGCAAAGATAAAACCTATTACACAAGAAACGGCAGTTTCAGCCTCAGTAAAGAGAGTTTTCTGGTAGATGCATCCGGACAGCAGATTTTGAACACATCGAACAAGCCGATATACATTACAGGCTCTACAATTCAGATTACAGGAGACGGTACGATTTTTGCCGACGGAAATGAGGCAGGCAAGCTTAAACTTGTAAAGCTTGATCCCGCTTCAATACAGCATATCGGCAGTTCCATGCTTTCAGGCACCGAGACCGGCGCGTCGGATGCCAAGATACATCAGGGAAGCCTGGAGATGTCCAATGTGAATCCAATAAAGGAAATGGTTGGAATAATAAACGCTTCGAGGAACTTTGAAGCGGCACAGACGGTTATAAAGAATTTCGACACTCTGGCAGAGAAGACTGTCACAGAAATTGCAAGAGTATAAAAAAAGTAACAAGTAACGGTTTAAAGGGAGGGTCTTAATGATCAGAGCGCTTTTTACTGCTGCATCGGGGATGTCGGCACAGCAGATGATGATCGATGTCATATCCAACAACATTGCTAATGTTAATACTACGGGTTATAAGGCAAGCAGGGCGGAGTTTGAGGACCTGCTGTATCAAACGTTGCGGGCTCCGGGCGCACCTACTGAAACAGGGATGCAGGTGCCCTCGGGAATTCAGGTCGGTCTCGGTGTAAAACCTACGGCGGTACAAAGGATTTTTACACAGGGAGATCTTGTCAATACTGGAAATGATCTTGATATCGCGATTAATGGTGACGGATTTTTCCAGGTTACAATGCCTGACGGGACGACTTCATATACAAAGGCCGGTAATTTCAGCCTTGATAAAGACGGCAATGTTGTCACTCCTGACGGGTACCTTCTCTACCCTGCGGTCACAATCCCGACAACGGCTACAAAAGTGACAGTCAGCTTTGATGGCGTTGTCAATATCCTCACAGCCGGACAGACGGCGCCGACCCAGACAGGACAGATCACTCTGGCCCGTTTTATCAACCCCGGAGGTCTGCAGGCCATAGGCAAAAATTTATTTCAAGCCACTGATGCTTCCGGAGATCCCATTACAGGTAATCCGGATTCCCCGGGGTTTGGCGACGTCAGTCAGGATTATCTTGAAAATTCCAATGTGAATGTTGTCTCCGAGTTGGCGAATCTGATCACGGCCCAGAGGGCTTTTGACATGAACTCTAAAGCGGTCCAGACAGCCGACCAGATGCTGCAAACCACCGCAGCGATGAAACAGTAAAATACAAGGTGAAAGGTAAATGACAAAGAGAGAAAATACGACTAAGGGTGCAGGGCAAAAGGGCAAAGCCTTTTTGTGCTTTTTTCTCCTTTTGCCTTTAGCCTTTAGCCTTTTGTCTTCCGGTTCTTTTGCTGCTGACAGGAATCAAATTATGGACACAATAAAGAAAGCAGTGCAGGCCGAGCTTGTACACTCGGTTTCTGAAAACGTTGAGCTCAGCGGGATAAGGATTATAAGAGGTCTTGAGGCGTTGGAAGAGGGGAAACTTTACACGGTCGGCAGCATGCAAATGGACGGGTATAACGGCCGCAACAGGATCGTCTATCTGGCGGCACTTTATGACGACAGAAAAACAGTCCACAATGTGCGGGTGGAAGCGACATACGACGTCCTTGTAGATGTTTTTGTCGCTGCAAAACCTCTTTCAAGTGGAACGATAATTACCGAAGATGAAGTCTATGCCGTGAGACAGAAGAATTCACGGCTGTCGGCCGGGACTATAACCGATATCAGCGAGATTAAGGGCAGGAAACTCAAATCGAATATTGCGCAGGGGGTAATACTGCGGTCTGATCAATTCGCTAACTCATCGAACATTAAAAAGGGCAAAGAAGTTATCGTGCTCGTTGAAGGCTCAAACGTGCTTGTTTCGACAAAGGGAGTCCTTGGTAAAGATGCCGCTATAGGAGGGACCGCACAGGTCATCTGCTCATCTCCCAAAAAAGAGATTAACGGCATACTTATATCTGCGGACACCGTAAAGGTGAAAATATGAAAGAAGGTGAAAGATACATGCTAAAGGGTAACGGGTCGATAACAGAAGAGAAAGGACTGGCGGCGAGAGCCAGAAGAGAAATTTATTTTTCATTGCGCCTTATACCTTTGACCTTTAGCCTTTTGTTGCTTTTGGGTTGCTCCGGCTTAAAGGAAGCAAAAGAGATCAAAGAGGCGCCCATGCCCCCAAAATACGTCGAAACAAAAGACAAGGAATCTTACAGGGGCGAAGGGTCTCTTTGGGCCGACAGGGCATCGCTCTTTGAGGACTCGCGGGCCAAAAGGGTCAACGACCTTGTTACCATTCTTATTACTGAAACCACAACTGCACAAAAAAAGGCGACAACAAACAGCAGCCGCGCCTCGAATGTTAAAGACACGATGACAAACTCATTAGGATTGGCTGGGTATTCATTCCCGATTAAAAATCTTGAAGCAGGGCTTCAGGGAAGCGGAAATACATCTTTCAAGGGTGAAGGCGATACTGCAAGGACGGGGACAATTACTGCTTCAATTGCCGCGAAGGTGGTTGAAGTGCTGCCCAACGGGAACCTTGTGCTGGAATCCCGCAAAGAGACCATAATTAATAATGACAAGGAAATTATTGTTGTGCGCGGCATCATCCGTCCGGAAGATATCTCGCCTACAAACACTATCCTGTCCCAGATGGTGGCCGACGCCAAGATATATATTGTGGGAGAAGGCGAACTTGACAACAAGCAGTCGCAGGGCTGGCTGCTGAACATAATGGACAAAGTATGGCCGTTCTAAAGGCAGGAGGCGAAAGGCAAATGGCAAAAGGTGAAAGGCAAGGCATTGCGAAAGGCGAATGGCGAAAGGCGGGGCGTTTAGGGTTTATATTTTTTATCCTTTTGCCTTTAGCCCTCGGTATTTTGCCTGCTCTTGTTTATGCTGAACGGATCAAGGACATTGCGACATTTTCAGGGGTAAGGGAGAATGAACTTGTCGGGTACAGTCTTGTCGTGGGCCTTAACGGAACAGGTGACAGGGATGGGACATATTATTTCCAGCCCTTTGCCAACATGCTTGGCAAGTTGGGGATCAATGTGAATCCCGCTGATATAAAAGGTAAAACCAAGAATATTGCTGCAGTCGTCGTCACTGCTAAACTTCCGACAATGGTTATGCCGGGCTCAAAAGTTGATGTCCAGGTATCCTCAATCGGCGACGCCAGGAGTTTGCAGGGCGGCACTCTTCTGGCTGCACAGCTCAAAGGGTTTGATAATAATGTCTATGCAGTTGCGCAGGGTCCCGTGTCAATCGGCGGGTTTATAGCTGGAGGCGGCGGCACGCAGACGATCAAGAACCATCCCAATGTCGGAACAGTACCTAATGGCGCAATAGTTGAAAGGGAGGTCCCTGTACAATTAAACCGGAAAAATAGTCTTGACATTTTGCTTAACATGCAGGATTTTGTGACCTCCACCAGAGTTGCCAATAAAATAAATGAGCGGCTTCATGGTAATTATGCGAAGGCCGAAGGACCGTCGGTGGTATCGTTAATGGTCCCTGATGCCTTTGCCAATAAAGTAGTTGACCTTATCTCAACGGTTGAAATGATTAACGTTACTATAGACACGCCTGCACGGGTGATCATAAATGAGAGAACGGGTACGGTCGTTTTCGGCGAAAACGTGACTATCAATCCTGTTGCGCTCGCGCACGGTTCGATCACTATTCAAATTAATACGGATTACCAGGTGTCACAGCCGCCTCCTTTAGCGCCGGCAGGGGCCCAAACGGTCGTTACCCCTCAGAAACAGGTAACAGTGGAGGAGAAAAAGGCCACCCTGGTGCAGGTAAAAGGCTCAACTATCGGAGAACTTGTCAAGGCATTGAATACTCTTGGTGTCACACCGAGGGACCTTGTAGCAATACTGCAGGCAATCAAGGCAGCGGGAAGTCTCAAGGCAGAACTGGTGATAATGTGAACAGTATGATTTCAACGCTTAACGCTCAAAGCCCGATGGTAAATGCATCCGCTAAGGATGCAAAGACCGCCGCGAAACAGATTGAAAGGGTGTTTCTGGATGAAATGCTCAGGATTATGATGGAACATACGTCGTTTGGAGAAGACAAAACAGTTTCGACCTATTTGCCGGTCATAACTTCGGAAATGTCAAAGTCCTTGGCTGAAAGAGGAGGGATCGGCGTGGCAGACTTTATCCTCAAGGGCAATGCGTTGGCACGTTATAAAATGGCGTCGCGCGTTGCGCATCAAGGGTCGAACGAAGACACAATGTCTAATAGCGCGGGAAGCTCGTCAAGCGTTGATATGGGAAACGATTCAGTAAGGATCAGTATGAGAAGAAATGCTAACTAACTGGTTTATAAATTCTTTTTGTTGCGCATTACGCTCGGCATCTGATGCTCGATGCGATTTAATGTTTTGGGAAATCCTCCGATATAGTAAGTGTATACGTATGTATACACAATAAGTAAGGGGGGTAATGAAAATGAGGATCACAGACAGTGTTGAAATTGCCGGTGCAGGCATGCAGCAACCTGACAAGGGTAAGGAAAAGGGGCTCACAGGGCGAGCCGGAGAGATTTTGCCTCAGGACCAGGTTTCGGTTTCTGGTCAGGCTAAGGAGATAGGCAGACTCCAGACGGAAGTGAGTAAACTCCCGGACGTAAGGGCGGACCGTGTGGAGGATGTGAAAAATGCTGTAAATTCGGGCACCTACAACATCAAAGGTGAAGCGGTGGCCGGCAAGATCCTAAAGGAGGCTGTCATTGATTCAATTGTATGAAGAACTCATTGATGTTCTGGAAAAAGAGTTTTCGCTTTGTGCTCAACTTGTTGGGCTCTTGCAGAAGGAGAAAGACGTTATTGTCAGTCTTGATCCTGCAGCGCTTGAAGAGTTGCTTTCCGAGAAGGAGGCAGTCTCGACCAACATAAGGATGTGTGAAGAAGCCCGTGAAAGAATACTGGATCGGCTTGGTTTCAAAAACAAAACAATATCCCAGGTTGCGGCGGTTGCGGCTGATGATTACAGGGACCGGCTCACCGGCATAGCATCGAAGTTTACATCGGTTATTCAAAGCATCATGGAACTCAATAAGCTTAACGGAAAATTAATTGAAAAATCGCTTTACTACATTAAGACATCTTATAACTTTCTAAACACTTTTGGCGTGACTGCCCGTCAGAGGGTATCACTGGAGGCATAATGTCTGTTTCCGGTTTGTTCAATATCGGTTTGACCGATCTGCAGACTACAAACCAGCTGCTGAGTATTACGGGGCATAATATCGCCAACGCGAATACCCCCGGATATACCAGGGAGGAAGCAATCCTGGAGAGCATTCCTGGCGGGACAATAGTCACGAGCGGAGCCGCCGGAAATGGAGTCGAGATCACAGAAGTACAAAGGATGTATAATTCTTTTATAAATTCCCAGCTTAACGCCGAAAATTCAAATCTTTCTTACTGGAATAATTATCAGACAGGAATCTCACAGGTTCAGGATATTTTTAATGAGGCGTCCACTACCGGCATCACCCCTGCCATAACCCAATTTTTTACCGATTGGCAGAATGTCGCGCAAAGTCCTCAGGACCAAGCGGAGCGTACAACTCTTATTCAGGATGCGGGATATCTCAGCTCCCGTTTGAACACGGCTTCTGCTTCGCTCCAGAGCGAGCGGAGCCAATTGTTGTCGGACAGCCAGTCACTTACCAATCAAGTGAACATCTATACCGCCCAAATTGCGGATTTAAATGCAAAGATTGGAGGGAACACCGGGGCACTGGATCTTGAGGACCAGCGGGACAATATTGTGTCGGAGCTGAATAAGATCGTGAAGGTCTCGGCGTATAAGGCCAGCTCCGGGAATATGACGGTCATGCTGGGAGGTACCGCTCTTGTAGGAGGCGTAAAGACGTTCAGTCTGAGTGCCAACTCCGACGTGAATAACAACATGCATTTTTACGTGGAAATGCAACCGGGCGCGGCCCAGGGCAGCGACTTGAACCCTGACGTTACTTCTCTGGTCACAGGCGGCCAGCTCAAGGCCGATCTTGACTTGCGGGACAGCAAAATACCGGCTTATTTAAACCAGTTGAATGCTTTTGCAGTGGACCTTGCCGACTCCACAAATTACTATCAAAAGCAGGGATACGGGCTTGACGGTTCCCCCGGAGGGAATCTTTTTCAGCCGCTTTCTTTGCAGGCAAAATATACTTCGGTTGACAGCGTTAACGGTGTTTTTACTTCGCCCGCGGATACATTTACAAACGGAGGCACATTAACAATAAAACTCGGAGATAATGATGCGAAGCCTGCAACAGTTACTGTGACGGCAGGAGCGACTCTTGCTGATGTTGTAAATGACATAAATACTCAAGCCGGTTTAAAAGTGACCGCGGCAGTTGTGAATTCCGGGCCGGCTGGTTCATTCGCGATAGGCAATAGTACGATCATAACAGATAAAGGGGGAGCCCTTAATGATATATCAGGTGGTATTTATACAGGCGCTGGTCTTGCAACTGCAATAAACGGGATTGCAGGTTTAGGAATAAATGTAGCTTACGACAGCACGGCGAATAATTTTACCATTACTTCTACCGCTGGAGCGAACGGTGCGACTAAGGTATTGTCCACATCAACTATCGGTACATTACTGGGGATCAAGTTTAACGGCTCTCCAACTATAGGGACGGGTTTAACGGGAAGCGCTCCTGCCCCTGCTGATTACCGTATCAGCATTAAATCGGACGGAAACCTGGGAGATGTGAGGATTTCAGCCGCAACCGCGGACGGGAATGGCTCCGGTCTTAATTTGTTGGCGACCGGTCCGATCATCTCGTCGATGAGTGTAACCGATCCCAATAGTGTGGTTTCCAATGCCCAATATAAAATTGATTATGTTAACGGCGCAACTTACGGCAGTCTTGCGCCGGCTGTGCAGGCCGGCTATCAACTGGAAAACACCAGCGATTACTATACCATCGACAGCACGAACAATAAAGTTCAAATAAACGGCGCTACCGTTACAATTCCCACAGGCAGTTATACCGGACCTCAGCTTGCCGCTGCACTGCAAACTCAGCTTCAAGCTCTGAATTCGAACGCAACTATTGCATATGACAATACGTCCGGCAAGTTTACGATCACAAATAATCCTCTTGTTATCCCTGCGGTGGGCGCTACTAATAATAAAATAAACTTTACAGTCACGGGTGGGGCCAATGCCGGAACGTATACAGCCACTATCCAGGCCGGAACCTATAATACAGCGGCCGATGTTCAAGCGGCCATACTGGATGCCCTGAATAATCATGCGACGAATGATGCAGGTGGAGCAGCCTGGGCGGGTCCGGCCTGGACTGCCGGCCCGGCCGTAGCAGGCCAATTGGACATTACTAACAACACGGGCGGAGCAGTGACTTTTAACTGGGGCGCCTCGAATGCGACACCTCAGGAGTTTGGTTATACGGCAGCCGGCAACCAGGTTGCCAATGGCTCATCTCTTGCCTCCACAAACAATACTCTGACCTTTGATTGGGGCAATACTTTAAACTTTACTGTCGGGGGTAAGAACTATACTGCAACTCTAAACCCGCAAGCCTATACTTCAGGGACTGCTCTTGCCACGGAAATAGCGAATGAGATGAATTCGTCATTAGGAATACCCGGTACTTTTACCGGCACCGTTGTTGGTAATGCAATTTGTATTACGAACACTTTAGGCACCTCCACACCGGTGAACATTAATTGGGCCAACAGCAGTGCAACGTACCAGAAACTCGGTTTTAACCTTGCTCAAGATACTATAGCTGCGGCAGCAGGCAGCAATATTACCGCCGCAGGTGCGCCCAGTGCGCCGACTTCAAGTGCGAATATGTTCGGCTTTCTTAACAGCGACGCGCCGATTTCCGTAAGCATGGGCGGGGCCGGCAGCGCGTCGACAAGTGATTACGGAATTTCAGGTTCTTATTGGCGTGTTTTGGAGTCGACTGACGGCAACACGTGGACAGCGATTAATCCGAATACTGCATACGATCAATCCAACCCCACTACGATTAACCAAACGGAGGTCAATTTGACCACCGATACCACCGGATCATTCTCGAGAACACTTGGATTCCAAGGTGTCAAGGTGCAGATAGACGGCGATTTGAATCAGGCAAATTCCAATGGCGGTACATTTGCAGTGCAGTTGGACCCGAATGCGGCGAGCGATATTAAGACAGTCTTTACTGATCCAGCAAAGGTCGCCGCCTCCACCGATATGTTTACTGTGGACAGCACAAATAACACTGTTGTATTTAATGTAAACGGGGGCGCAAACATAACAGCCACCATACCGGCGGGTTCATATACAAATGATCCTGGACAGTCGGATGATATATCTTCGGCATTAACGACGGCGATTCAGGAGGCCTATCAGTCGGCCACTGGGAGCTCATTGCCGGATACGCTGAATGTTGTTTTTAACCCCAATACAAAACAATTCAAGATCATGATGCCGAGCGGCAGCGACACTGTGAATTTACTGTGGTCATCAAACTCCGCAGCGACGGCAAATCAGATCTTCGGCTTCAGCAGCGATGCGACGGTTACAGCGATCCAAAGCGCGGTGAGCGATAATCCCGCTTCTGTCCTGTCGAGCGCGAACAAGGGTGTGCCCGGCGACGGCAGGAATGCAACAACTATTGCCGAGCTTGCAAGTGGAAATGCTTTCGGAGGTTCAACGCCGGTCGATTTCTATAACAGTCTCGTTTCGAATGTGGGTGTCAATGCTTCATCCGCAGCGAACAGCCTGCAATATGAGACTAATATGGTGGCGCAACTCACGCAGCGGCAGAGCGAAGTTTCCGGAGTAAGTATGGACCAGGAGGCCGCTAATCTGGTGATATATCAGAAAGCATATCAGGCCGCGGCCCAGATGATAACAGTTGCAAACTCTTTACTGACAACGCTTATTCAAATGGTGTCGTCAGGAACCATGGGGTGACAATTATGATGATAAATTCACAAATATTTTACAATCAGTTTCTTTCGGGGCTGCAACAGAACATGCAGGCTGAACTGACTGACGCCGATCAGCTTTCGAGCGGTAAAAAGATCAACCAGCCCTCGGATGATCCCTCCGGGCTATGGAAGGTTGTTGACTACCAGACCCAATTGTCACAAATTGGCCAGTACCAGAACGCGATGAGCACGGCAAACACGTCGCTTCAGTCACTTGATTCATCTCTTTCGGATTTGAGCACAACCCTTAACAGTGCGAATCAGGTAGCTATATCCTCAGGGGATGGTGCGATGAACGCCAACGACAGGCTTGATATGGCGAAACAGGTCCAGCAACTGTTTGAAAGTGCGGTCAGCACAGCCAATACTCAAGTAGAGGGCCGGTATATTTTTGGCGGATATCAGTCTAATGTCAACCCGATAAATCCTGCAACCGGAGAGTTTGTTTCGGACACGAATACATTCAATATAGGGATATCGAACGGCATTAATGTCACCGCCAATGTTTCCGCAGGCAGCCTGTTCAGCTTCAAGCGTGTGAGCACTACAGACTCTGCCACGGCCATCTTGCCCACTTACAACTGGACAAACAACGGGGCCAATACGATTCCGGATGCAGACCCTACATCTGCGTTGTATACGTCACAGCCCTCCCAGCCGTTGTTTACAGTCAATCAGGGAGATTCAATCGTTGTGGGTAAAGCCGGGGTTTTCACGACGTATAATCTTACCCCCGGTGATTATACCGGAACGCGTCTTGCGGCGCAGCTCAATACTGATACTAACGGGTCGTTGAGTTTTTCATATAATACCAATACCAATAACTTTACAGTAAACAAAACCGTCAACGGCGACAGTATCAATTGGTCGTCAGGGCGGACATCCGACGATGTGAGAGACATGCTCGGGTTCCAGTCTTCGGCAGTGCAGAATATCGGATCAGGCATTACGAGTGATTTTACTGTAAACCGTTTTACCCAGTCAGGCAATACGTTCACCCAGGACGGCGGTCAACTCAACATACAGGTCAACAGCAGCAGCAGCACATCGTCCGTGGGCGGGTTTTTGATTAATAATACAAACGATACTCTCACTGTTGACGGAACGCAACTCACCCCCGCAACTGATAAATCTTATGCGGGAAGTGATTTATCTTCCGCTCTTTCAGGGCTTACGGGCAATCTTAAATTGGCCTTCTCATACGACAGCACTGCTCATAAATTTACTATTACAAATAATGACAGCTCTTCCCATGCCATTAATTTCAGCGAATCACCTCAACTGGCAAAAATGCTCGGTTTCAGTCCCGCTACAGACAAAACAATCAGTGCCGGACAAAGCATTACAAGTGATACTGTTGTCGGAGATGTGAACATTGCCGAGAACGCGTCGCTTCAGGGTGTCCGCGATGCCATCAACACTGCAAATGCAGGAGTTAAGGCGGAGGTGGTGAATATTGGAACAAGTGTAACCCCGGATTATCGGCTTGTGGTTGCCTCTGATCCTGCAGGCAGTTCCGACAAAATCGATATTACAGTCAAACCGGACTCCGCGTATGGGATTGATAACGGCAGAAATAACATATTTTTCAGAGATAAGACAACCGGCGGCACTTACACGGCAAGTATTCAGCCGGGGACCTATACTTCGCTATCCGATCCTGCTACAGGTCTTGCTGCGGCTGTCCAGAAAGCCCTGAATAAAGCCACATATAGCGGTCTTAGCGCTCAAACTGCCCCTGCTTCACTGACTATTACTGCGGGAGCGGGAGGCAATGATACAATTTATTTTAATGATGGCAATGTAAATTTTAACGGTGGCAATGGGAATAACGTGACGGCGCAAATAGCCCCTGCCGGAACTTATACCAGCGCCAGTGCCCTTGCCGCGGCTGTCCAGACTGCCATGAATAATGCGGAAGGTGCGGCTACGGGCGTTGCAGGTACGTATTATACTGTTGACGCCACAACGGTGCCGGGGCAACTGACTATTAAGAACACAACTGGTTTTAATGTAACAATGAATCCGGCAGGTAACCTTATTGACGATGCAACAGCGAAGCTTGGTTTTACTGCAGGCAGCACTGTATACTCTCCATATATAAGCGCCCAAACTGTTCCTGCGTCACTGACTATTACCGGAGCCAATGATACAATGTATTTTAACGATGGCAATGGGCATAACAACGTGCAAGCGACAATAGTCGATAAAACTTATACCAGCGCCGGCGCCCTTGCCGCTGCTGTCCAGACTGCCATGAATAATGCGGAAGGTGCGGCTACGGGCATTGCAGGTACGTATTATACTGTTGACGCCACAACGGTGCCGGGGCAACTGACTATTAAGAATACAACTGGTTCTAATGTAACAATGGATCCGGCGGGGAACCCGGGCGACAATGCAACGGTGGGTCTTGGTTTTATGGCAGGCAGCACTGTATGCTCGCCGGCTAATCTCGGCGGCACTAAAGATCACCTAGGGAATCAATTTAATAACCCTTTTTCTGTTTCTGCCAACTCAGACAACACATTGACGATTAAAAATGGCAATGCAAACGATGAGATGGATGTTTTATGGAACAACAGCGGCACCACTCTGAATCCGGCGAAACTGGGTTTTCCCGATGGACCAAACGCGTTGACAGCGGGCGGAGGCACGGCTACATCCACGTCGTTTGTTTCCCTGACCGGCGATCCCTCCGGCACAGGGATTAATATGCTTTCATACGATCCGAATACGAACAGCTTGAATATGACGCTTGGCACCAATATTACGAATTATAATTATATTACCCAGGCAAGTGCAAACGACAGCATAGTTATTGACGACGGCACTAATGGCGGTGTTGCAAATAACCAGATAATTGTTAACGTGGGCGGCACACAGGAAACGGCCACAATTGCCCGCGGGACATATACGCATGATCAGTTGGCAGCCGCTGTAGCTACTGCATTAGATAATGCTGCCGCAGCTGCCGGAAAAACGGATACATATAACGTTTCGTATGATCGAAATGCCGACAAATTCACTATTGCCTACAACGCCAGAAATACTGATACGCTTACTCTCAATTGGTCGAATGATGCGGGATCAACCGCACGGCAGGTATTGGGCTTTAATGCAACAGACGAAACCCCTGCTTTTAATATTGACAAGGGGAATAATGCAATCTCATTCAACGTCGGCGCCAACTCCTATAAGGCAACAATAGCTATCGGTGCCTATACTACCGGCGCGGCCCTTGCCACAGCTATCACGAGTGCTATGACCGCACAGGCCGGCGCCAATGCACCAGTCGTTAACTACAGCACATTAACAAATGAGTTTGTTATTCAGAATAATACAGCATCTGCTGTGACCCTTAATTGGGGCAGTAGTACTATGACACCTCAGCAGATTGGTTTCACTGCAACTCAAACCAATATTTCGGCCACCAACCCAGGGGTTCTTAGCGCCGCTGGTTTGCCTGGTGCAACTACAACCGCAGGAACTCTTAGCGCCGCTACTGTTCCCACTACGTATAATATCACTGCAGCGCTAGGCAATAATAAAATAATTTTTGCGGACGGGCAGGGCCACAATGTTACGGCAACGATAGCCGACAACGCAGCCTACACCATCGGGACCCTTGCCACGGAAGTTCAGACAGAGATGAACGCTGCGGAGAATACGAAGCTGGGCACGGCCGGCATTACTTATTATAAGGCTGACGACACAACAGTGCCAGGGAAAATAACGATAACTAATTTAACAGGCTTTGGTGCGACCTTGAATCAGGCCGGTGACACTGCTTCAGCGGTTCTCGGTTATACAGCAGGGTCAGGTTACGCGGTTCCGGCCGCCGTCTTTGATATTACTGCAGCGCAAGGAAATAATAAAATAGTTTTTGCGGACGGACTAGGTCACAACGTTACGGCAACGATAGCGGACAACGCAGCCTACACCGTCGCAGGCCTTGCCACGGCTGTCCAGAACGCTATGAACGCTGCGGAGAATACGAAGCTTGGCACGGTTGGCAAGACCTATTATCAGGCTGACGCTACAACGGTGCCGGGGCAAATAACGATAACTAATTTAACAGGCTCTGCCGTGACCTTGAATCAGACCGGTGACACTGCTTCAACGGGTCTTGGTTTGACAAGTTATGTTGTTCCGGCAAACAGCGGCGCCCTTACCGGAGCCGTGGCATCTGCTCCCACCGACCAGAGCGATAATGCGGTATTGGCTAATTACTACAGCTTCAATAACAATTATCTCAATGACAAATATATTCTCAGGGCGCTGAATTTTGAAAAAATATCTCTTCAAAACAATGACAACGGGCGTGTTTCGCAGTCTCTGAAGTACATTGGCGATCTGACTGAAGCGGTTTCCCAGTCCCAGGCGACGGTCGGCTCCAGGGAGGGTCAGATAACGGCGCAAGGTAATTACATGAGTACCAGTAAGACTGAGATACAGACTTTTATGTCCAATATCCAGGACACTGATATAGCTAAAGTCAGTGCCGATCTGGCGCAGCGGCAAGCCGCATTGCAGGCGCTCAGCATGGTCACGTCGCAGGTTTTAAATCAAAGTCTTTTTGATTTTCTAAAATTCTGATAAAATACCGTAGTCAGCGGCAAGGGGTATAAATGCTTGTTCTCACCCGTAAGACGGGGCAGATTATTAACATAGGTGATGACATACGCATCAAGATCGTAGATGTAGGCAACGGCGTTGTCAAAATCGGTATCGATGCGCCGAGGGAGTTGCCGATATACCGAGAAGAACTTTACGAGAAACTGAAAGAGTTGAACAAGGAATCAGCGGTGGCTGATGTGGCAAGACTGAAAGATTTTTTGGGCATGAAAGATAAATAAAGAAAAACATAAATAACTTTTTTGGCGGGTTTTTTACGCTGTACGCTGAACGCAGTACGAAGTTTTTTTTGGAGGTAAAAAGGTGAAAATCAACACAACAAGATTCGGTGAAATTGAGATTGAAGAAAATAAAATAATTACTTTTCCTTTGGGATTCCGGGATTTGTTGATTTGAAACGGTATGTATTGATAGACTACAAGGACTCTATACAATGGCTCCATGCCGTGGACGATCCCGATGTGGCTTTTATAGTGATCGATCCTTTTGTCATTTTTACCGATTATTCGGTGAATATAGTGGACGATGTGCAGTCGTTCCTGGGGATCAAGGAGCCGGCTGACCTGGTAATCCTGAATATTCTTACCGTTACAAACCAGGGCATTACAGCCAATCTGAAGGCCCCTCTTGTCATGAATAGCGGCAATTTAAAAGCTGCACAGATTTTACTCGAAGATGAAAAGTATTCGTTCAAGACACCTCTCCCGGCATTACCTCAGGAAAGCGTGAAATAAATTTGGAAATACTTCATTAATTCAATATCCAAAAACTTCCTCTTTTTGAAAAAACTGTACGAACATGTTATCTTACATTATGTTGAATGTTGAATTTTCGATGTTCAATTGAGTAAGTTTTCACTGTTTCAACCGTTGGCATTCAACATCCGGCATTTTTTTTGGAATATAAGGAGGCAATAGTACTATATGACCCGCGTGCCTATGACCCGTGAAGGTCACCGGAAGATGAAAGAAGAACTTGACAGGCTGCTGAAAGAAGGCAGGCCGAAGAATATAAGAGACATCGCTGAAGCGCGGGCACATGGAGACCTGTCCGAGAACGCCGAGTATCATGCAGCCAAGGAAAGGCAGTCATTTATTGAAGGCCGGATTCAGGAACTCCAGGGCAAGCTGGCAATGGCGGACGTTATCGATACGTCGAAAATAAGTCAGTCGCGGGTCGCTTTTGGCGCCAAGGTGAAGGTCCTGGATATCGGAGCTGATGAAGAGTATGAGTTTATACTTGTGGGCCCGGACGAGGCTGATGTCAAGAGCGGCAGGATATCCATAAGCTCGCCTGTCGGCAGGGCTTTGATCGGCAAAGAGGTGGGCGATACCGCTATTGTCAAGGCGCCTGCGCGGAAAATTGAGTACGAGGTTGTAGAGATCAACTTTGTCTAAGTTTTTCACTTGTGAAATTGTCGGCAACTCTGGCCAGAATGCAAATTTTAAGCTTCTGACGCTTCAGCCTGCATCACAAATCATTGCCCCCAAGCCCGGCCAATTTTATATGATACAGACCGGGACCGCCTGTGATCCTCTTCTTAAGAGGCCGTTCAGTATTTACAATTTTGAACAGAACCATTTGAGCTTTCTTTACCGCATACGCGGGAAAGGCACATTATCTCTTTCGCAGCTCAGGGAAGGTGATGTGCTGCAGGTTATCGGTCCCCTGGGGAACAGCTACCCTGAGCCTGACGGAGATTTTATCGCTGTTGCGGGAGGGATAGGCATAGCCTCATTGCTTCCGTTAATAAGGAAATACAGGCAGCGCGCTTATCTGTTTTATGGGGCAATGAACACTGGTGATCTGGTAATGCTCGAAGAGACGAGAGAACTGGCAAAGGAGATTTTTATAACTACTGATGACGGCTCTGACGGACAAAAAGGATGGATTACACATGCCGTAAAAGATTTCCTCGGGGAATTGAAAATCGCCAATCAGCCTTCCCCGCGCAGGAAGGGGGCGTTAAGTATTTATGCTTGCGGACCTGTTCCCATGTTGAAGGCACTATCGGAAATAACGCGTGCCGCGGGGCTCCCCTGCTATGCATCTATGGAAGAACATATGGCGTGCGGCATTGGGGCCTGTCTCGGGTGCGTTGTGAAAATAGCTGACAAGCGAGCAAGTTTGCAAAGGGGTGCAGAAGCTGCAGGCCAGTTTATTTATAAACGTGTCTGCAAAGAAGGGCCGATTTTTAACATCGAGGATATTGTATGGTGAAGAGGACGGGCGCCCGCTCATTATCAGTAAAAATTGCCTCTTTGAAATTGAAGAATCCGGTGATGACTGCTTCGGGGACCTTCGGCTATGGAGAGGAATATGCGGAATTTATCGATTTGAACAGGCTCGGCGCCATCGTAGTAAAAGGTCTCTCGATAACGCCCAGACTTGGAAATCCGACGCCACGGGTTGTGGAGACGCCTGCCGGCATGCTCAATGCCATAGGTCTTCAGAATATCGGGGTGAAAGCATTCGTTAAAGATAAACTCCCTTTCCTGCGGCAGTTTAAGGTGCCGGTGGTTGCGAATTTTTTTGGGGACACTGTTCACGAGTATGTCAGCGCTGCCCGCGAGTTGAGCAAAGCCGAGGGCGTCAATGCCCTTGAGATGAACATATCCTGCCCCAATAAGCAGGAAGGGTGGATTGTATTCGGCACAGATCCCAAATCAATGGACGGCGTTATTACAGAAGTGAGGAAGGCCACTGATCTGCCTTTGATTGTAAAGCTCTCCCCCAATGTTACGGATATCGGGCGCATGGCAAGAGTGGCTGAAAATGCAGGTGCAGATGCGTTGTCGGTTATGAATACGATCAGGGGCATGGTCGTGGATATAAGACGGCGGAAACCAGTGCTTGCAAATAATACCGGAGGGCTTTCCGGACCGGCCATAAGACCTGTTGCCGTTCAAATGGTATGGGATACATGCAGGGCGGTCAGTATCCCGGTTATAGGGATGGGAGGTATTATGACGGCCGGGGATGCGCTGGAATTCCTGATTGCCGGTGCTGTTGCGATTGCAGTGGGGACCGCAAATTTCGTCAATCCTGTTGCGACACTTGAGATAATAGAAGGAATAGAAAAATTCCTGGCTGAAGAGGGCGTCTCCGACATCAATGATATTATCGGAAGCCTAAGAGTGAATGAATGAAAATGATTAACCTAATCCGATTCTTCAGGTGTCGAGCAGGCGGGACACAGTGCTTCAGCTAAATCTCGCAAGGCATCCTAACTGCCACCCCAAAAGTCTTCGACTTTCGGGGACCCCTTGCCTTGCTCGAAGCGATGTCAGCCTGTTCAGCCATCCCTGGCGTCTCAGGCTGCCAACGCCCGCTGAAGCACTATGTCCTGCCTGCTCTTGGACACGATTGTTACAATGCGGAATCGAATAATAACTCTTACAACCGATTTTGGCTATAAAGACCCGTTTGTGGCCGAAATGAAGGGTGTTATCTTGTCAGTTAATCCCGATGTGACGCTTGTAGATGTCACCCATTCCATACAGCCGCAGGACATAGAAGAGGCTGCCTACGTTATCGGATCGAGCTACAGCTATTTCCCTGCCGGAACAATCCATATTGTTGTAGTGGATCCCGGAGTGGGTTCAGAACGAAAGGCGCTTGTCCTGCAAGCTGGAAAGCATTTTTTTGTAGGGCCTGATAACGGAGTATTTTCCCATATCCTGAATAAGAAGGCGGACGATCATATCCATCAAATAACGGAAGAAAAATATATGCGCCCAAAGGACAGCCATACGTTTCAGGGCAGGGATTTGTTTGCACCTGTGGCTGCGTGGTTGTCAAAAGGTCTGCCGATTTCAGAATTCGGCCCGAGTGTCGAAGACCTTGTCACATTGCCGATTGCTCAGCCTCTGGTTACTGAAGGCCGCGTTCACGGAGAAGTCATTTATATAGACAGTTTCGGGAACGCTATCGCCAACATAACAAGAGATGATCTGGCACGACTGGGAGTTCACTATAGTGTTGAGATCAATAATAAGGTTGTTCGAAAAGTGCAATATTATGCGCAGGCTGATGAAAACAGCCTGAGTTGCCTCGTGAACAGTTCGGATCACTTGGAACTGTTTGTCAAGAATGGCAATGGAGCGAAAGAATTCAACCTGACGAAAGGGTTCAAAGTTACAGTCGTCAAGTAATTTATCTGTAAAATGCGCGATTCGCTCCAGATATACATCATTGAAAGAGTGTAATGAAGAATGTGTCTCTGGAGCGAATCGCGGAGTCTTGGTAACAGTTCTAGGTGAGAGAGCGTAAAGCAGGCGCGAAACTGAAGCCCGGATGGCTGAATTTTGCGCCTGTAGCGAACGAACCGTTAGAACTGTCCAAGACGCAGCGCTTGAGACGGAAGAGATACATTCTTCATTACACTCTTTCAATTGCCATTTTCGTTGACAAAAACCGGTATATCATATATAGTCAATTTATACCCATGGGGGAGGCGCGATGCGCCTGAGAGTCTTTGAAGGAAGAGACCCCTTGAACCTGATCCAGACAATTCTGGCGTAGGGAATGGAATAAGGCTAGTCAGCTGATCCTCTATTCCTTATCAGGGATAGGGGATTTTTAGTTTATGAGACTTATACTAAACGGTGAGGGAATAGAAACCGCTTCTGAAACGGTGCAGCAACTCTTACAGGACATGGGAATCGAGCCTGAAAGGGTTGCCGTTGAAGTAAACCTTAAGGTGCTGAAGAGGGCGGAGTTTCAGGACTACCAACTGCATGAAGACGACGCCGTGGAAATAGTTTATTTTGTCGGAGGTGGCACGCGTGGATGACACATTAAGCATCAGGGGAATTGAATTCAGATCGAGGCTCTGGATCGGCACCGGCAAGTATAAAGACTTTGCCGAAACATCCAGGGCGGTAGAGGCTTCGGGAGCCGATGTAGTGACTGTTGCGGTGAGGAGGGTGAATATCACGGACAGGAAATCAGAGAACCTGCTAGATTACATTGATCCGAAGAAATACAAAATACTGCCCAATACTGCGGGATGCTACTCAGTAGAGGACGCATTGAGGTATTCAAGGCTTGCCAGGGAAGCGGGAATTTCGGATATGATCAAGCTCGAAGTCATAGGTGACGAACGGACCCTTTTCCCGGATACCATAGGGCTGCTCCGGGCAACAGAAATACTTGCGAAAGAGGGCTTCATTGTTTTTCCTTACACCAATGACGATCCCATAATGGCGAGACGTCTTGAGGACGCCGGGGCTGCTGCGGTGATGCCGCTGGGCGCTCCCATAGGCTCGGGACTGGGCATCAGAAACCCTTACAACATCAGAATAATTCTTGAGGCGTCAAAGGTCCCTGTCCTTGTAGACGCCGGGGTAGGCACTGCTTCGGATGCGACGATTGCAATGGAACTCGGCTGTGATGCGGTGCTCATCAATACCGCCATTGCCGCGGCCAAAGACCCGGCAGTAATGGCAACGGCAATGAAACACGCTGTCATTGCCGGACGTCTTGCATACAAGGCCGGGAGAATGGGAAAGAGGCTTTATGCTGCTGCCAGCAGCCCGATAGAGGGGATGTTATAAGAAGCGTTATAGCGTTCCGCGCACTGCGTTACAGCGCAAAAAGAATTGTCATTGCGAGTAAAGCGAAGCAATCTCCGAGCACGCCATAACACGATGAACGCTATAACGCTTATGGATTTTAAACTTTACCTGATAACAGACAGGGAGCTGTTTTCCGGCAGCGAGGCTTTTTTTGAGGCAGTGGAAAGTGCGTTGCAGGGCGGCGTCAAGGTTGTGCAATTAAGGGAGAAGGATCTGTCTGCAAGGGCATTGCTCTCAATGGCATACAGGATAAGAGAGTTGACTATGAAGTACCGTGCGAAACTTTTAATTAATGACCGGGCCGATATAGCTCTTTGCGCGGGGGCTGATGGCGTGCATTTATCTCAGGGCAGCATGCCTGCCTTCGCAATCAGGAGAATAGCCGGCGACAGCTTTTTCATCGGCTGTTCTGCGCACAGTCTTGAAGAGGCACGCCTTTGTGAAAAGGAAGGGGCTGATTTCATCACTTTTGGTCCGCTTTATCAGACCCCATCAAAATTGAAATACGGTGCGCCGGTTGGAGTTGAAGCGCTGAAAAAAGTCAGGGAAGAAATTGCTGTCCCTGTATTCGGCATAGGCGGGATCAAGTGTGATTCGATAAAACCGGTGATGGACGCAGGCGCTCACGGAATAGCGGTTATAAGCGGCATATTGGCTGAAAAGGACATTAAGGGCGCGGCGGAACGCTATTTGAAAGAAATAAAAAATGCAGGTACAGGTGAAGGGACAGGGTCTTTAGAGGAGGGGTTATGACAAGAATTGAGCAGGCAAGAGAAGGCATACTTACCGACGAAATAAAGGCGGTCGCAGCGGCGGAATCATTATCGCCCGAGAGGCTTGCGGAAGATATATCCGCGGGATATTCGGTAATTACCCGCAATGTGCTCCACGATATTATTCCGCTTGGTATAGGCAGGGGAATGCGCACAAAAATTAATGCAAACATCGGCACGTCGAAAGACAGGATTTCCTGGGATGAGGAATTGCAGAAACTGGAAGTGCTGATAAGACACGGGGCGGACGCAGTGATGGACCTTTCAACCGGAGGGGCTATTAAGGATTTAAGGCATACGCTTATTAAACGGTCTACTATTGCGGTCGGCACGGTCCCAATCTATGAGGCTATTGTCAAAACGGCTGAAAGCCGCGGCCATATTGCCAAAATGAGTACGGAAGATCTTTTCGAGGTTATTGAAGACCATGCAAAGGATGGCGTCGACTTTGTTACTGTCCACTGCGGCATTACTCAGAAGGCTATACAGAGGTTGAGAGAGGATAGGCGCATACTCGACGTAGTCAGCAGGGGAGGCGCGTTTCTGCTTGAGTGGATGATCTACAATGATAAGGAGAACCCGCTCTTTGAGCAATATGACCGTCTTCTGGAGATGGCAAGAAAATATGACTTGACCCTGAGCCTGGGAGACGGGTTCAGGCCCGGCTGTCTTGCGGATGCAACTGACAGGAGCCAGATGGAGGAACTGGTGACGCTCGGCGAGTTGAGGGACAGGGCGCTCGAAGCCGGGGTGCAGACCATTATAGAAGGCCCCGGACATGTGCCGCTGAACCAGGTGGAACTGAATATCAGGCTGCAGAAGGAAATATGCAAGGGCGCGCCGTTTTATGTGCTCGGGCCTTTGGTCACTGACATTGCAATGGGGTATGACCACATTGCTGCGGCAATAGGAGGCGCTGTTGCCGGTGCCGCCGGCGCAGATTTTCTTTGCTACGTGACCCCGGCGGAGCACATAAGGTTGCCTGATATCGAAGATGTCAGGGAAGGGGTAATTGCTTCAAAAATAGCGGCGCATGCTGCGGATATTGCCAAAGGAGTACCGGGCGCCCTTGAAATTGACAAGAAGATGGCCCGCTTCAGAAAAAATCTCGATTGGGAGGGACAGATATCGCTCAGTTTCAATCCCGATAAGGTGAGGGAGTGGCGAAGCCATGTTCCGCCGGCTGAAAAAGATGTGTGCAGTATGTGCGGGGAGTTTTGCGCGATCAGGACCGTTGAACGGGCACTGCATGGGACAAAGGCAAAAAGCTAACCTTATAAGGTGTCCTGCCTGCTCCTGGATAGGATTTATCACTGTAGCAATGGCACCCTTTGCCCTTTGCCTATAGCCTATAGCCGTCAGTTGGTTCCTTAAACAAAATGAGCCATTCGTCGAACTGCTGCAGCTTGCTTGCGCCGTATCGGGTCATTTCTTTTCTGATTTCCGGCACGGTTTTCTCTTTCAGCAGGGTGCGTTTCTTCTTTGAGAAGAATTTGTCGGCGAAACAGATAATTTGTTCTTCAAGTGTCACAGGCGCCATGGATCTCCTCGGAATGGGGAGGTTGCCTTCAACGATATCGGCGACTGTTAGTCCCGTGCCTACATGCCGTTCACATACCATGGCATGTACTGGAAAACCCTCCCGTTCGAGCAGTTCTCTGCCCAGATAGCCATGAGCAATATAGGGGTGAGAGCCGGAACATCCCAGAAGCGGCTCATCGGTCAGGAAGATGCCTATGTCATGGAGCAAGGCGGCTTCAGCGATGAAGGTGAAATCGAGGCCGGGCAGTGACATTCTTGCGGCAACCTGCAGCGCTTTTTCAGCGACAAGTCTGCTGTGGATAAGCAAAAGGGAATAGGCCGGTGAGTCAGGCTCGTAATACCTTTCAATTAAACCGATCACATCCATTTTTCATTATACCAGAGTAAACCCAGGAGTTTCCCCAACAATTAAGGAAAGTTTTTATTGCCGTCATTCCCTCAGACAGTAAGCGGGAATCCATCTTTATCAAAGAGTGGATACCCGCCTTCGCGGGTATGACGGACAAAGAACCCAAAACTCCTTAGAGTAAAACAGATTATAAAACTACCGGATTTACGTTATAATTCCTGTATGAAATTGTCGGAGAACGCATTAAAGGTACTGCAGGCGAGGTATCTGCTCAAGGATGAAAAGGCACGCGTCATAGAAACTCCGGAAGAGATGTTCAGACGGGTCGCCCGCGGTATTGCGGCAACGGAAGGGTTTTATAAAGAGGACACCGCTTATTGGGAAGAGAAGTTTTATGAGATCATGACTTCTCTCAGATTTCTGCCGAACTCCCCTACGCTTATGAATGCAGGAAAGCCCCTGGGGCAGTTGGCTGCATGTTTTGTGCTGCCTGTCGGGGACTCGATGAAGAGCATCTTTGATACTCTGACAAATGCCGCATTGATACTTCAAAGCGGAGGCGGCACCGGTTTTTCTTTTTCCGGGTTAAGACCCAGACAGGATGTCGTCAGGTCTACCGGAGGTGTTGCAAGCGGTCCGGTTTCTTTTATCAAGATATACAATACCGCTACCGAGGTCATAAAACAGGGAGGCGCCAGGCGGGGCGCAAACATGGGGATGCTGCGTGTCGATCATCCGGACATACTTGAGTTTATAAAGATCAAGCGTGACGGCAGGGAGTTGACCAACTTTAATATCTCTGTCTCGATAACGGACGCCTTTATGGAGGCGCTTGGAAACGATGCCGAATACGACCTGATCAATCCACGTTCAGGTGAAATCGCGGGCAGGCTGAAAGCGAAGGATGTCTTTGACGAGATAGTTGAAAGCGCATGGGAAACCGGGGATCCGGGTGTTATTTTCATAGACAGAATCAACCGTGCAAACCCGACGCCGCATATCGGGCAATTTGAGAGCACGAATCCCTGCGGGGAGCAGCCGCTCCTGCCTTTTGAGGCATGTGTCCTTGGTTCTATGAATCTATCGCTTTATGTCGAAGCGGGGAAGGTGGATTTTGAATCTCTCCGCAGCGATGTAAAGACCGCTGTGAGGTTCCTCGATGATACTATCGATGCGAACCGCTATCCTTTGCCTGAAGTCGAAAGAATGCACAAGGGAAACAGAAAGATAGGCCTGGGGGTCATGGGGTGGGCCGAAATGCTGATACTCCTGGGCATTCCATACAACCACAGGAAGGCCTTTGAGCTGGCCCGCCGGGTAATGAATTTTATCAGAGATGCAGCGCGGGGGGCCTCGGTTGAACTGGCTGAGAAGCGGGGTGTATTTCCTAATTTCAGCGGTTCGATTTACGATGCCCCAGGTATGCCGAAGGTCAGGAATGCCACAACAACGACTGTAGCACCTACCGGAACAATCTCCACTATAGCTGATTGTTCGAGCGGGATAGAGCCTCTTTTTGCCGTAGCTTACAAACGACTCGTGCTTGACACGGAACTTTATGAGATCAACAAATATTTTGTCGGGATGGCAAAAAGCCGGGGTTTTTATTCCGATGCTGTGATGAACATGGTCCTGGCGCACGGAAGTCTGAAGGGAATAAGGGAAGTGCCTCCTCAGGTCAGGAAGCTTTTTAGAACAGCCCTGGAAATACCGCTTGAGGACCATATTGAAATGCAAGTTGCGTTTCAGGAATACACTGATAATGCCGTTTCCAAGACTATTAATCTTCCCCGCACAGCAAAGAAACACGATGTTGCCAGGGCCTATCTCCTTGCCTATGAAAAGGGGGTAAAAGGTATAACTGTTTTCCGCTATGCCGCAAAAAAAGGAACCCTGGTTAAGATCGCCGATGCGGATTAAAGAAAGGCTAAAGGTGAAAGGTAAAAGGAGGCGTACAGATGATACTTGGAGTTAATGTGGACCATGTGGCTACGCTCAGAGAGGCCAGAAAAACTTTCGAGCCCGATCCGGTTATGGCCGCAACACTTGCCGTATTGGGAGGAGCTGACGGCATAACTGTTCACCTCAGGGAGGACAGGCGGCATATATGCGACAGGGACTTGAGACTATTGAGGGAGATTGTGCAATGCGAACTCAACCTTGAGATGGCGGCCACAGAAGAAATGATACGGATAGCGCTCGAAATCAAGCCTGATATGGTGACAATTGTGCCGGAGAAACGGCTGGAACTCACTACTGAAGGCGGATTGGACATGATCGGACATAAAGAGCGCCTTAATGATGCTATCAGAAAGATTCATGACGCCTGTATACCGGTAAGCCTTTTCATAAATCCCCATATAATCGATGTTGACATAGCCGGGGAAATTCATGCTGACATGGTGGAAATACATACGGGACTTTATTCGAACGCTGGGGGAAAGAGAAAGACAGAGGAACTGCACAGGGTTGCTGAAGCGGTCAAAATCGCAAACAAACAAGGACTGCATGCCAATGCCGGCCACGGCCTAGGTTATTTCAACGTAATGGATATCGCTGCAATTAAGGAAATCAGAGGGCTTTATATCGGCCACAGCATTATTTCAAGGGCAGTGCTGGTGGGCATAGAGAGGGCGGTCAGGGAAATGAAGGAATTAGTTAGTCGGGCAGTGTAGTGTAATGAGGGATATGTCTCTTCCGCTCAGGCTCTCCGTCTTGGACAGTTCTAACGGCTCGTTCGCTACAGCCGCAAAATTCAGCCCTTCGGGCTTCAGTTTCGCGCCTGCTTCACGCTCACTCGCCGAGAACTGTTACCAAAACTCCGCGATTCGCTCCAGAGACATATCCTTCATTACACTTGTTGTTATCCGTGAGGTTTTTAAATGATTTGCGGTATTGGCGTTGATATTGTCGAAATAGACAGAATAAGAAATGCTGCTCAAAAATGGGGCGATAAGTTTTTGAGAAGAATATTTGATGATGATGAAATATCTTATTGCCGCAAGAATAAAAACCCGTTTTCGTCACTTGCGGCGCGTTTTGCGGCAAAGGAGGCTTTTATAAAGGCGATATCCGGGGGAGAGGTCGGCTGGCGGACGCCGAAGCTGAGTGATATAGTAATACTTAACCATCCGTCCGGAAAGCCTTATATTGATTTACGCGGAGATTTAACGGGGCGTTATATTATAAATGTTACTCTTTCCCATGAGCGGCATTATGCCGTGGCAACTGTTATTGTTGAAACAAAAGAGAAATAAAATATATAATTACAAGTTGTGTTGAAAAAGTAGTAAGCAGCGAGTAGTAAGTAGCCAAGGGAAAATATTAAGAAGCGGGCGTAAGCGTATGTATTACCCTTTACTACATGCTACTTGCTGCTTACTACTTAATTTTTGGAGGATATGGTGAATATTATTGTTTGCATAAAGCAGGTCCCCGATACTTCGGAGGTGAGGATAAATCCCGAGACGAATACTCTCATACGCGAGGGGGTGCCGAGCATTATCAATCCTTATGACCTTCATGCTATCGAGGCGGGACTCCAGATAAGGGAAAAAACAGGCGGGAAGGTGACGGTAATTACAATGGGTCCTCCCCAGGCAGAGAAGGCATTAAGGGATGCTGTCTCGATGGGAGCTGATGAAGTGCGGCTGATTTCGGACAGGGCTTTCGCAGGGGCGGATACGTGGGCCACTTCATATGCGCTTTACAAGGCCATAGATAAGATTGGTTATGATATCATCCTTTGCGGCAAGCAGGCGATTGATGGCGACACCGCGCAGGTTGGCCCCGAAGTGGCAGAGTTTCTGAATATTCCCCACATTGCATATGTCAGAAAGATCGACGGGCTTGAAAACGGGCGCGTAAAGGTGCAGCGTTTGATGGATGACGGTTACGACGTGGTCGAATCATCACTGCCTGTGCTCATGACAGTGGTCAAGGAAATAAATACTCCCCGTCTTCCCTCGCTGAAAGGCAAGATGGCTGCAAAGAAAGCGGTCATTACGGTTATGGATTTAAACGCCATCGGTGCGGAAGAGGAGAATGTCGGCTTGAAGGGGTCCCCGACCCAGGTCAGGAACATATTCGCCCCTCAAATTAGGGCCAACAGAAAAATGCTGGAGGGCAGCGCAGACGAACAGGTCGAAGCGCTTATCAAAGAGCTGAGAGGGCTGAAATGCGTATTATCATAAATACGGAAAAATGTACCGGTTGCGAGCAGTGCATCGAATCGTGCCCTTATACGGCATTAGAAATAAAAGGCGGTAAAGCCTTTATCAATGAATATTGTGAATTTTGCAAGGCATGCCTCAGCACCTGCCCCGAGGGGGCAATTGTGGAAATAGAGGATGATTACAGGGACAAGGCTGAATTGGCAGAATACCTTGCGGCGCACCGGGGAGTATGGATTTTCGCGGAGCAGCGGGACGCTAAAATCGCTTCTGTGGCTTACGAACTTCTTGGCGCGGGCAGGCGTCTTGCCGATGAGTTAAAGACGGAATTATCGGCTGTACTGTTCGGCGCTTCGGGAGATGAGGCCAAAGAGCTGATTTCCTGGGGGGCCGATAAGGTTTATCATTGCGGGGATGCCATCTTCAATACATTCAATGACGAGCCGTATGCGCAATTGCTTGCTACGCTTATAAAACAATACAAGCCTGAGATCGTCCTGGCCGGAGCAACGCCCATAGGGCGTTCATTTATTCCCAGAGTAGCGGCGCGGCTCAGGACTGGACTGACAGCAGACTGCACAGCACTCGAAATTGACAAAGAAACAGGCAATCTGCTCCAGATCAGACCTGCTTTCGGAGGTAATATAATGGCGACCATCCTTTGCCCGAATTACCGTCCTCAGCTTGCGACGGTAAGGCCCAGGGTAATGAAGAGGATGGAAGCCGATCCGGGCAGGACAGGCGAAATTGTCGCTGTGGATGCCGTTAATCTAACGTGTCGCACAAAAGTGATTGAAACGCTGAAAGAGGCATCGGAATGTATGGCCAACCTTCAGGAAGCAGAAGTTATCATTTCCGGCGGAAGGGGTATGAGCAATGCGAAAGGATTTGCGATGCTGGAAGAGTTGGCAGGGCTGCTGGGCGGCGCTGTTGCCGCTTCCAGGGCAGCGGTTGATGAGGGATGGATACCATACAGCCATCAGGTTGGTCAGACCGGCAAGACAGTTTGTCCGAAGGTGTATATTGCATGCGGCATATCCGGCGCAGTGCAGCACCTCGTAGGGATGCAGTCATCCGATATAATCATTGCCATTAATAAGAATCCGGAAGCCCCCATATTCAATGTCGCTACATATGGGATCGTCGGCGATGTGAATGAAGTCGTTCCCATGCTGATAAGAAAACTCAAAGAGGCAAAACAATGACGCGAATCGCTTTTGTCTTCCCCGGCCAAGGCTCGCAGCATGTCGGCATGGGTAAAGACCTTTATGACAATTTCGACGAAGTGAAAATGCTGTATGAGACCGCATCCGTGGTTCTCGGCTATGACATCGCAAGTTTGAGCTTTGAGGGGCCTGCTGAAGAACTGAATAAAACGCAAAAGACGCAGCCGTGCCTGCTTGTGGCGAGCATAGCTTCTTATACCGTTTTAAAATCCAGAAATATTTACCCCTCTGCAGTGGCCGGTCACAGCCTCGGAGAATATTCGGCGCTTGTGGCAGCCGGCAGCATTTCGTTTGAGGATGCAGTATGGCTGACCGGGATGAGGGGCAAAATAATGGGGGAGGCTGTCCCTGAAGGGGAGGGGCTTATGGCAGCCATCCTCGGACTGGACAGGGGTGTCATTGACGATATCTGTAAAACTGTTGATTCGGGCCATGTGTCAGCGGCCAACTATAACTGTCCTGCCCAGATTGTCATCTCAGGCGAGTGCCCGGCTGTTGAGGACGCCATGCAGCGGGCCAAAGCAGCCGGCGCCAAACGCGCATTGCCGCTGGCAGTAAGCGTTCCGTGCCACTGCAGGCTGATGGAGAATGCTGGAAGGCAATTTGAGGAGGTCCTCAAAGAAGTAACTGTTAATAATGCCGGAATACCCTTTATCAGTAATGCCGAAGCGCAGTTTATCCCGGACGCTGATGCAATAAGGCAATCGCTTGTCAAACAATTGAGCCGGTCGGTTTTATGGGAGGATTGCATTAAGGCTATGGCGTCTTCGGGAATTGATACCTTTATCGAGGCAGGTCCGGGCAAAGTGCTCTCGGGATTGATTAAAAGGATAGAGCCGTCGGTGAGGATATTCAATGTTGACAGTTTGGAGACGTTGAATAAAACCGTGTCTGCAATATAAACATTCAGTGTCATTGCGAGTAATGGAATGACGAAGCAATCTAAAAAGACGGAGATTGCTTCGCTTTGCCCGCAATGACTGTTGGAACGGGACTACAATGTTCATCGACGCCAGAGGCAGGGAGCACCCGGAACACCTGAAAGAGTTCAAGAGGCATCTTGCCGGACTTTGCACAGTGTTTGAAGACGTCGAGGTGCTGATTGACAACAGCCCCAGGGAACTGAAAATGTTTGAACACTATATCCGCTCCTTCAACTGCAGCTATACCATAGAGCAGGAAGGCGGGCAGGCAAGGATTAAGATAAAAGGCCCGTTTAACATCTGCGGGTTCTGAACAGCGGTACATCCGTCAGAGTAAACATATTTGAAGAAAGGGGGTTTTATTATGGATACAGGGAATTATGAGCAGACACTTGTATTGATCAAGCCGGATGCATTGAAGAATTCGCTGACAGGATATGTAATCACCCAACTGTCGGAATTCCATACCGGCTTGCGCTTTGCCGGAGCAAAGATCGTCAACGTCAGTAGAATGCTTGCCGAGGAGCACTACAGCGAACACCGGGGAAAGGCGTTTTTCGCTTCGCTTATCGAATTCATCATGGGGTATATCCATAATCCTGATGAACCGTGGAAGCGCAAGATAATAGCGCTTGTTTACCAGGGTGAAGATGCAGTGCAAAAAATCAGGGACATTGCAGGGCCGACCAATCCTAACGTTGCCAGAGATCAGAGGCCCGGATGCATTCGTGCCCTTGGCGCGATTGTGCCGGTAAAAGACCCTGAGGGCAATGTCGTGGGCGACCGCATGGACAATCTCATACATGCATCGGCTACAAAGGGTGAAGCCGAAAGGGAAATAAATCTTTGGTTCAAACCCAACGATATTCCGCCATTAATGCGCATTTATCCCACCGAAGTAAGCAACGGGCATTATTATTTCAAGGATAACAGGCTTTATACGAGCTATGAGCCGGGGAGCATCTGTTTGCTTGCTCCAGGAGATGTTGTATGGAAGTCTGATTTGGAAGCGCTGCAGTTATTGTATAAGGGGTCGCCTTCGCCATGCACTCTCGAAGCGGTGGCTGCCAAGTACCTCATCAATAATAGTGCGGAGTGAGGACAACGTGTTATTCTAAAGGCGGACATGCAGATCAATTATGGCATATAGAGATTTAAGGGATTTCATCGGGACGCTGGATAAGAAGGGGCTGCTCCATAGAATAAAGGTGGAGGTGGATCCAGTCCTTGAAATCGCTGAGATTACGGACAGGATGTGCAAGAGCCCGAAGGGAGGGAAGGCCCTTTATTTCGAGAAAGTAAAAGGCTCTTCATATCCCGTTGTTACCAATATGTTCGGTTCCTTTGAGCGGATGTGCCTTGCACTCGAGGTAAATCGACTCGATGATGTGGCTGTGCGTATAGAAGAGATGCTGAACCAGGCGCCTCCGAAGACGCTGTTTGAAAAGCTGTCGATGCTTCCGAAACTACTCGAATTCTCAAAATACCTTCCCAGGACGGCAAGGAACGCCGCCTGCCAGGAGATTGTGGAAAGAGACAATCCCGACCTGGGCAAATTCCCCATAATCAAGTGCTGGCCCGGCGATGGGCAGCCCACTGATGAGGGGCGGTTTATTACGTTGCCGATGGTGTTTACGAGAGACCCACTTACAGGCCGCCGGAATTGCGGGATGTACCGAATACATGTATATGATAAAACTACCACCGGCATGCACTGGCATATTCATAAGGACGGGGCCCGCCACTATGACAGGTATAAGGATGCGGAGAAGAGGATGCAGGCCGCTATAGCAGTCGGAAGCGACCCGGCAGTGATATATGCGGCAAGTGCGCCGCTTCCGGAATCTGTTGATGAGATGCTTTTTGCAGGGTTCCTTCGCAGGTCTCCTGTAGAGATGGTGAAATGCATTACTTCCGATATAGAGGTGCCTGCAAACAGTGAACTGGTTATAGAGGGTTATCTTCAGCCGGGAGAAATGCGCACTGAAGGGCCGTTCGGCGACCATACGGGTTTCTACTCGGCTGCCGACTACTATCCGGTGTTTCATGTTGAATGTATTACCCACAGAAAAGATTTAGTGTACCCCGCCACTGTAGTCGGGAAGCCCCCAATGGAAGACTGTTATATGGGCAAAGCAACGGAACGCATCTTCCTTCCGCTTATGAAGCTCGATTTTCCTGAAATAAGGGACATCAACCTCCCTATGGAGGGCGTTTTTCATAATGCTGCATTGATTTCCATCAGGAAGAGCTACCCCGGACACGCAAAGAAGATAATACATGGATTATGGGGCAAAGGCCAGATGATGTTTGCGAAGCTCCTCGTGATTGTGGATGAGGATGTGGACGTGCAGAATATTTCCTATACTGCCTGGCGTGTCCTTAATAATGTGGACTGGAAACGGGACGTGGTTGTTGCGGACGGCCCTCTCGACGATCTTGATCACGCTGCCAACTGGCCCAGGTACGGGTCAAAAATGGGCGTCGATGCGACAAGAAAGACAAAGGAAGAGGGCATGATGAGGGAGTGGCCCCAGGAGCTGTTCATGGCGGAAGAGATAAAGAGACTCGTCGATAACCGATGGAAGGAGTACGGATTTTAGACAAAGATAAAATCTTTATGAGGCGGGCCTTGCGGCTTGCTGCACGTGCCAGAGGCATGACCAGCCCTAACCCGATGGTCGGGGCTGTAATAGTAAAAAACGGCCGCATCATTGCCGAAGATTACCACAGGAAGGCCGGAGAACTACATGCCGAAGCGCTTGCAATTCTCAGGGCTGGAGATAAGGCCAAAGGCTCCACACTTTATGTGACGCTGGAGCCCTGCTGCCATCTCGATAAAAGGACCCCTCCATGCACGAAATCGATAATCGATGCAGGCATAAGCCGGGTCATTATCGGGATGGAAGACCCCAACCCCAAAGTGTCGGGCAAAGGGGCGGATGAATTAAAACGGCACCGGGTGGAAGTCGTTGAGGGGTTCCTGAAGCCTGAGGCGCAAAAACTCAATGAGGCATATGTAAAATACATTACTACGGGCAAGCCTTTTGTTGTTTTGAAAGTTGCCATGACGCTCGACGGAAAGATTGCAACTCCTGACAGGCAGTCCAAGTGGATAACCGGCGAGCAATCAAGGCGCCTCGTCCACCGTATGCGGAGCAGTGTGGATGCCATCCTCACAGCTATAGGCACTGTTAAGGCCGATAACCCCATGCTTACTGCCAGGACCCACAAGTCTCCGGCAGGCCGGAACCCAGTACACCAGCCTGAAAGGATCGTAATAGATCCGCGTCTCGAAACGCCGCTGCACTACAACATCCTCAGTCTTCCGCCCAAAACAATACTGGTCGCAAAGAGGACAGCGTCGAATGACCGTCAGTCGGCGGAAAGACCGGGGAAACGTCAGCTCTTGCTCGACAAGGGTGTGGAAATTATCGAATACGAAGGAGATCGGGTGGATCTCGAATGGCTTATGAGAAAGCTGGGCGAGTGCGGCATTACATCCGTCATGATAGAAGGCGGCTCTTCTTTGGGCGCGTATGCATTGACAGAAGGCATAGTCGATAAAGTGGCCTTCTTTATCGCTCCAAAGATAATAGGCGGCAAGCACTCGCTTCCAGCCATAGGCGGAAGCGTCTTCAGGAAACTTGAAGACGCTTACAGGGTCAGTGATATGCAGGTACGAAAAATTGGCGAGGATATACTGGTCGAAGGGTATATAAACAACGTATAGAGTTATAGCGCCAAAGATCGTCGCAGGGAATCTTTTATCACGCATGGAGAAGCAGGAACCCGGCTTTCCCCCCAAAGGACTGATTAACTGCAGGCAATAAACGTGACGTAAGCCCCTACTTTTGAAATACCGGCCTTTCGGATGTTCCGGTCCAGCATGTTTTTATTGTGCTCATCAGACTTTCTCCAGGAGTTAAACACGTCTCCAGGAGTAGAATAGTTCCAGCCCACATTCTCGACACAGAGGTCGCTTCCGGATTGAACAAACCGCTCATGGAAATTGTCATGGTTCAAAACATTGCGACGGTACATGTAAGTACTGTGGTCTTCTGCGAAGGCAGCCAATTTCTTATCGTAATAAAGCGCATAGAGCCTGTTGCCTATCCTGTATTGGTTTATGAGGTCAAGAAGATCCTTTGAATAGTTCGGGTATTCTTTGACCGGTCTTTCACTGCTGATAACCGGAACAAAAACGCATGAAACAATAAAAACGGATATGACAAGAAATGCCTGAATCTTCATAATTCATAGAATATAAGTAATCTCAGGCACGTCAAGCGGTCACCTCTTTAATCGCCGCATAGCCGCCGACCTTATATTAGCGGACTATTTCACTGCCAGGCCAACTGCAGACCTCAGTTCTGCCGAACCTTCGTTGCTGACTGTCCTTTTTACAACTATATCTGCAGGGGTTACATTCCTGCCGTAATAAGCCGCATTTAAACTGTCTCGCACATTGACTACAGAGCCTTCCAGGTTGATGCCGGCATAGAGGCCTTTGCTTTTTGCAAAAGAGATGAAATCTGCGGTTATATTGCCTTTAGCCCCTATTCCAATCGGGCCAAGCGCCACTGAAGTGTCTCCGCCAAGTTTGACCGATGACGATAGCAGAGAATCTACCGCTTTCCGGCTCATTGCCATCACGATCACTTGTGCCGCTTCGCCGCCAATCTGGAGACCAAAAGTGACTGACCCTATTGTATAGAATGCCGGCTGGCTCCAGTCCGAAGTCCCTGTTCCCCTTACTACCAGGACGCCGGTCCCGCCCGAACCCCCGATGAAAAATCCGCCCTTGATTATCTGCGGATAAATCAGGAGACCATATGCTTCCTTGAGGTGATCGTGGAACCATGTGTATTGCTCATCCCTCATGAAATCCCCGAATGTGACCCGTGCCCTGTCAACGAGTCCCTGTGCCTCGGAGGAAGTCCTGGAAGTCGGTTCAGTAGTGGCACAAGATACCATAAAGATCAGCACTGTAATACCAAGCAAAATAATATTCATCTTTTTCAGCCCATGGTTCATTGCTGTCCTCCCTTTTTGTGAGTTTCCTGTTTGCATTATTGTCGTTTTCTTAAAGATGTTCTGTATCCTCGCGCCGGGTTCCAGCTTTCGCGCGCGTCCACTTCGTTGTGCCTCCGATGAGCGATATGCCGATGAAACCCCTCACATTTAATTGGTCAGGTGAAATGAGCGTCATTTTGCCGCTGTATATCTTGCCGTTGTCCGAGTTGTATATTTTCCCGTTATTCCATAAATTATCACCGGCGAACAAGAAGTCAATAAGGATCGGCAGTCCGATGAGAGGTCTTTCCCTCAATTTAGGGTTCGGGTTGCTATGATCGAGTATCGGCGTGCCCGGCACCCCTTCTTTGGAACCGGCAGGATAAGTCGGTTCCTTCAGCCAGGCTATTTTGCCGCAGTATTTTGAGCCGCATTTATAGATTTCTATCTTTGCGTCTCTTTCCTCGGTATTCCACAACCCCAGAATATCGTCCGGCCCCGCGGCAAAGGCAAAGCCTGAAACCAGCAATGCGCTCGCAAAAACTATAAACATACACTGTCTCATATCGTCTCAGTTCACAGGGCGTCTGATGTCCATGATTGTGCTATTTGACATTATAGCAGAGTCTGCTGAACACCGGAACACTTCAATCCGGTCCTGTGCAGGGCTACAGAAAAGAGACTTTCATATTCCAGTGGAATGACTTTGCGCTTGATGCTTTCCAGTAAGATAGAAAGAGACAATTCTGACCGACCTCAAAAATCGCGCGAAAAATGCAGCACGCTTTCGTGCCCGCCGCGCCTGCCGTCCCGGATCTCTGAGAAATTGTAATTATAGGAGAGCTGCATACGAGTATCAAAGAAAAACCCCGTAGTCACGCGGCCTCCCAAAGATGTGAAGACGTCGTTTTTTAAAGTCGTATCGGTTAAAGCCGGTCCGGTTTGCCGGAAACGGTCAAGCCAGCCGGCAGAAGCGTTGAAACTCAGATATGTGAAAAAGAGGGCTTCCCAACGGTACTCACCGACAGCCACCAGGTAGTGTTTTGGAAAGTATTCCTGGATGATCGAGCCTGGAAGGATCGGCCGCCAGGTGGAGCCATATTCTTCGCCCATGGTCATGACCCCGCCGCCGATACGGGTCGCGGAGAACCTGTCGAGATTGCTGCCGACCCCGCCGTGCAAGGAGCCGAGAAGCCGGTGGCGGTCGCTGTCGACACCCGGAACTCCTCCTGCACCCAATAAATAACCGCTGGCCGAAAGGTACTCCCGCCCGTCTGTCTGTGAACCGCTCAACCCCCAGTTTCGCCAATTGGTGCGGTTGCCGTTGATCAGATCGGCGCCGGCAGCAAAGCCACTATGAGGCAAGGACAACAGGTTGCGCTCAAAGGCATCCAATCTCACCTGTAAATGCTCTCGAAGCTCGAAAGTGTTTTCGGGCAAGACAAAATTAGAGGCAGCGTTTGAATTTTTCCCAAAGAAAAGAAAACCAGGCTCGATAGTCAGGTCAATGGCAAACATATTGTCCTGGTGGCCTGGAGACACGTTCTTGCGGTAACCGAGACCGAATCCCGGTCTGACGTATCCCCAGACCAACTCCTCGGCTTTGTCGGCCTTGCCGTCTATCAGTTCATATTGTCCAAATGGCAGGGTGTAGCTGTTAAATGTAAGCACCCATTCGAAAGGTCCCAGAATCGGGGAGGAACCTGCCCAAAAGATATCATTGTATACTCCTACGATGTCGGCCCGAAGGAGGCTCTGGTCATTCGGATGACGCCACAGATAAAGGGCGCCAAAAGGAAGGGCCGCCTTATTGTCTGCACCAGGTGTATTAACAGCCACACCCAGATCTATCGCTGTAACCGAACGCCTGTTTTCGGGCTGCACCGCAATTTCCCGTCCGAACAATTCAGTCTTGAAGCCTTCACCGGCTCTAGGGGTGCGATAAGCAGGATTGTCAGGTTGCAGCAATGGCTGCAATTTGTCCTGGGGGGCGGCCGGCGTACCATCTTCAGCCCTGGCAGCCACAATTCCCGGTCCCCAAATAGCCCCTGTCAGAATCAGACTCAAAAAGAGAAGCTGCAGTAACCGCGCTTGCCGCAAATAGTATTTACCCTGCTTCAATTCCATATACACCTCCTGTTTATTCCTTCAAAACTCTGTAAATAGTCCGATATTGTAATAGTAATTAAAAAAAGGTGTGATTGCAAAACAGGTAGCGAACGCATTAATCTTTATTGAGGACACCCATTCCGGCTTATCGCGGCCCCTTTTCCGGGTCATCTGCATGCTCCGTTTCAGAAGCGCCTTTTCTTATATATACGTTCCGGACCGGTGACGTGATCTCGATTCCCTCTGTTTCATAGCGCCGGTGAAGACGTTTGATGAATTCGTGGATGATCAAATACTGATTAGCATACTCTGTTGCGCGAAGGTTGACCGAAAAGTGGATGCCCGAGTCACCGAAGCTGCTATAAACTATTGAGGGTTCGAACTCCTTGACACCCCCGATAGTATCTTTGAGTACTTCTCGTGCCACATCGACTGTCACGTTCTCCACCTTTTCCAGGTCGCTCTCATATGTCACGCCCAAACTGACCCCAACGGGTATCTCCTTACCCGGAAGATAGAAGTTAGTGATGCGGCTGCCGGCAAGTTTGGCATTAGAGACTATGACCGTATTATTGGAAAGCGTCTGAATTCTCGTGCTGTGCCAACCCACCTCGGTCACGTAGCCTTCCTCTCCCCATTCGAGCCGGATGTAATCCCCTATCCTGATGGCCTTGTCAAAAGAGAGGTAGATTCCGGAAAAGAAATTGGAAAGTGTGTCCTGAAGTGCAAGGGCCACGACTAATCCCCCGATTCCCAGTGAAGCCAGAAACGGGGTAATTGTGATTTTGAGGTGGTCCAGGATTATAAATACCGCAAATGCGATAATGATGATTCTGTAAAGCGTTGTTGTTACGCCGGCTGCCGATGCAACGACGTCAACGGTTTTGCTGTATCGCCTGATTACTCTAATCATCAACCTGTCCAGAAAGAGATAACCGGCCAGGACGAAGAGAATAAAGATCGAGGTATTAAGGTATTTGTCCCATTTTGCAGGAACGGAGGGGATTATATCGATGAATAAGTTCAGCCCTATGACAAAAAGGAATAAGACCAGAGGCGTTCCTAAAGCAGAGAGGAGGAGCGCGCTAAAAGCGCGCTGGCGCTGCTCCGCCCTTTTCATCAAATAGTTAACTAAAGACGGGATGGCGGTAAGGATGAATACAATCCAGACCGCCAGGACAATCATCGGAATTCCCCAGTCGTCAAAAAAGTTCATAACTTGCTTTACCTTGAAGAATCACAAGCGGTCACCTCTTTCATTCAATTATACGAGCTTCGAATCCCATGTCAATGCTTAGAATATCGGTTTTGCACTTTAGATATCCGATGTCGGTAGTATTATTTTTTCCACCTGCAAAGTATTGATGCGTAAATCCACAGGAGTTATAATAAATCAGGAACTTTGAACGATGGCCCTTCAGGCATCGGAAAGGAGACATGCGATATGAAAACGCTGATTAGAATACTGTTTGTCCTTACAATGCTTCTAATGGTGGGGGTGGGCTATCCGGCAGCGACTTCGGCCAGGGTCGAGGTCAACATCGGGATTGGTATCCCGGTCTTCTCAGCGCCTCCGGAGCTTGTTGTCTTCCCTGACACGTCTGTATACGTCGTTCCCGACTACGATGTCTTTTTTTATCACGGCTATTGGTATCGGCCCTACGGAGGACGCTGGTACCGGTCGGGAAACTATAACGGACCATGGAGCTTTATAGTCCGCGGACGGGTGCCTGTTTCTATTATAAATCTCCCTCCTGATTACAGGCGGAGAGTGTGGCATGAGCGCGTTCCATACGGCCAGGTCAGACAAAACTGGCGCGGATGGGAGAGAGACCGTTACTGGAATGCACGCATTGAGAGGGAACGGCACGGAGGTCCGGAGCATAGAGAAGGCATGGAGCACAGAGAGAAAGGCGAACATGGAGAAGGGCATAGAGAGGGGCGTGGAGAAGGGCATGACGAAGGCCACAGAGGGCGTGATTGAAAATTCGGCTCGTTGATTGCCTTTCCCGGAAGTGCTGGATTATCCGGCGGTTGCCGTTAATCCCTTTGCACCGGATGCACAGAGCCGCTGTAGAAGACCTCGCATTTGCCGCCCTGAATAAAACTCTTCGCCTTCCTGAAGAGATTAAGGATGGGACCGGCAAGTGATTCGGCGGTGTTTACCGTGCTGACCTGGGGTCTGCCGAAGGGGCCGCTGATGTTTTGTTTGAATTTTGCGCATCCCTTGTCATCGAGAAGCGCCACTATTACATTATTATATCGTTCGCCTACGAGATCGAGCTTGCCCTTAAGTGCAACGCGATTATGCCGCGTCGCGAGGGCGCAGTCCGTAGCGTCCGCCACCCCGCCCCTGATCTTCCAGTGGGAGATGAATTGTGTGATAGTGCCGTGCCCTCCGCGGGTCTGGCTGTAAACGTCACCATAACGGTACCCCTTGATCGCAATGGTACTGAGAGGGCCGGCTATGAAGAAAGTGCCGAGGTCGACCAGATTGAACTGCTGGCTTGCTTCATACGAAGAAAGAATTTTGTCGAGGTCCATGGTATAAATGACGAGATTGGCACCCCGGAGAGAAAAGGTGCCCTCCATGCTGCTCATCAGATTGCGGTTTCCCCTTTCTTTCATATTCAGGGAAGCATATAGATCACCCTTTCCTCCGATGATCCTTTTTGTGCCGAAAGACTCTTCAAGTTTTGCGAAGTCCAGCTTTGATACCTTCAGATTGATTTTGTACTCAGCATCGGCTCCCGAATTGTCTACCGTGACATCTCCTTCACCCTTTGATCCGAAGATATCCATGGTAAGTGGTATGAGGTGGATTACTCCCTTAGCCGCTTTTACGGGACTCCTGACGTTGTAGATATTGAGGTCCTTTTTCCGTACCTCCTTGCAGTCCAGGTTTCCCGTGAATGCGATGTTCTTTATGATTTCCCCTGAAGTATCAACTACCGAAAGGTCTCTTATAGCCAGATTGAAATCTTTAAACTCCGTCTTTTCCCTCGTCTTGTTGTCGAGATAGACTATTGCCCCTTTGGACAACTTCAACTCATCCAGACTGAAGGCTGTTCGAGGACTCTCTTTAGTGGATTTCTTTTCAGTGTTTTCAAAGTTATATTTCCCGTCGGCGCTCTTCACTATAGTGAAAGCCGGTTTGATGAGCTCGCAACCTGTGACTTTGAGTTGCTTCTTCAGCAGAGGCATCAACTCAGCCCCCAGCCTGAGGGTTTCGATGGAAATGATTTCACCTCCCTTGTTGGCGACGTGGATATCCTTGGCCGATACGCCAAGGGGGTAAAAAGAGAGCCCCATCTTACCATTGATCCTGACCTCCAGGCCGGTCGCCCCCGAGGTAGCGGACTCGATGCGGTGACTGTAGGAATTTATGTCGAAGGCGAGGGCGAAAATGATAACTGCAAGAATAAGGGCTGCGGCACCCCCGCCAAGGACTAAAAGGACCTTTCTGCGCATCTCAGCCCCTCGGCTTAGCCAGCACTTCGAGTACGCGCAGATCTAGAAACCGTTTCGAGACCGCTGATTTTATGACCAGCACCGTATCGGCGCCCCTGCCTGTGCCTGCCACGGCAAGGATGTCTTCTCCTTCAGGTATGAGCCCTGCATCAGCCGCCATCATGACCATCTCACAGCAGACTTTTGTCCCCTGTCCGAACATCCTCAGTGTCTGGGCGACGATAAGTGCCGGATAAACGCCGTTGAATTTTGACGCGAAGGCTGTTTCAAGACTGTGAGTGATCATGGTGCCCGTATATACCTTTGCGCCGTCAGCTATTATGCTTTGCCGCATCTCAGCTGATAATTCACTGGTATTGGGCTCTTTGAATCCTGCGCAATGAGTGACTATTGCAAGATTGATGCCGCTGCCTTTCAGCGCTTCTGAAAATAATTTCCCGCAATATCCGCCGGTCGATGCAACGATGATATGCTTATACCGGAAGTCTCTTATCGCATCTTTTACGATTTGAAGACACGCGTCGGTATTCTCCTTGCCGGGTATTTCGAAATACACAACCTTTCTTTCCATGACAGTCCTCCTGTATGCGAGATAAGTAATTATAAAACAATTTATAATACAGAGGTTACCTTATGGTCAATTATCTTTATATCCATGTCCCTTTCTGCATTGCGAAATGCCACTACTGCGATTTTTATTCTGTTCCTGTTGAAAATGCCGGGCCGGATGCTACCGGAAAATATGTAAGGACTCTCTTGAAGGAAATGAAACTCAGGGAGGGTAGTGCAGGCAATCTCAAAACGGTATATCTGGGCGGCGGCACCCCCACACTTCTTTCCGGGAGCCAGGTGGCTGATATTTTATCGGGAGCAAGGGAAATTTTTGCTTTGGTTCCCCGGGCCGAAATCAGTATTGAGGCGAATCCCGGCACGGTTTCCGAGGCGCAACTGGCTGCCTTCAGGGAATCCGGCGTCAACCGTATCAGTATCGGGGTGCAATCACTCGCCGATCATGAGCTTTGCGTCCTCGGCAGACGTCATAAGGTGAAGGATGCTTTTGCCGCTTTCAGGGCTGCAAGGAGTGCCGGCTTTGATAATATTTCGCTTGATTTAATATACGGAATTCCTGGCCAGTCCATGGATGCATGGGAAAACACAGTCAGCAGTGCTCTCGATCTGTCCCCGGAGCATGTGTCGGCATACGAACTTACGCCCGAGGAAAGCACCCCTCTTCAGGTCGAGCTGGCAGAAGGCGTTTATGCCCTGCCCGACGAATTGCTTGTAACTGAAATGTATTATGCCGTGATTGAGAAAATGAAGAAATACGGCTATCTTCATTATGAAATATCGAACTTTGCGAAACCGGCATACGAATGTGCGCATAATCTGAACTACTGGAACCGGGGGGAATACCTGGGAATCGGCGCAGGCGCTCACTCGTATTTTGACGGCAAACGTTCAGGCACCCTGCGTGATCTCGCCCGTTATGTGGAATCGATAGAGGGCGGAACCGTACCTGTGGATGAGGAAGTGAATATTACTGAACAGGATGAATTCAAGGAAATGATATTCCTCGGACTCAGGAAGATTGAGGGGATCGATCTCCGCCTTATGCCTGAAAGCGGTAAACTGCTGACAAACAAGGCCGTGGATGACCTCATTCACCACGGCCTTATCGAAATCAAAGACCAGTATCTTCGACTTACAGCAAAAGGTCTTGTGCTCAGCACCGAAGTAATGGTCCGAATCCTGAATCAACCATAAAAGTGTCTTACTTCGCGGCTTTTGCCGGTATCGTTATGTATTGCCGGACGCCGCCCCTCACGATCAGCACAAGAACATTCTTATTGCTCGCTATCCCGGACACTATATCCTCGTATTCCTTAGCGCTGATTACAGGCTTCCTGTCTATTTCGAGGATGATATCTCCCTTTGTCAGGACCCCAAGGGCAGGGCTATCCTCAGCGATGTTAACGATAACGACGCCTTTTTCCTTTCCGCCGATATTCATTTTCTGACGATATTCGTCGGTGAGTTCATTCACTGCAACTCCCTTTAACGCATTATCGGACACAACACCGGTGATTACCTTAGACTCTCCAGGCAGTTCGCCGATAGCGATATTCTTTTTCATAAGGCTGCCATCCCTGATTATGGTGAGAATCACTGATTTGCCGGGTTTGGTTTCAGCGACCATGTTTTTGAAATGGAAGGGATCGTTGATTTTTTTGCCGTCGTATTCGACAATAACATCACCCCTCTTCAGACCACCCCTGTCTGCCGGCCCCCCTTCAATGGTATCGACCAGCAGGACGCCGTTTTCATCTTTCAAGTTGAATTGCCTGGACAGGTCAGGGGTGAGCGGCTGAATCTGCACGCCGAGCCAGCCGCGGACCACTTTGCCCTGGCTGATGATGCTGTCCATCACATTTTTCACCATATTTGAAGGAATAGCGAACCCGATACCCTGATAGCCGCCGCTAGTGCTGAATATCGCGTTGGTGACACCTATCACTTCACCCCTGACATTCACCAGCGGGCCGCCGGAGTTGCCCGGGTTAATCGCCGCATCGGTCTGTATGAAATCCTCATAATCGGTGATGCCTATACCCATCCTGCCGAGAGCGCTTATGATCCCCGAAGTAACAGTATGGCTGAGGCCATAGGGGTTGCCTACTGCAAGTATCAATTCGCCAACCCTTAATTTGTCGGAGTTCCCCCAGGGAATGATGGGAAGGTTTTTTTCATTTATCTTTATTACTGCAACATCACTCCGCGAATCGATACCGACAACCTTGCCCTTGTACTCCCTGTTATCAGCGAGTTTGACGACGATATCCTCAGCGCCTTCGATAACATGGTTGTTTGTAATGATATAACCGTCAGACTTTGCTATGAAGCCTGACCCGAGACTCATAGCCTTTCTCTTCTGAATTCCTTCCGGACCTTCACCGAAGAACTTCCTGAAAAATGGGTCTTCGAAAAGAGGGTTCCTGGGAGTCTTGATTGTTCTGGTAGTCGCGATATTGACCACAGCGGGCGTGGCCTTTTCCGCGACTTTCGCCATTGCGTCTCCAAATTTTGTCAGCAGTTCCGTCGCTTCGTTGTCCGATATATCTCCTCTTGCGGGAAGGGGGAGCACAAGGGCCAAGAACAGGAAAAGCAGCACAAATGAAACAGGCGCTGCCAAAGCCTTATATCGTGTTTTTGCGGAAAGTAATATGTATTGCATGAAATTTCCTCCGTATCAGGTTTTTAATGATCTCACTTCAAATTGTAATCCCTTTTCCGTACATTTATCAATCCGGTAACGCTCATCCATACGGTACCCGATAATCCACACAATATCGTTGTCACTTATAAGCAGGGGGATGCTGTCCCGCTGATCTCTCGGTACTTTTTCGTCCACGAAATAGTCCTGAAGTTTCTTCTTTTTCCCGAACCCGGCGGGATAGAAATAGTCTCCCGGTTTCCTTGAACGGACGTGAAGGGGGAAACGCAGTTTGGCAGCATCGAAGACAGCCTTGAGCGGTGAATATAGAGGGGTCGGTTCCCGGGTATCGAGCGGTGTGCATACGAGTACCATAGACGCTTCTTTAATCACAAGATTGCCCGGGCTCTCAAGCACATATGTTTCAAGAGCAGCGGGGCGATCGGACGTGATGATGAGGGTTGAGTATCCCTTTATTGCGCGTATACCGCCGGGCATGGAAATTCTGTCGCCAGGCTTGCCTTTTTTTATCAGATCTATAAGTTCCTCGATATGTATAAAAGCGATTCCACGGAGACCTTTGGCAGCGCCCAGTGCCCTCCTCAGAATCCTTCTCACGAGTGCCGGGTCCGTTTTTTCCAGGGGCAGATACAACAGTTCAAGGGTGGTAGCGGTCTTTCTGCCGATTAATTTCATCAGGGACTTCGTTACCTGGAATTCAAGGTAGTTGTCCTCTTCTCTCAAAATATCGGCTGTCCTTGAAATAGTCGTGATTGCATCAACATCGAGATTATTTAATGCAGGCATCACTGTGTGCCGGATTTTGTTCCTCATATATTTGTCTTCACGGTTCGATGAATCGATTATAAAGCCGATTTGCTCGGTTTCAAGAAAGCGTTCAATGTCTTTTCTTTCCGTGCCGATAAGAGGTCTGATTATATTCTGTCTTACGGGAGGGATGCCAGAAAGCCCTAAAGTCCCGGCTCCTCTGACAAGCCGCATTATCACGGTCTCGGCCTGGTCATCGGCAGTATGACCCAGGGCGATCTTGCCGGCTCCAGCGGCCTGCGCGGCCCCGGCGAGGGCATTATAGCGCAGTTCCCTCGCAGCTTCCTGTTTGCTCAGCTTATGTGCTTTAGCAAAAGATTTAACGTCGACTGATTCCGCTGAAAAAGGGATATCCAACGAAAGGCATAATCTCTCGCAGAAAACAATTTCATTCGGCGTCTCGTCCGGTCTGAGTCCATGGTCCACATAAACGGCAAACAAACTGATCCCGAAGTTTTGTCTCAGACGTTCAAGGGCCACCAAAAGGCAGACAGAGTCCGGCCCGCCGGAAAGTCCGACAAGTACCCTGTCTCCGTGTGCGAGCATGGAATATTTCGATATTGTATTCTTAACTTTCGCAGTTATATCCATCTGTTTATTATAGCCTACCTTTAGCAATTGCTGGATTAGTCAGTGCGTTGCGAGAGCGACAGGGGGAGGCTGTTTTTTGGCGCTTTTTAAACTACTTGCTTTGCCGCATCATTACTATTTTAAAGTTGCGCTATTCGTGCACATTCTCGGCTGGGGCTCGGCGTTACTCACCCCTGCTACAGTACACCCGTGCTACGGGCCAAAAAACAGCCTCCGCCTGTCGCTCTCTTTGCGGATATATTCGTACGCAGGTTTACAATTCCCTACTTTAATTGATAATATTAAGATCAAGCTTAAATGGAGAGGTGGCCGAGCCGGTCGAAGGCAGCCGCCTGCTAAGCGGTTGTGGGGGTAACACCCCACCCAGGGTTCGAATCCCTGCCTCTCCGCCATTTAAAAAAGACAAGTACTACTTGATACTTGCTGCTTACTTATGGGAGGTCACTTATGAGAAGAGTTGCTGGAGTGGTGCTGATCATGTTTCTGATTGCAGGTTTGAACACGGGCTGCAAAAAGAAGGAAGAGCAGATTACTCCCAAGGCCGGGGAGATACCGGCTGTTCCTCTCCAGACTCCGATGGGACAGGTGCCTGCTCAGCCGCTGATGTCGCCTCATGGCGACGGTGCCGGAATGGGCCCAAAGGTCGAGAAAGCCATTGTAGTTCCCGATTCGGTTAAAGGGAAATGGAGCAAAGTGATACTGGCTGTAGAGGACAAAGGCTCGGGCAAAACAGATGAATATACAGTGAATCTCAAGTCTGAGTTTAAGATACCCGGCAGTGATCTTAAAATAGCCGTACGCGAGTTTCTTCCCGATTTCAAGATGACTGAGGACACTATTACATCCGGAAGCAACGAACTAATAAATCCGGCTGTACGGGTCGAGATTTTTGAGAAAGATAAAAGCGTATTCAAGGGATGGCTGTACGAAAAATTTCCTTCCATACATCCGTTCAATCATCCGAAATATGCCATAATGCTCAAGAAAAGCATAAAAAGTTAAAACCGTGGAGGACAATGCCTGACTATATTCCATTAGGTAAAGCACCGGAAAGCCCTGAGGAAAGAGCGTTGCTGCTGTCCCAAAAGGTGCAGGCGGAAGAATACATCGCAAGCCTCAGGCTTAATCACATACAAAAGGTAATGGTTGAGTTTCTGATTTTTCGCAAGGGCTATGACAAGAGTGACCTGGAGATTAACAGGGGTTTCACCGTTCAATTGCCGGAGTGCACTTTTACTGTCAGCGCCGATATTATCATCAATATACAGGGCAGGCGCCTTATATCCATTAAGTGCGCGGAGAGTTCTCTGGAATCCTGGGAGCGGCACGCAGTGGCGTTTTGCCGCGTTGCCGATCAATGCCTGATTCCCTATGCGGTAATAAGTGACAGCGAGCATGCAAAAATGCTCAATGCGGCTGACGCTACGGTATTCGCAGAAGGTCTTGATGCTATTCCGTCCAGGCGCGAGGCTGAACGTCTTCTCGGAGAGACGGATTTCAAAATATGTATTTCACAGAAGGCCGAAAAGGAGAAAAGAATCCTCTATGCCTTTGAAGCCGTCAAATGCCCAAATATCAGTGAATGAGTATATGAGTAAAGCACTCAGCCATACACCCACTTACTCATTTACCCATACGCCCAAATAAATCATATACTAATTAACTGGAGTGCGATGAAACTTGCAATTGTAGGATTGTCGAACGCGGGGAAGACAACTGTTTTTAATGCCCTTACAGGACAGAGCCTGGATACAACGGTCTATCCGACAATAAGCGGTGAGCCGAATTTCGGAGTGGTCAAAGTCCCTGATCAAAGGATCAACAAGCTTGCGGAAATCTACAAGCCTAAAAAAGTCACCTACGCCACAGTCGAATATATTGACTATATAGGCCTTACCAGAGGTGACGTGGCACAGAACAGGAAGGTCTTCGATCTTATCAAGGACGTGGACGCCATTGTTCATGTTGCCAGGGCTTTTGAGGACGATGCTGTTTCGCATCCCATGAATGAAGTGAATCCTCTTAGAGATATAGAGACCCTGGAACTTGAGCTGGTTTTCGGGGATCTGGAATTTGTTGATAAAAGACTCGAACGCATGGAAGAGGGGTCGAAAAAAGGGAAAAAACCCAACGAGGCCGAGAAGAAACTCCTTCTCAAATGCAAGGCTGCCCTTGAAAAGGAAATTCCCCTGAGGAGCATCCGGTTCGACGATGAGGAGCAAAAACTGATGAGGCCGCTCCAGTTTATTTCGACTAAACCGGAAGTTATAGTGATAAACACCGCTGAAGGTGATTTGAACAGCGGCAAGGCAAACGCACTCCAGTCGTCTGTAACCGGCTACGTCACTGAAAAGGGCATTGCGGAAACGACAAAGGTAGTAACGTTATGCGGGAAGATAGAGATGGAAATAGGGCAGCTTTCCGCGGATGAAGCAAAGGCTTTTCTGGATGATCTGGGGATAGAGGAACCGGCACTTAACAAGCTCATAAAAGTCAGCTACGATTTATTGGGTCTTATTTCGTTTCTCACCGCAGGAGAGGACGAGGTGAGGGCCTGGACGATAGAAAAAGGGACCGAAGCGCAGAAAGCTGCGGGGAAGATACATTCGGATATAGAGCGCGGTTTTATTCGTGCTGAACTGGTAAGTTATGACGAGTTCGTTGCCGACGGGGGAATGTCGGCTGCCAGGGACAAGGGCCACCTCAGGCTTGAAGGCAAGACTTATAAAGTCATGGATGGGGACATCATCAATTTCAGGTTCAACGTCTGACGGTCTCGCAAACCGTCTGTCAGCGTGTCATTACAAGCGATACCCAGCGGCCGTCGACATGTTTTTCCATGAATTCGAGTCCCTGCTGCTGCATTGCGGCTATTACCCCGTCTTCCTGTCCCGCGAGCATGCCGGACAGGAGGGCAATGCCTCCTTTTTCAAGGCAGGGGGCCAGGTCCGGGGCTATCCTGATGAGTATTTCCGACATCAGGTTGGCTGCGACAAAGTCGAATGTGCCTAGCGCGGGTGCGGCTGTACCTTCCTGAATCAGGATATTGTCAAGGTTGTTTAACTTCGCATTCCTCCGTGCCGCATCGATTGCATTGGGGTCGATGTCCACGCCGGCCACGCGCTTAACACCGAGCCTGGAGGCAGCTATCGCAAGAATGCCGGTGCCGGTGCCGACGTCGAGAAAGCTGTCTTTGGCGCAATTGCGGGAGAAGCGTTCTATAAGCATCAGACAGGTCCTGGTTGTTTCGTGGTGCCCGGTGCCGAAAGCCATGCCCGGATCTATGATCAGGTTGATGCGGTCTTTTTTCGGGTCTTCCCAGGGTGGAAGGACCGAAAAGCGCTCCCCTGCGTCTACAGGTTTGAATTTTTTTTTCCACGACTCATTCCAGTCGCGCTCGGAAATATAAACGTAATCGAAGGATATTTCGAGTTCGAGGCCGTCATTCTCAAGGAGTGTCTTGCATGCCACCACCTCAGGGATTATGTTATTGATACCTGTCACATCATGGAAATATGCGACAATGCTCTTTTCATACTCAATAAACCCTAGGCAGCCGGATGCCGAAAGCCTCTGCATAACAGCATCGCGCGATTCATCTGCCAGGGTTATGGTGAATTCATAATATCCCATTTGCCAACTCTCAACTATTTACTATAAACTATTACGGGAGTTATCTTACAAATAACACATAACCTACCTTATTCATGCGGTGTCGAGCAGGCTGGACACAGTGTCTCGGCGGCGGGGTCCCCAAAAGTCTCGACTTTTGGGGTGCGAAGGCATCCAGACTTGCTCGAAGGCGACGGCAGCCCGTTCAGCCATCCATGGCGTCGCGTGCTGCCGACGCCCGCTACGACACAATGTCCAGCCTGCTCTTGGATAAAGTTTATGAATAATATGGGATAAGTGTAATGAAGAATATGTCTCTGGAGCGAATCGCGGAGTCTTGGCAACAGTTCTCGGCGAGAGAGCGTAAAGCAGGCGCGAAACTGAAGCCCGAAGGGCTGAATTTTGCGCCTGTAGCGAAACGAGGCGTTAGAACTGTCCAAGACGTAGCGCCTGAGCGGAGGAGACATATTCTTCATTACACTGTTTGGGCCGGATTAGTTTATGCGTCTTAGAATACTCCTCATCAATCCATGGATCTACGATTTCGCCGCTTTTAACCTGTGGGCAAAGCCGCTCGGCCTGTTAAGGGTTGCCGAATATCTCAGTTCCTTTGATGTCGAACTTCTCTTCATCGATTGCACTGATTCGTGCACAGCCGGTCGCTTCGGGGCAGGGAAATACCGGACAGAAGATATACCGAAGCCGGATATCCTGCAAGCCGTCCCGAGGAGATTCAAGCGGTATGGCATCGGGACCGATGAGTTTGCCCGGCAGGTAAGAGCTGCGATGCCTTTTGACGCTGTTATGATGACCTCGGTAATGAGCTACTGGTATCCCGGAGTGCAAGCGGCGGTGGAGATGATAAGGGAGTTGGCGGGCGATGTGCCTGTGATTCTTGGCGGTATTTATGCCACCCTCTACCCGGAGCATGGGATAAAAGCCTCCGGTGCTGATTTTGTGTTCAGGGGACCCCTGGCCGGGGGCCTTAATTTTGCTCTCGCCACCTTCGGTTTCAAACTAAAAAGGAAAAGAGAGGAAATCCCTTATTACCGGCTCAATCTCTACAGTGATTGCCGTTTTGCGCCGCTCCTGACCTCGACAGGCTGTCCGTTCCGGTGCGCGTATTGCGCATCTGAACTCCTTTCGGGCGGAAAGTGCTGCAGACGTACACCTGACGAGGTATTGAAGGAGGTTTCAGAGCTGTATTATCAGAGTGTCGGGCAAGGTGTCAGGGATTATGCCTTTTATGATGACGCCCTGCTTTATGATGCCGATAACCATATCAAGCCTATATTGAGAGGCATTGCCGATGCAGGGCTGCCGGTAAGATTTCATACGCCGAACGGCCTTCACGCGCGTTTTGTTGATGAAGAGGTTGCAAGGTTAATGCAGCGGACAAACTTTAAAACTGTAAGATTGAGCCTTGAGACGACAGACGGGGATAGACAGGAAGACACCGGGGCCAAAGTGACCAACAGCGATCTCGAAAAAGCGGTGGCGCTGTTCAGGCGGTGCGGTTTTACAAAAAATGAAATAGGTGTTTACCTTATGTACGGACTGCCGGGTCAGGAACTGTCTGAAGTCATGGAAGGCATCGAATTCCTGAAGGCCCTTGCCGTCAAAATATATCTTGCGGAATTCTCGCCGGTCAGGGGAACGCGGGCATGGAACGAACTGGTGCGGGATGGCACGATAGATGATGCACTGGACCCTCTGCTTACCAACAATACGGTTTTCGCTTTTCTTTATTCGGGCTATGATTTGCAGGCGGTGCAGTCGCTGAAGCTCCAGGTTAAAGCATACAATGGTCCCCGGCTGTCTTGACTCTCATTACAGACGTGACAAATAGCGTCACAACTATTATAATAGTAGCCTTATATTTTAATGAGCTATGTGGTAATCAGCGATACCGTAGTACTCAGGGGTTTTGAAAAGGATTAATGGAAAAGTTTATCAGGATACTCGGTTCCCGGGCCTTAGGCACCCTGCGGACAATGGGGAAAATGGTTATCTTCCTTGCCGAATCTCTCTATCTTATCGTTGTGCCTCCCTTCAAGTTTCGTTATCTTTTTCGCCAGATCAGGTTTTTCGGCACAAAATCTTTAATGGTCATATTACTGACAGGAGCATTCACCGGGATGGTCCTTGCAATTCAGCTCTTTTATACGCTGAGGAAATTCGGTTCCGACGCATTGCTGGGTCCAGCCGTTGCGCTGGCCCTGATACGCGAATTGGGACCTGTGCTTTCCGCATTAATGATAACGGGCAGGGCGGGATCCTCTCTCACGGCGGAGATCGGTATTATGAGGATATCGGAGCAGATCGATGCATTAACGACCATGGCGCTCAACCCGCTCAGGTACCTGAGCGTACCGAACATTTTGGCGGCCGTAATTGCATTCCCCCTCCTGGCTGCTGTTTATGATGTGATAGGAATTTACGGAGGATATCTTGTGGGTGTGAAACTTCTGGGCATGAGCTCAGGGACTTACTTCTCCCAGATGGAGCATTTTGTCGAAATGTCGGATATCAGAATGGGTATTTATAAATCCGTCAGCTTCGGTGTAATTGTCTCATGGGTGTCATGTTTTAAAGGTTTTTATACGAATGAGAGCGGCTACGGCGCCGAGGGAGTGAGCAAGTCGACTACAGAGGCCGTGGTCATGGCCTCTGTGCTGATTCTTATATGGGACTATTTTATAGGCTCTGTTTTGGTATAAAGGGAAAAACGTAATGATCCAGATTATCGGCCTTGAAAAATCTTTTGACGGTCAAAAGGTGCTGCAAGGGGTAAACATGACCATAGCAGACAGGGAAGTCGTGGCCATTATCGGTGAGAGCGGCGGCGGCAAGACCGTGCTTCTGAGGCACATGATAGGGCTCATGAAGCCGGACAAAGGGAGCATAATGGTGGACGGAGCCGATATGTTGAAGATGAGCAAGGGAGAACTCGATAAGGTGAGAGACAGGTTCGGAATCGTATTTCAGGGGAGTGCGCTCTTTGATTCGATGACGATATTTGAGAATGTCGTATTTCCATTAAGGGAAAAAACTGATTATGCTGAAAGTGACATTTTGGACAAGGGAAGACGCGCGCTTGAGGATGTCGGCCTTAAGGGTGTTGACGAAAAATACCCCTCGGAGATAAGCGGTGGTATGAAGCGGCGGGTGGCCCTTGCGCGGGCGCTGATCCTGGAGCCGACCACCATCTTTTTTGACGAGCCTACTACCGGCCTCGATCCTATTATTCTGAATTCCATCCACCGTCTTATCATCAATACACACAAAAAATATGGTTTTACCGGAATAATCATCAGTCATGAAATACCGGAGATATTTGCTGTTGCCGATAAAGTGGCAATGCTTTACGGCGGCCGTATTGTGGCGTCGGGCACGCCTGATGAGATAAAGAGCGAAAATGACCCTGTCGTTAAGCAGTTCGTAGGGGCGTCGTGTGATTAATTCATTGATGTCTGATAAATAAGTTATATTAAGGAAATACCGGAGGTCGGCAATGAGAAAATTTGATGCGGAACTGTCTGCGGGGCTTTTTCTGCTGCTCGGCATTTTTGCGCTTGCATTTATTTCGATAAAGCTGGGGAAACTGGAAGTACTTGGCGGCGGAGGATATGCTGTGTATGCTGAGTTTCAGAAGGCCGGCGGCGTGAAGAACGGCGCTGCTGTCGAGATCGCAGGAGTTGAGGTCGGCAAGGTCAAGAGCGTGCGCCTGGACAAGAATTATGAGGCGATGATAGAATTCATCATCAACGATAAGGTCAAGATTCAGGAAGATGCCATTGCATCTATAAAGACGAAGGGGCTTATAGGTGAAAAGTATGTGGAGATAACCCCGGGAGGGTCGGATAAAACTCTGCAAAATGGCGAGAGATTGAGGGAAACCGAGGCCCCCATCGATCTTGAAGAGGTTATATCGAAGTATATCTACGGAAAAGTGTAAAAGACCGTAATGCGTGATGAGTAAAAAAACTCATTGCGCATTCTCATTTTCAATTACCAAATAAAGGAGGGGGGGGTATGAAGGGGAGAAGTTTTCCGGAAACAATTTTTGCGGCATGCCTGATAGTATTGCTGATGGCCGCATATGGCTATGCTGGCGAGCCTACCGACATAGCCAGGCAGACAACCGATAGGGTGATCGACATTCTGAAGAACAAGGAGTTGCGGAGGGCTGAGAAAACAAAAGAACGCAGGGCCGCAATACGAAAAGTAGTCAGCGAGCACTTTGATTTCGAGGAGATGGCGAAGCGTTCTCTTGCCCAGTACTGGAGGCAAAGGACGCCGGAAGAAAGGAAAGAGTTTGTTGTGTTGTACGCAGATCTTCTCGAACGCACTTATATAAGAAAGGTTGAGAGCTATTCGGATGAAAAAATCACGTATGGAGAAGAGAGCAGCGACTCTGTTTATGCTATAGTCAAGACTAAGATTGTTACAAAAAGGAACGTAGATATACCTGTTGAATACAGGATGGAAAAAAAGAGCGGCAATTGGGTCGTCTACGATGTGATTATCGAGGGAGTGAGCCTTGTAAATAATTACAGAAACCAGTTCAATAAAATAATTGTGTCGGGTTCATATGAAGAACTTGTCAAGAGGCTGAAGAAAAAGCAGGTAGAAGGGTCCGACAAAACCTGATAAGACCACAATGCGTGATGAGTAATCTGCTGTTTACTCATCACGCATTACTTTTTTCAAACATTACTCATTACACATCACGCATCTTATGTCGTCACATTCAAAGTACCTGTGCCGGATTGACTCGAGGTCCCGACCCCAAAGAGAGCAGCCAGCGAGGAAATAGTGTCGCTGCTATTGGCTTTATTGCCGGGATTGGATGCGTTCATCATATTGGCAAGCCGATGACGAAATCCATGGCCCTTATGAAGTGCCGAGATGTCGTCTGAAACCCTGCTCATGGCATTGTCGATGGTGCCTTGCGACCCGCCCTGGTTTTGACTGGCTGAATTCAATGCGCTCTGGAGGGTTTGAAGATCATTTTGAAGATTCTGCATCCTGCCGTTACCGGATGCCTGAACCTGGCTGCCGCTGCCGGCCTGTTGTCCCTTTGTAACAGCGGACATGTCATTCTTGACCTGGGCCGCTGCCTGGGCCAGGGCGTTTTGCGATAATGCGACCTGGTCCTGGTTCCCGGAATTCTCTGCATCCTGAACAGCTTTCATGCTTTGCACAAGGTTTATGAAGTCCGTACGCATGGAATTCTGAGTCTGACTGATGCCGCTGATTGATTGAATCGTCATTGCTTTCACCTCCTTTTAACATCAATATATACCCGATTCGGTTGTGCAATTTCTGTGCCACTAAAGGCAATATGAAAGTTAATAGAAAATAATTACTGGATATTAGATTCTTTATCTTTTCCGTTCACCTTTGGCCTTCTACCTTTTCTTTTACGGCAATATTTTCCTATCGCTCATCCGCATCAGGAAATTTTCTCCTGCTGTGTTATAATGATTATGGATAATTTGTGTTTTTTACCGGGCTGAGTAATAAGTGGTGAATGCTGTGGCCCGTATCGTGAAAGGGGAGGCAATCTTTGAAAAAAGTCTCTGTGGAGACCCTGAAACCCGGAGTTAAACTGGCGAAGCCTGTAATCAATGACAGCGGCATGATTATCATTGGTGAAGGGACGGTACTATCGGACGTACATATAGAACGGCTGCATAATATGAGCATAAACACCGTGTTTATCGAGGGGACGGCGGGACCCGCAAAAAGCAAAGACGAGCTGCTGGCCGAGCTGGATGCCCGGTTCAAAAAAACAGGAGAAGAGCCGTATATGCCGATACTCAAAAGAATACTGAGAGAACAAATAGAAGGTATGAGCGTCTGATATGGATATACGGGACCTGAGAAGTCAGATTGAGAAGATTGATACTCTCCCGACAATACCCGGCGTTTTGAGAAAACTCCTGGCTGTTATCGAGAGGCCTAAGGTCTCGATCAGCGAGATCGGCGGTTTTATTTCCAATGATCCTGTGCTTACGTCCAGGGTTCTGAAAGTCGTGAATTCGCCGATTTACGGTTTTCCGGGCAGAATATCTTCTTTGAATCAGGCTTTGATATTGCTCGGGCTTAATGTAGTCAGGGGCATGCTGCTCGGCGTTTCCGTTTTCGAGGCTATGCAAAAAACGATGATCGGACTCTGGGAGCATTCACTCGGATGTGCAATTGCATCGCGCATTATTGCAAAGAGAAAGGGAGTGAAAGAGCCTGAAGAAGTCTCTGTTGCCGCCTTGCTGCATGATATCGGAAAGGTTGTGCTGGGCCTCAAATTTCCTGAGGAATACCGTCAGATAATGACCGATGCCGAAAATGAAGGGAACTTTATCTTCGAATCCGAGAAAAAAATACTCAACATAAATCATGCCGATGCCGGTGGATGGATTGCCAAGAAATGGAACTTCCCCATGAATCTGGTTGAGCCGATTGAATATCACCACAAGCCGCACCTCTCGCGAATGGTCCCTATGCAGACCGCGATAGTCCATTTTGCAGATATATTGACCCGAGCCAAGGGTTTTGGTTTTGCCGGCGATTACTTTGTCCCGGCAGTGCATCCTTCGGTCTGGCAATTGCTCGACCTTTCCGAAGACGATTTGAAGGAAATAGTATCCGAATTTGAAGATGCATTGGGCCAGGCCGGGGACTTCATGTTTTCCGATGAGTGATCCAAAGACGGTTGTTGTTGTATCCAGGGACCCTGTGCTGACCGGCATAGTCAGCCATTTTGTCGGACAGTTCTGCCGTGTAATCGAGTTTCCCTCCCTCCCGTCGTCGCTGGATTTTATATATAGTATGAGTCCCGATGTGTTGCTCATTGACATGATATCCGACGACCCGGCCACGGTGGCGATGCTGAACGATTTAAAAAATGATCCTGTTTTGGGCCACCTCTCCGTGCTTGCTGTTTTGGACGATGACTTCTCGGGTTCTCACTGGGATTATCTTCTTGTCGATGATTACATCAAGCGGTCATTGCTGGAAGCAGAAATACAGTCGAGGGTCGAATTGTGCATACAAAGGGCTGAGCGCATGATCGAAGTCAACCCCCTGACCGGCTTGCCCGGGAATATTCAGATAATAAAACAGATACAAAGGCGGCTTGATGCAGGGGACCAATTCGCACTGGCTTATGCCGACCTTGACCATTTTAAGCCATACAACGACCGCTACGGATTCAGCAGGGGCGATGAAGTCCTGAAGATGCTCGGCAGGCTTATACGCAATACCGTCAAAGAGAGGCAGTATCACGGCAGTTTTGTCGGTCACGTGGGCGGAGACGATTTTGTATTTATTATGGATTGCGATGTCGTTGAAGAGACTTCCTGCAGCATTGTCGAGTATTTCGACGCGATTATCCCCACTTTTTACGATATGGACGACAGGACAAGGGGGCACATAGAATCAGTGGACAGGGAGGAGAAAAAAAGGGAATACCCCATCATAAGCCTCTCAATCGGCATTGCCCATAACATGAAGAAACAGTTCACTCACTATGGAGCAATGGCTGAAATTGCGTCTGAAGTCAAAAAGTTTGCCAAAACGGTCAGTGGAAGTTGTGTGAAGATGGACCTGCGGCAATGAAGTGCAGTTGACCCTACAGCAGAATTTCGAGTCCTTCGTAGGCTATTGTGAATGAAGGCATTCCCTCCCCGGCGGGATAGTGCTCCCTGAGCCGGCGCTCTATGGCATCGAGGTCTTCGTCCCTCCTCAGAGGTTCATGATGGGTAAAATACAGTTTGTTTGCCCCGGCCTTTCTTGCCATGGCGATGCAGGAATCGAAAGTACCGTGTCCCCATCCCTTCTTTGCCGGATATTCATCGGCAGTAAATGCGGAGTCGGCTATGAGGACATCGATGCCGTGGATAAAGTCCAGAAGCGTGGCGTCTTTCGATGAGATAAGGCTCCCGTATTCCTGGTGGAAATCGTCGCCGGGGCTGTAAATATTGTACAGCGGTTCGTTGTCCCCGGTGAAAAAGACGCTTTTCCCGCCACATTCGATCTTGTAGCCGAAATTGAGGACCGGATGGTTCATCAGGATAGTGGTGACCTTTGCCTGACCTATTTCCACGGTTTGCTTCTCGTGCAGAGTCATATAATGTATTTCGGCCCTCAGTTCATCCTGCCGCACCGGGAAATAGCAGTACTCCATCTGTCCGCTGAGCACGTCTTTTATCGATTTGCCTGAAATTGGATCGAAAGCCCCGTAAATTTGTATGCGGTTGCCTGGAATGAAAAGAGGAATAAAAAAAGGCAGACCCTGGATGTGGTCCCAGTGGGTATGCGTAATGAAAAGCGAGCATGAGACCGGCAGACGCCCGAGAAGGGCTTGTGAGAGCTTATAGATGCCGGTCCCCGCGTCCAGGACGATGAGCTGCCCATCGTCTGTTTCTACCGAAATGCAGGTCGTGTTGCCGCCGTAGCGAACGGTCCCCGTTCCCGGAGAAGGAAGGGAACCCCGCACGCCCCAGAATGTTATCTTCAAAACTGCTCCCTTATCCCTGAATGAATACTTTTGCTTTTTCTATTTCGTCTGTTACGCCGCCAAGCCTTTCGACAATGGTCCCAAAATCTTCGCCGAACTGTTCCGCTATCGCATCGGGCATCTTTTCCAGTATGGGATTGCCGCTGTCTCCGATCTGCAGCCACTTGCTGACTTGATTGGCTGCTGCAACAACGCTTGTAAGGGGCAGACGATCGCCTTCCAGACAATGATGCCCCTTCAGCGACGCCACGAGGTTCGCCGGCAACCGCCACCTTTCGCCGAGAAGCGAGCCGATCAGGGAATGGTCGATATCAAATATTTCGTTTTCAGCCATATATAAAGGAACCTGCCTCTCCTTGGCGATCGTCAGTGCCATCTGAAACTCGTCCGGGGTGAAATGGGCAAGGACTGCCTTGCCGAAATCGTGCAGGAGGCCCGACACAAAATAATCGAATGACTCCTTGACTGGAACGCCCAACTCTCTGGCAAACAACCTGGCTATCGTGGCCGTAGCGAGGGAGTGCAGCAGAAAAGCATCCATGTCGAAGCCCGCCTTGTTCTTACGGGGCAGCGCGCCGATGGTGGCAGTGCTCATGGCAAGGTTCTTGACCGTATTCAATCCTATATAGACCACTGCGTGATTTACGGAAGTGATTTTCTGGCCGAGACTGAAATAGGGGGAATTCACCACTTTGAGGATTTTCAATATCAGGACCGGGTCATGTTCAATGACCTCCACAAGTTCTTTGGGGTCGCAATTGATGTCCGAGGCGAGTTCCATCACCCGATACACGCTCCGGGGGAAAGCGGGCATTTGCTCAACCATGCCGATGATTTCCTGTCTGTTATATGTCATGTGTGTCTGTCATCCAGGGCTGCGAATGGCTATTTCCATCGTAACAGATTCCGATGGTATACATATGCCCCGGCAGTGAGAGGTGTTGCAGTAGAGTCTTATTAATCAAAGAGCTTTATTATCGAGTCTGCCTTATCTTCGATGCTTTTGATGCTTTGGGATATGGACTTGTGATCTTTCTTTATCTTGTGCAGTTCATCGGCGATGTTCAGGGCCGCGAGGATAGAGGCTTTAAGCGGAGTTATCCGCGGAGCAGTCTCGTATACTTCTCTGAGTTTTTGATCTACGTAGGCGGCCAGCTGCATCAGGTATTCGGGCGATTCATTGTCGCCTTTGATTATATACTTTTGTCCCAGAATATGTACTTCCACATTCCCCATTATTCTTACTCATCACGCATTGCGGATTAATTACGCTTTTCGAGTTCGATTGAATCCAGTTCGTTGAATAAGTCCTCTATCTGGGTCTTGATCGCGGCTTTCTCGACCATCAATTTGTCCACTTCCTGCTCTTTCATTCTCAGCATATCCTCAAGCTCTTCTATCCGTTTGTCGAGATTGTTTTTTTCTTCTTTCAGTATCTTGATCTTTTCGACTGCATAGGTTATCTTTTCTTCAAAAGTTTTCAGCATATCCATGAACCCCTCCCTTGCTTTCGCATCTGAACGCAGAAAATACCTGCGTATAGGTCGCTAAAATAATAACATAAAATATCGCGCAGCGTACAGAGTCCGGCGTTACCGGAGGATGTGCGCTATAAATCTCCGATTTTGACATGCGCAATGCTTAAATCGCCGTCGCGATTCGAGCGTAAATACTCGAAATAAGCTGTCATAACTTTCTTCACGTAATTTCTCGTCTCATCATATGGGATGTCCTCTATAAACTCGTCGATCGTCCTGTATTTTCCCTTTTTCAACCAGTCGCTGACTGCGTCCTCACCCGCATTGTAGGAAGCAATGGCAATGGGAACAGAGTTGAATTTCCTGAGCAATTGTTTGAGATAACTGCTTCCGAGCAGTATATTGGTCCGGGGATCGGCCAATCTGACAGGGGACGGCACCCCGCCATTCTTAAGGCGCCCTTTGGAATTTTTATTGCATTGTCCGGCGGTCGCCGGCATCAACTGCATCAGTCCGATTGCACCCGCAATAGACCGTGCTTCGGGCTCGAAGCGCGATTCCTCGCGCATTACGGACAGTATCAGATAAGGATCGAGCGAGGTAGCCCTGGAGGCCTCCTCCACTTCAGGCCAGAAGGCACGCGGATAATACAGGTCGTGCAGGTCTTCGCTGTATGGGACCTTTGAAACGAGAGCTATGGCGTTTTTGAAGCGGCCCAGTTCTTTAAGATATGAGCTGATAGAAACAAGATCGGACGGAGTTGGATTTTTTCTGGATAAGGAGAGCAGTTCAGCCGCTGCCTCGTCCTTCAGTCCGAGTTTCACCAGTATGCCGACTCTTTCGGAAGCAAGAGGATTCAATGACGTTTTCAAGTGCTTACTGCTGACAGGCGAAAGTACCTGTTGATTTTTCAGACAGGTCAAGTAGGCATAAAAATCATGACTGTTTTCCCTGTCTCCGGCAGGCTTTGAAGGGTCTTTATAGCCCAGCATTACCCTGCACTTTCTGCTCCAGTAAAGATATTTGGGGTCCCCGAAGGTCGCTGCCAGCTTTGAGAATATCCCGGATGCATTCCTGTAATCTCCGGACAAGTAATACGTCCACCCGCTGGCCCATAAGACTTCTTCTTTAGCGGAGGGATAACTCGAAAGAACGGTGTCGAAAATTTTGAAAGCCCCTTTAATATCGCCTTGCCGTCTTGTCATTTCGCCATATGCAATCAGCACTGTGGCGACCCTGGTATCGGCGGAGTTGCTGTATTCAGGCAGTTCGGATTGAAAGGCGGCATCATTGCCGGCCCTGAAAATTGACCGCGCCCTCCAGAAGATGTTTTTTGTTTCTTTATATAAATCTGCCGCATCCTTATATCTTTTCTGCCTGAACAGGGAATAGGCCAGGGCGTCTGTTATTTCGTTTGTGAAATGGCCTGTGTTGTGTGCAAGAGCCTCCCGCAGGACTTTTTCAGCTTCTTCGAACCGCCATGCTGCATTCAGTGTTTTTCCCTTTTTCAGAAGGTCATCGGCAGTAATATAAAATGGCGGTAGTTCATTTGATGCTCTGGCTGAGAGCGGACAAGCAGATATAAACACTTCCCTGAGGAGTTCCCTGGCTCTCTGCGGGTCATTATTGTCCTTAAGCCAGCGCGCATAGGCATATTTTATGTCCATATTCGAGGGGTTGTCTTTGGTCATGTCCTCGAGCAACCTGCCCACCGACGGATCGCCCTTCTTTTCCAATAATTCTATCTCTTTCAGCCTTGCCTTCATAATAAGCGGCGATTCTTTATATCTCTCTTTAAGAGTCCTTAGATCAGCAAGAGAACGGTCAATATTTCCCTCCTCTTCATAAGCCCTGGCGCGCCACTGGAGCGCATAATCACCTAACACCGGTAATTTCTCACAGGCGGCAGTCAGCAGCGCAATCGCTTTTTGATAATTACTGCTTTCCAGACTGCGTTTGCCGTTCAGGAGTGATTGAGCGCCGTCTGGCAGCGCCTCGGATGCTGAAAGAAATGGCGGTGCAAAACACGGGACCAGGCAAAAAAGCAGCAGAAAGGAACAGAATAGCCGGCGATAAAGCCGGTCAGAATTTTTTGATATAATCCAGGAATGAATCATAGTTCCTTTTTGTCTCATCGAGGCTGTCTCCTCCAAACTTTTCGAGTAATGCATCGGCAATTACCAGTGCAGCCATTGCTTCGCCGATCACTGCCGCAGCAGGCACTGCGCAGGTGTCTGAACGCTCGTACGCAGCTTCGAAGGGTTCTTTGGACACAATATCTACTGATCTCAGCGGCTTTCTCAGCGTAGGGATGGGCTTCATGACTGCTTTGACAATGACAGGCATTCCGTTGGTCATACCTCCTTCGATCCCGCCGGCGTGATTTGTCCTCCTGTAAAAACCGGGATTGTCCTCAGCCTGGTCCGGGTTCGGGCACTGGTAGAAGATTTCATCCATTACTTCGGAGCCGAATTTGTCGGCGTAAGCAAATCCATCACCGATTTCAACTCCTTTAATGGCCTGAATTCCCATGAATGCCTGTGAAAGGACACCGTCCAGCCGCCGGTCCCACTGGACGTGGCTGCCCAGGCCTGTTGGCAGTCCGGTAGCTATTACCTCGAACCTGCCGCCGAGCGTATCCCCATCCTTTACCGCTTTATCGATGAGCGCCATCATGGCGCGGGCAGTGTCCTCCTCGGGACACCTGACAGGGGAGGCATCGATTTTTTGGAGATGATCGCGTACGACAAATGCATCTCTGAATTCTCTCAGCCGGGTTTCTGAAACACGGACGCTGCCGATCTGGGTCACATGACTTCCTATATGAATCGAAAACTCAGACAGGAATTTTTTTGCCACGGCTCCCAAGGCGACTTTCATTGCCGTTTCTCTTGCGCTGGAGCGCTCAAGGATATTTCTTATATCATGCTGATCATATTTCAGCGCTCCGCAGAGATCTGCATGGCCGGGACGCGGTCTTGTGACCGGAGGGATGGACCCTTTATGACCGCTTTCTTCCGACATGCCTTGACGCCAATTGTTCCAGTCCCTGTTCTCGATAAGCAGGGCTATGGGCGAGCCGAGGGTCTTCCCCCATCGCACACCCGACAGTATCTGCGCACGGTCCTGCTCTATCTTCATCCTGCCGCCGCGTCCGTAACCCGACTGCCTTCTCTTGAGTTCCGCATCAATGTCATCGGTCGATATGCCGAGGCCGGAGGGAATTTTCTCGAGGATACCGATGAGCGCCTTGCCATGGGATTCCCCGGCTGTAATGAGTTTGAGGATATTCATAGTTGTAAGATAACGCGAATCAGGGCCTAGCGTCAATTGCCGTAACGGTTGATTTGCAATTCAGACACTGGATAAGTCTCTTACGCTCAGACGCTGCGTCTTGACAGTTCTAACGGCTCGTCACGCTACAGGCGCAAAATTCAGCCCTTCGGGCTTCAGTTTCGCGCCTGCTATACGCTTACTCGCCGAGAACTGTTACCAAGACTCCGCGATTCGCTTCAGAAACTTATCCAGTGTCTGAATTGCAGAAGGTTGATAAAGACAAGTCCACTTCTTATAATATAAAAGTTAGCGGGGGGATCTGATCTGTTAGCCCTGATTTCTGGCGCAGTTATCTGAATAAATAAGGACGTTGTGAATCTCATTTCGGAAGACGGAAGACAAAATCCGGAAGACAGCGGAAGCGGTTCTCAGGTGAGGCGTCCCTTCACGGTGACCAGCTTCCGGCGGGGATCTGTGCGGGGAAATCAGTCCTCTGCGCTCAGGTCTTTGTCTTTCGTTATCCTTGCCCTGTGTTCCGTTTTCTGTGTTCTGTCTTTTGTTTTCTGTCCGCCTGTGCGGGCATCCGCCCCTGCAAAGGGTCATAAAGTCAGGAAGCCGGTAAAGCCTTCCCGCAGCAACGCCTTGACCCCCATGGAATTTGTTTTTGTAAAGGGCGGCTGTTATAAGATGGGCGATGTGTTTGGTGACGGAAACGGAGACGAAAAACCTGCTCATGAAGTCTGTATCAATGATTTTTATATGGGGAAGTATATGGTGACACAGCATCAATGGAAAGACATTATGGGCGATGAGCCGTCACTTTTCAGCGATTGCGGTGATAATTGCCCTGTTGATAAAGTGAGCTGGAACGATATACAGGAGTTTATCAGGAAGTTGAACCGGAAAACGGGCAAGAATTATCGGTTGCCTACAGAGGCGGAGTGGGAGTATGCTGCGAGGAGTGGAGGGAAGAAAGAGAAGTGGTCGGGCACCGGCAGCGAAGCCGAACTCGGTAAGTATGCGTGGTTCGATAACAATTCGGAAGAAAAGACTCATCCTGTAGGGAAAAGGAAGCCGAATGGCCTGGGATTGTATGATATGAGCGGAAACGTTTGGGAGTGGTGCCAGGACTGGTATGGCGAGAGTTATTACAGCACCAGCCCTGTGACCAATCCGGCGGGCCCGCCGGACGGACAGGACAAAATACTTCGGGGAGGGTCGTGGTTCAACGGACCTAAGTCCCTTCGCACGGCTAGCCGGGCCGGCTTTGATCCTGGACGCCCTTATGTTCTCGGCGGCTTTCGGCTCGTTGCGCCATCCAGGCCTTGAACGCCAAGATACAGCAAAGGCTCAGGGTATCGTAAATATACTCTTTATATTATGACACAGCCCGACCGGCAAAACGCCCTGCCGCTTAGTAAGGAACTGAAAGAGAAATTCAAGAGGGAATTTACTCCTTCTGAAAAGCTTTTTTTTCTGAAAAGGGCTGAAGAGGCGATTGCCGTGAAGGGTTATCCGGCAGACGAGGACCTTTTTCACTACTGCTTTTTTCTCACCATGAAAGAACGTCTTAGCGGCATCCGTCTGCAAAGCAGTGAAGGATATGCAAGATTTTTTCTCGTGGAAGCAAAGAGAGACACGGAAGAGGAGATAAATATATACAAAGAAAGACTGGAATCAAAAAAACGGGACATTCCTGACATGATGGGATATAAGTTCATAGAATTCTTCGCCGATTAAAAGGAAGGGAGCGGCGGGGGCAGACTGTTTCTCGGCTCGATAAAACTACGTGTCTAACCAACGCAAAGTTTGTTGAAATTGCACTATTCGTGCACATTCTCGGCTGGGGCTCGGCTCACTTACCGTTCGCGTCCGCAAAAAATCAAAGATTTTTTCCGGACCGGTGCTCGCCCCTGCTCCAGTACACCCGTGCTATCGCTCCGAGAAACAGTCTGCCCCTGCCGCTCCCTTCCTTTGGGACTTCTATTGCTTTTTTTGTGCAATTAATGATAATTTTTCCGGATGCGTGGCTGGATTCGGCAAAGCGGACCGGGGATTTGCAATTTGATAGAAATAGCGGGATTGATGATATAGGATGCTTGAACGATTTGTTTCAAAGGTGGATTTCACGTCATATGAAGACTTTGTCGAAAACTTCCGTATTGTCGTACCGGAGAACTTCAACTTCGCTTATGATGTAGTCGATGCGTTGGCGCTGCGGCATCCCGGCAAAGTCGCGCTGGTATGGTGTGACGATAAAGGCGGAGAAGCAACGTTCACCTTTGGTCAATTAAAAGAATATAGTGACAGGGCGGCAAATTTATTCTCGTCAAGGGGGATACGGAAAGGCGACCCGGTGATGCTCATCCTCAAGAGGCGTTTCGAGTTCTGGATCTGCATCCTTGCTCTCCATAAACTCGGCGCTATAGCTGTACCGGCGACGCATCTGCTTACTGCAAAAGACATTGTGTACCGGAATAACGCTGCGGACATCAGGATGATTGTCAGCGTGGCGGATGCCGATGTCATTGCTCATATCGAGGAATCCCAAGCTCAATCACCCTCGCTTTTTTTGAAGGTCCTTGTCGGCGCAAGCCGGGACGGCTGGCTCGACTTTAACGCTGAAATGGAGCGTGCGACGCCGACTTTTGATCGCCCGCGCGGCAATGCTGCTACTTCAAACAGCGATATCCTGCTGATCTATTTCACCTCCGGCACTACGGGGATGCCCAAGATGGTGCAGCATAACTTTGCATATCCTCTCGGCCACATACTGACTGCGAAATACTGGCAGAACGTGCGGGAGGGAGGTCTGCACTTCACCCTGGCAGACACCGGCTGGGCAAAGGCTGCCTGGGGAAAAATCTACGGCCAGTGGATTGCCGGATGTGCGGTTTTCGTTCATGACTATGACAAATTCCATCCCCACAGGCTTCTTGATGTACTGGTAAAGTACGGCATCACTTCTTTCTGTGCTCCGCCCACTGTTTACCGTTTCCTGATCAAGGAAGACCTTTCCAGATATAATTTGGACAAGCTTAATTACTGCACAGTTGCGGGAGAGCCGCTGAATCCCGAGGTCTATTCCCAGTTCCTCAAGGCCACGGGTATCAAACTTATTGAAGGTTACGGGCAGACTGAGACGACTGTCTCTATAGGCACCTTCGCATGGGTGGAGCCCAGGCCCGGCTCGATGGGCAAACCGTCACCGTGGTATGACATCGACATTCTTGACGACAAAGGCAATTCCTGCGGCATCGGAGAGGCAGGACAGATCGTGATCCGGACCGGAAAAAGAATGCCGGTTGGAATTTTTGACGGATACTACCGGGAGCCTGACCGCACGGCCAGTGTTTGGCAGAACGGAATTTATTGCACGGGAGATATGGCCTGGCGCGATAAAGACGGATATTACTGGTTCGTGGGAAGGGCCGACGATCTCATTAAGAGTTCCGGGTACCGGATCGGGCCTTTCGAGGTCGAGAGCGCCCTTATGGAGCATCCGGCAGTTCTGGAATGCGCGATTACAGCTGTTCCCGATGCTTCAAGGGGCCACGCTGTCAAGGCATCGGTTGTTCTGGCAAAGGGATACTCCGCGAGCCGTGGTCTTGCAAGGGAGCTGCAGGAACATGTGAAGAAAGTGACGGCGTCTTATAAATGTCCGAGAATAATTGAGTTTGTAAACGAACTGCCTAAAACGATCAGCGGCAAGATCCGGAGGGTCGAGATCCGGGAGAGACAGCGCTAAGACCTTTCAATATCTCATTTGTACCGCCTTAATCAAATGACCACCGCCAAATAAAACAAATAAGATGTAAAACAGGAATGTATTATCGGTAGTGTCTCAGTGGCTGATTGATACAGAGTAAAAACAAACTGAGACACTACCGTATTATCTTGTTGATTGAGAGGCCCTGGTATTTATGATAGAATAGCGGTCATGAAGATAGACAAAGAGATAAAGGCGCTTCTGAAAGGAGAATCCGGAGATCCTTTTTCCATTCTGGGAGTGCACCTGTCGGGAGGCAGGGTATGTGTCACAGCCTTTTTGCCGGAGGCAAAAGATGCCTGGGTCATGTATTACAAGAAACCTGCAAAACAACGTCTCGTCAAGATGACGAAAGTCCATAATGCGGGTTTGTTCCGGGCAACTCTGGAGCAGGCGTCAGGTCCTGTCAAGTATAAGATCAGGATAACTACCCTTTGGGACGAGATCCGGGAATTTTATGATCCCTATTGTTTTGAGCAGGTGCTGACGGATTATGATCTGCACCTGATCGGGGAGGGGAAACATTACAGGAACTATGAAAAGCTCGGCGCCCATATACGGAAAATTAAGGGCATTAGCGGGGTCCATTTTGCTGTCTGGGCCCCCAATGCCCGGCGGGTAAGCGTTATCGGCGACTTCAACCAGTGGGACGGCAGACGGCATCCCCTGCGGTTCAGGGGTGTTTCGGGTATATGGGAGCTTTTTATCCCCGGACTTGAAGAGGGGACATTATATAAATTCGATATTTTATCAGTCTATAACCGGCACAGGGAACAGAAGGTCGATCCGTTCGGGTTCTTTTTTGAAGTGCGGCCGAAATCCGCTGCTATTGTCTACGACATCACGACCAAACACGAATGGAATGATGCGTCATGGCTTTCTTCGCGCGGCGCGAAGAACTGGTTCGAATCCCCGGTTGCCATCTACGAGGTGCATCCGGGCTCATGGATGCGCGTGTCTGAGGAAGGTTCCCGCTTTCTCACATACAGGGAATTGGCGGATAATCTGATACCGCATGTCAAAGAGCTTGGATATACGCACATAGAGTTCCTGCCGATTGCGGAGCACCCCCTCGATGCATCATGGGGGTATCAGCCGGTCGGGTATTACGCCCCTACAAGCAGGTTCGGCAAACCGGCAGACTTTATGTATTTTGTCGACTGCTGCCATCAAAACGGCATAGGGGTTATAGTTGACTGGGTCCCTGCCCATTTTCCCAAAGACGCCCACGGGCTCGCTTTTTTTGACGGCACAGCTCTTTACGAGCATGCAGACCCCCGTAAAGGAGAACACAAGGAATGGGGCACTCTTGTGTTCAATTACGGACGCAATGAAGTGAGGAACTATCTCATCTCCAACGCGCTTTTCTGGCTTGACCGTTATCACATCGACGGTCTCAGGGTCGATGCGGTGGCCTCCATGCTCTATCTCGATTATTCCAGGAATCAGGGCGAATGGATACCGAATATGTACGGCGGCAACGAGAACCTGGAGGCAATAGATTTTATTAAGACGTTTAATGAAGTGGTGCACCGGTATTATCCGGGCGTTCTGACGATCGCTGAAGAATCTACTTCGTGGTCGGGTGTCTCCAGGCCGACTTACCTCGGCGGCCTCGGTTTCAGCATGAAATGGAATATGGGCTGGATGCATGACACGCTCAAGTTTTTCTCCCAGGAACCGGTCCACAGAAAGTTCCATATGAATGAACTCACTTTCAGCATGATTTATGCTTTTTCCGAGAATTTCATCCTTCCTTTTTCACATGACGAGGTGGTGTACGGCAAGCGTTCACTGCTCAACAAAATGCCGGGAGATATGTGGCAGAAATTCGCCAATCTGAGAGCGCTGTACGGCTATATGTACGGACATCCCGGCAAGAAGCTCCTGGTGATGGGATCTGAGTTCGGCCAGTGGAATGAATGGAATTTTGATAAGGGCCTCGACTGGGACCTGCTTAAGAACGATCCCCACCGGAAATTGCTGAAATACGTTGCCGACCTGAATTCACTTTACATGAGCGAACCCTCTCTCTACGAGGTATGTTTCGATTGGCATGGTTTTGAATGGATCGATTTTCACGATACCGATAACAGCGTTGTCGCTTTTATCAGGAAGGCAAAAGACCCTGAGGATTTTCTCGTTTTTGTATTCAACCTTACTCCCGTGCCCCGTTTCGGCTACCGAATAGGGGTACCGCGGGGCGGTTTTTACAGGGAGATTCTCAACAGCGATTCGTCATTATACTGGGGCGGAAACATAGGAAACGGCGGTGGAGTGGATGCGGACAAAGTAGTTTCTCACCCGAACTTCCCGTTTTCTCTCAAGCTGATCCTGCCGCCCCTGTCCGTGCTCGTGCTCAAACCGGAAAAGGTAACTGGGTAATATTTATCAGGATCTCATTTCAATCGTCTGATCCATATGATTTATTTAAGCTGCCATTGATCTCTCTCTCGGCATTCTGCGCCATTATACGTATGTGCTTGTCATCGAACTGTTCTCCAGCTTCAAGCTGACATAGACAATTCTCAAAAGTATCGACGAGGATTCGATTAATTTCTGCATTTTGCCTTCTTGTGTCAGGTGTCTCGGCAATTTTGCCGCTCCATATAGCGGCCATGCGGCTGAAAAGTACATTGGTCACACCCCTCATGATGTTTGCAAGAGCGGCAACTCCAGGGGTCTTCAGGCAGGTATTGCCTTCGTATGAGGAATCCCGAAGCTGGAGCCGTCCTTCCCGCTTGAGCATATGATAGGCTTCGGTCCCTTCCAGTACGATCTGGTGATGGTAGAGAACATTCGCTGTAACAGGAAGATTGGCAAGCAGATCGTTTCTCTTGAGGAACTCGAAATTGATGCGGATATCTTCCAGGGAGGAATCCGGTTCAAACATGATAAACCCTACATTCGGCTCTATCCCATGTCTCCTGAGAACGCGCAATGCCTGCTCGTTCTGGTCCACTGTGGTCATCTTGTTCATTCGTTTCAGGGATTCGTCCCTTCCGCTTTCGAGTCCGACAAGAATATGCCGGAGGCCCGCATCAACAAGCCTTCCGATGGTTTTGTCATGGATGTCGTTGACTCTTCCCTCAATGCCGAAAAAAATATTCATGGGCTTCAGAAGAGCGGCAATCTTCAGTGCCCTTTCCTGTCCCTTCAGCCCCGGCCCAAAAAAGTTCGGGTCTGTGAAATAGAACCTCCCGGCACGTCGTTCCGCGTTGATAGCGGCAATCTCGGATGCTATATTTTCAGGACTGCGTCCACGCCATGGGACCCCGGTGCCGTAAAATGAGTTGATGTAACAGAACGTGCATCGCCCGTAGCAGCCCCGGCTCCCGAGGATATTAACTTCAGGCAGACGATACTGCGCCTCAGTGCGGACGGGGAATGGGATTTCATCGAGATCTTTGACAGGTCTGCGCCTTGTGCACCGGATACCCTCCTGATACCTGACCGACAGGCCTGGAAGAAAGGGGGTAAATAGCCCTGTTGATGCAGCTTCGGCAAGCGCAGGGAAAGTCATCTCGGTCTCCCCGCTGATCACGGAATCGACGGCAGTGGATTGCTTCAAAATGTTATCTGCTGCGATCGTGGCATAAAAGCCATAGGCTGTTATGGTAGACGCCAGTCTCCTGTCTTTCAGATTTTCCAGAAATCCGAAAAGCTCATGGTCCTGCCTCCAATGATAGACCATGTGCACACCAAGAATGTCCGGCTTTATCGACCTTATTTCGTTCTCTATCTCTCCATAAGTGAGTCTGTCCAGATATCCTTCAATGATCTCTACATCATGACCGCACTTTTTCAGCATACCTGCTGCATATCCGCTGATGAGACAGGAGGAAAGCGGTGTATTAGCAATATCGTTGCACCGTTCAGGAGTTATGCTTCGCGGGTGCTCAAGCAAGATTATTTTCACCAGTCTACCTCACTCCCTGCCACATGAACACGTTCCTGCAAAGGTGCAACGTTTCCAGGCGGTACCGGAAAGTCTCAAACGGCTTCGGGTTATAGTATGTCGGATAGAGAAGGTCCGTGTCAGGCCCTGTCACTCCGGCCTCTCTGGCCAGTGTCTCCATGGGGGTCCCGGGCAGAATACGGATGTTATTGAGCACAACGGTGCCCAGATTCTTTTTACTGGCATGCATATCATATATTTTTTCCAGAAACCGCGATGACCTCTCGCAAGTCAGCTTTGTCTCTCCCGGTACATTGACCATGAAGTGGTATACGCTCATAACGTCGGTCCTTGCAGCTATGCCGGCAGCATTTATGACATCCTTCTCACTCAGTCTTTTGTCGAGGGTATCCAGAGATTCCTGACAAAGGCCATCAGGCGAGAAAGAAAAGCATTCACACCCCGCCTTTTCGTACAGGGACGCGTTTTTCTCGGTAAAGTGGTCCTCCCTCATGAACCCATCCCATTTGATCTTCAATCGTCTGGCGAGTATCTCTCTGCATATGTCTTCCAGGTGGCCCTCAGGAAAGTTGACGATCGGATCAGTGAAATGGAACCTGTTAATTCCATAGTCTATGTTCACGCGTTCCATTTCATCAACTACTGATCGCGGTAACCGGCAACGTATACGCTTCCCTTGTATTTTCGGATATACGCAATAAACACAGTTGAAAGAACACCCGCGTTTCGACTCAATCCCGATGGAAGGCATATAACTGTTAATACCACTGAACAAAGAAGGGTCGAGGAAATCTCTTTGAGGCGTCGCGTAGCATGTCATGTCAACGGACCCGGAGGGACTCAGAACTTGTATTTCGCCGCCCCGGCGCAGACACAGGCCCGGCACTGAAGGCGGGTTTTCGAGAGATGCAAGGAGAAGCGGCAGCGAATTCTCCGCCTCACCGACGATGCCAAAGCGGATCTCCGGAGCCTCCTGCATTAACCTTTCAGGGAAAAGAGAGAAGCCTGTGCCTCCGACAATAAGCCGGGCTTCGGGCACGACAGAAGCCACCAATCTCACAGTCACAAGAAAAGGCGGGATAAGGGAAGCAGTTTTATTTCCGAGCGGGTCAATGTTCCTTAATGACAATCCCACGACCTCGGGCTTATAGCTCATAAGCCTGGATTTGAGCGCCCCATAGGGGTCCGTCTCTATATTCATGTCGATGATGTCCACCTGATGCCCTGTCTCCTTCAGGCACCCGGCAAGGAGCACAATCCCGAGTGGATAGACCTTTTCCTGACAATTGCCTTCAACCGAAGGAGACTGCACAAAAAGAACCCGCATTATGTTCACTCCAGTAATATTAATCCATAGTATTTTATAAAGTCCGTTTTGTTCTTCAATGTTCTCAGCCTTGCACCGGCAAGTCTCGCAGTCTCAAACACATCTATGCCTGCGCCTTCCATGGAAGGTCTGGCATCGGCAATATTCCTGCACTTCCCCCCAGCGCCGACACAAGGATCACAAAGAGAACAGGGTCCTGCCCAGAAAGAGAAGGCTTTGGGGAATCCACTCACGAAAGCCTCCTTCTCAACCTGCAGGACCCGCTGCTGAAAATCTCTGGTGGGAGGCTGTCCTTCAAGGAGCAGTGCATGCCTGTATTCTTTTAAGATCGACCTCGTCTTCTCCGGTTCAGGACTGTTCGGAGGGCAGCTCGGGCTCCCGTAACGATCGCATCCGTACCTGCATTTCAGGGCTGCCCATTCAGCAACTGTTATGTCTTCTGTCTTCAGCAGGCGGACCTTACTGAAACCCATTGTCTGCGTCTTCGAAATGAGACGGCTCACAGGATCGACATGCAATGATCTGATAGCTGAGGCGTTCCCCGACGCAACTATTATGGCGGTGTCTGTTTCCAGCGGTATCAGCGTGGTGTTGGAGAGGCCGAGGCCATGCAATCTCTCCTGAATGGCGGCCCCGGAAAAGACCTTACCGTTGAAAGTATTTATGAACATATTCAGATCACTTAGTGCTGCCTTTTCGGGGTAATGTTCAAAAAAGAAATCGTGAATCAGGAGAATGCCTTCTTTATTAAGGGCATTAACGGCCATCGCAATGATATGAGGCAACTCCTTTTCTGAATATGCGTGGATGATATTCGACAGAATAACCAGATCAAACGAGCCCATCTTTACCGGCCATGTCTCCAGGATATTGCCGGCGCAGTAATGCGCTTTGCTGTTGAATGCTTTTTCTCTCATGAATATTTTTGTATAATCCAGGACTTCGGGCAGGTCCAGGAAAGTTCCGCTCAGGTCCGGATACTGCATCAGAAAGGCCGCTGCTATGGCGCCTGAACCGGCACCAATATCTATGAGGTTGCCTTTTATGGACAGACCTTCAAAGAACCTGAGAATCTCTTGCCCTTTGGTCCTGGCAATACAGTCCATTGCACTGATATATTTTCTTATTCGCCCGGATCTCACCACAGAGTCATCCTGATTTGAATAATTGGTTCTTCCTCCTGACTTGAGACAGTCTGTCAGCCCTTCCCAGTGTGTCCGTAAATATTTCTTCCACAAGATAGCGTTGCCCTGATAGTGTTCTTTACCGGGCACCAGGTAGTCATGCGATATCCCGGCATTGAAATAACGGTCATTGTGCCTCGTGATGAGCCCCACTGAGACGAGGGCGTGAAGGAAACGATAGAGAGCTGCGGGATTTACGTCGAGAGAAGCAGCGAGATCTTCAAGAGCAGCCCCATCCGGTTCGAGTTGTGAGAAGAGGTCCATTTCAACTGATGTAAAAAGAACTTCAGAAAACCAGTATCCGGTCGCCAGGTTCTCAAGGTACTGCGGGCTTGAACTCTGGGCATCAAAATCCAAAAAAGGCAATTTCCGATTCATAAAAAATGCTCCTTGTCTATACAGGCTTAAAGCTCATTCAAAGGGTCCCTGAGTTGCCGGGAATGACAGTCAGCATTTGCGTTTACAAACGTCGTGAACGTAAATACTGACTTATACGGATAATGATTCTCAATTGACAAATGACTTATTAACTAATTGCCTTTATTGTTGCCCTTTTTTTCGAAGGCGTTCCCGGAATACCTTATAAAACTGATCGTTGTCGGCAACGGCTTTTTTGAGTATTGTCTTCAGGTTCGCAATGTCCTTTTCATTTACAACCAGGTTTGCGCTTTTTGAAAAAGCGGTCATACTGTCGGCTGTTTTTAAGTTCTTTCCAATCAGGACGAAAAAGATGTTCCGCCGCGTCGACATGGGCATGGTCAACAGGAGTTTATATATTCCGCTGCTTTCCGGGGTGCTTCCACCAAACCGCTCGTCCAGGACGAGAAGTCCGTACTGGTTGAACTTCAGTTTTTGAAATCCATCTTCCGCATCCGCTGCAAACTCGACGTTGTATTTAAGCCCTTCAATCGCTGCGCTTACACTGCTTTTCAATGCGGTATTGTCCTCGCATATAAGTGCGCTTCGCAATTCTTCTTCATATTCTTCAGTGTCCGGGGTATACGTTTCCATATTTTTTAATGTTCCGTAACGCTATAACGGGTTTTTGATCCGTTTATCATAATCCTTATCGAGTCTCAGTCCCTCAATGTCAGTGGTCTTTTCACCTTTGGAACTCTTGATCATATCGATGCCTCTTCCCACAACCGGTTTTCTTGATGCATATGTCATGGCGGTTTCTTCTGTTATCATCCCTTCCCTGTATAGCTTTATAATTGCCTTATCAAAGGTTTGCATACCGTAGGCCTCGCCCGAATCGATGATTTCATAGAATGTCTTTCCCTCAGACTCGCCATTGACGACAGACTCTTTGACTCTTAAGTTGTGCTTCATGATTTCCACGACCGCTATCCTGCCGCCGCCTACTTTGGGAAGGAGTCTCTGGCTGACCACCCATCTTATAGTGTCGGCAAGGCGGGTGCGTACTTGTTTCTCCTCCTCCTGATCAAACATTCCCACAATCCTGTTGATGGTCTGTCCCGCATCTATCGTATGGAGAGTCGAGAGTACCAGGTGACCTGTTTCCGCGGCTGAGAGGCCTATCTCAACAGTTTCCCTGTCTCTCATTTCACCGACCAGGATAACCTTGGGGGCCTGACGGAGGGCTGCTCTCAACCCGTTGGCAAAGGTGTCGAAGTCGACCCCCATCTCCCTCTGGTTAAAAGTGGCCTTTATGTGCGGATGAGAAAATTCGACAGGGTCTTCGAGCGTTATGACATGCACGGCCTCTGTTTCGTTGATCAGCCTCAGAATGGCGGCAAGCGTTGTTGATTTGCCGCTTCCCGTTGCGCCGGTTATCAGCACCAGACCGTTTTTCTCCCCGGCAATCTGGGCCAGGACTTCAGGCACTTTCAGCTCGGCAATTGTGGGGATCGTGGTCGACAGCCTTCTGAGCACTATGGAATACGAGCCGCGCTGAGAGAATACATTCACCCTGAAACGAGCTTTTTCGGCTAATGCATAAGAGAGGTCGCATGAGCCTTCCCTGATGAGCGTCTCGATAAGGCGCCGGTCCGAGTTTATGAGGTTCATCGCCAGGACTTCGGTCTGAAAGGGAGTAAGGTTGTCCAGTGAAAGGCCCGGAAAAGCAACTGCTGCCATCTGGCCTGCCGCTTCCACCTGGGGCGGCCTCCCTACCGTAAAGTTAAGGTCGGATACACTGGGATGGCTGTACAGCATGGCGTTAAGAATGTAATCAAGTTCCGCTTTTCTCATTAAACCCGTCTGCCTCTATCCTTGCCTGCCTTAAAAATCCGGAGGCGGTTCCTTCAGGTACTGCGCGAATTTCTGTTTATCTATGGATTTATCGTATGCGTCTTCAGGGCTTATCCATTTCTTGAGCAGGAGTTCCATTATTGCATCGTCGAGGGTCTGCATGCCGAATTTTCTTCCGGTCTGCATGGCTGACGGAAGCTGGTGGGTCTTGGCTTCCCTGATAAGGTTGGAGACAGCATAAGTTACTATCAGTATTTCGAGCGCGGCGCACCGGCTCTTTATATCGATCCGCTTAAACAGGTTTTGCGCTACTACCCCCTTTAATGACTCCGAAAGCGTGGTGCGGATCTGGGCCTGCTGGTTGGCGGGAAATACATCAACGACCCTGTCCACAGTCTTTGGCGCGCTTGTAGTGTGCAGTGTGCCGAAAACAAGATGCCCTGTTGACGCTGCTTCAAGCGCAAGCTGGATTGTTTCGAGGTCTCTCATCTCGCCGACAAGTATGATGTCGGGGTCTTCGCGCAGCGCACCTCTGAGGGCAGCGGCAAACGATTTTGTGTGGGTACCGATTTCGCGGTGGTTGACGACGCATCCCTGGCTTTTATGGACGAATTCGATGGGGTCCTCGACTGTTATAATGTGGTCTTTCCGCATCTTATTCGCGTAGTCTATGATTGACGCCAGCGTGGTGGATTTTCCGCTTCCCGTAGGGCCTGTAACCAATACCAGCCCTTTCTGCAACATCGCAAACTTTTTGCATACCGGCGGAAGACCTAGTTGCTCAATGGTCAGTATATCACTGGGGATTTCTCTGAAGACCGCCCCGACGCCGTATTTCTGGCGGAAAAAATTGGCGCGATATCGTGCCAGTGATGGTATTTCATAGCCGAAATCCACGTCACCCGTCTCTTCGAATACTTTTACCTTTTCTTCAGGCGCAATCTCATAGAGCATTGCTTTCAGCTCGTCATTTTCCAGGACTTTATACTCGACTCTTTGCATTTCACCGCGGATGCGGAGTATGGGCTGGGAGCCGGAAACGAGGTGCAGGTCAGAGGCGCCCTGTTTATGCATCAGATTGAAAAAAGCATCGATTTTTGCCACTATGTAGCTCCTGTATCAGGAATTTATGAACTGAAGTGCTCAGGTCACTTATATCAAACCGAGGCCGGCTTTGTCAAGAAAGTGGAAGTGGTTGCAGAAATCGGATGCTCTTGTTACTATAAAAGACAATGGTTAATTTTATAAAAAAGATATTTGGAACAAAGAATGACAGGGAAATCAAACGGCTCTTTGCCTTTGTGGATGGAATCAATGCCTTCGAACCCTCTATGGCCGCATTAAGCGACAGTCAACTGGCTGAAAAAACAGGAGAATTCAGACGCCGCCTGGAGAGCGGCCAATCACTTGATGATATCCTGAATGAGGCGTTTGCAACGGTCAGGGAAGTGTCGAAGCGCTTCCTGAACATGAGGCACTTCGACGTGCAGCTTATCGGCGGTATGGTGCTCCACGAGGGCAAGATTGCAGAAATGAAGACTGGTGAAGGAAAGACCCTTGTGGCCACGCTCTCTGTTTACCTTAATGCACTGGACGGCAAGGGGGTGCACGTTGTCACCGTCAACGATTATCTTGCAAAAAGAGATGCACAGTGGATGGGGACCATCTACCATGCCCTGGGCCTGTCCGTCGGTGTCATCCAGAACGAAGGTTCTTTCCTTTTCGACCCGGCATATCTTTCGACGGACAAGAGGCTCAATAACCTGAGGCCGTGCGAGCGGAAAGAAGCGTATGCCGCCGATGTCACATACGGCACCAACAACGAATTCGGCTTCGATTACCTCAGGGACAATATGAAATATGATTTTGCGGATTACTGTCAGCGGGAATTGAACTACGCAATTGTGGACGAGGTGGACAGTATTCTAATTGATGAGGCGAGGACACCGCTTATCATATCCGGGCCCTCTGAAGAGTCTACAGATAAATATTATAAGCTTAACCGTATTGTCCCCAGCCTCAAGCCGGAAGATGATTTCAAAATCGACGAGAAACTGAAGACAGTCATTCTTACGGAATCGGGCAACTCGAAAGTCGAAAGGCTCCTCGGCGTCAATAACCTTTATGACCCGGCGAATATCGAACTGGTGCATCACGCGTTGCAGGCGCTGAGGGCCCATCACCTTTTCAAGAGAGACGTCGAGTACGTGGTGAAAGACGGTGAGGTGGTTATTGTCGACGAATTTACCGGAAGGATTATGCCCGGAAGGCGGTGGAGCGACGGGCTGCATCAGGCCATTGAGGCAAAGGAGGGTGTCAAGATAGCGAGCGAGAACCAGACACTGGCTACTATTACCTTCCAGAATTTCTTCAGAATGTACAACAAGCTGGCCGGCATGACGGGCACGGCCGATACCGAGGCGTCGGAGTTTGCCCAGATATATAACCTGGAAGTTGTGGTTATACCCACCAACCAGCCGCTGATAAGGCCTGACTTTCCCGACGTGATTTACAAGACTTATAAGGCCAAATTCGATGCCGTGATACAGGAGATAGAGCAGTGCCATAAGAAAGGGCAGCCTGCGCTTGTCGGAACAACATCGATAGAGAAATCGGAAGTGCTTAGCAATTTGCTTAAGAAGAAAGGAATTAAACATTCGGTGCTCAACGCAAAGCTTCATGAGAAGGAAGCGGAAATCGTTGCGCAGGCGGGCCGGGTCGGCGCGGTGACCATTGCCACGAACATGGCTGGAAGGGGCACGGATATTGTCCTTGGCGGCACCCCTGACGGCGTTGCGAGGGAATTCCTGAAGAGCAAGTCTGATTACACGGAAGAGGATTTCGGGGAGGCGCTGAAAAAGGCAAGAGCTGCTTGCGAAGAGGAGAAGCGCCAGGTTATCAGTGCCGGCGGGCTTCACATTATAGGGACAGAACGTCATGAGGCGCGGCGGATCGACAACCAGCTCAGGGGAAGGTCCGGAAGACAGGGAGATCCCGGATCCTCGCGTTTTTACCTGTCACTTGAAGATGATCTCATGAGAATTTTCGGTTCGGACAGGATAAGCGGGCTGATGAACCTCCTGAAAATGGAAGAAGATATTCCCATCGAAAACAAGATGGTGAGCAAGGCAATAGAGAATTCCCAAAAACGGGTCGAGGCGCATAACTTCGATATAAGAAAGCACCTGCTCGAATATGACGATGTCATGAACAAACAGAGAAAGGAAATATACTCGTTCAGGCTTGAGGTGTTGCAGGGGGAGTCCATGAAAGACAGGATACTGGACATGGTCGATGACGAGGTGGACTCTCTGGTATCTATCTTCTGCCCCGAGAATGCCGGCCGCGATGAGTGGGATGAGAACGGCCTGAAAGACGCTATCTTCGGGACTTTTTCGATAACCTTCCGGCCTGATCTGTCGCTTGGGCCGGACGAACTCCGCAACAGCATTGCCGTGGCTGCAAAGGCGCAGTATGACAGCAAGGAAAAGGAAGCCGGTCCCGAGGTCATGCGCTATATGGAGAGGATGTTTCTGCTCCAGGTGATTGACGCCCAGTGGAAAGACCACCTTCTCGGTATTGACCACTTAAAAGAAGGCATAGGGCTGCGCGGGTATGCTCAGAAGGACCCTCTGGTGGAATACAAGAAAGAGGCATTTAATCTGTTTTCCGATATGTCCGACCGAATAAGCAGTGAAGTCCTCAAGCGGCTTTTCAGGATCCAGGTGAAACACGAAGCCGAAACAGAGATAAGAGAGCGGCCGCAGAAAGAGCAGTTAGTGTATAACCGGGGAGACGGTGATGGCGCAAAGCAGCCGTTGCGAAAGGACAAAAAAGTTGGAAGAAATGATCCATGCCCCTGCGGCAGCGGCAAGAAATACAAGAGATGCTGCGGGGCGTAATGAACGGAGAGGACGCAAAGCTTGTTTACGTTATAGGACACAGGAACCCTGACGCCGATTCCATTTGTTCTGCCATAGGCTATTCGCATTTCAAGAACGTCACTGATAAACGTTTTCTTTTTACCCCTGCGCGTGCCGGAGCGATCAACGAAGAGACCCGTTTTGTGCTCGAGCGGTTCGGGGTCCCTGTCCCTAACGAAATAGAGAGTATGACGGCTACGGTCAGCGACCTCAGGATGAAGCGGCCCATTACTATCCACGAGCGTGAGTCTGTGCAGGCACTCGCTCTTATGATGCGCCGGGAGGGAGTGCGGTCAGTGCCGGTCGTTAATGACAGCGGACGTCTTTCCGGCATTGTGGGACTGAAAGATATCGCCCGCCATTATATGGACAGCGTCGGTTTCACAGATATATCGCAGACACCCATAAACCTGGACATTCTGTTAAAGACAGTCGATGGTCATGTAATCAGCAACGCGAACAAAGTGACGCACCTTGCCGGAAGAATTATTGTCGCCACCATGCAAAAAGCGACGATCATAAACAAGGCCCGCCCCGGCGACATCGTTATAATAGGGGACCAACATGATATCCAGTTGGAGGTAGTGCGTTCGGGATGCTCCGCGCTTATAGTAGTGGATGGAATTCCTATCGGCAACGATGTTCTGGCGGCAGCGGGCGAAAAGGGCACGTTGGTGATCTCATCCCCTCACCCGGCTTTTGCAACAGTGCAACTTATGACAATGTCCGAATCCGTGTCGTCGATTATGACTGCGAATCCATCTGCAGTGAGCCTGTATACGCCGATCAGTGAACTTAGGAACAGGATTCTCGAATCCGAGTACCGTTCTGCAGCGGTTGTCGACAGCGATAACAGGCTGATAGGGTTTATTACCAGAACCGACTTGCTCGGCCCTGTCAGAAAAAAAGTCATTCTTGTCGATCACAATGAAATCTCGCAAGCTGTCGATGGAGTCGAGGAGGCCGAGATACTGGAGATTATAGACCATCACCGTGTCGGCGACATATCTACGGTGGCACCCATTTATGTGTACAACGATCCTATAGGCAGCACCTGTACTGTGGTTGCCGGAGTAATGTTTCTTTACCAGATAGATATTCCGGGCGAAATTGCGGGTGTACTTCTGTCCGGAGTGCTTTCGGATACACTGCTTCTTACGCTTTCCACTACTACGGAGCGCGACCGTCTGGCAGCGGCGCGTCTTGCCGGTATTGCAGGTGTTTCTCTTGAAGAGTACGGAAGAGAGCTTCTCCATGCGAGCATTAATACAAAGGGGAAATCGGCGGCTGAACTTATATCGGCGGACTTCAAGGAGTTTTTGATAAATGGCCATAAACTCGGCGTCAGCCAGACAATGGTGCTTGACTGCGAGGAAATCGACAGCAGAGAGAAGGAGCTTCTTGATGAACTGGAGCGGCTGAGAGTTGCAAATAATTATTACATGACTGTTCTGCTTGTAATGAACCCGCTCGTCGCCACTTATGAGCGTGTTTTTGTCAGGGGCGAGGCGTGGGTGGTGGAGAAGGCCTTCAATGTGAAGGTCACTGACGGCACATGTATCCTCCCGCGTGTCCTTTCCAGGAAAAAAGACTTTATCCCCGCCATAGGGCAGGCACTGACGATGAGCGGAAGTGCTTAAAATCTCTTGCAAAAGCGGAGTTGAAAATATATAATGAAATCTCAGTGCGTTTTGCGCCGCAAGGGATTCAATATCTTGATTTTCACTTTAAGTGGGAGGGGGTATAATGGCTCAAAATGGCGGTGCGGTACCTGAGGTCTTGAAGGTTGGGACTAACGAGATGGAGCTTGTTGTCTTCAGAATGTTCAGTTCGCATCCTGACGGGACCCCCGAAATTCTTGATTACGGTGTCAATGTCGCAAAGGTAAGGGAGATTATTCCCATGCCGACCCTGACAAAAGTCCCTGATATGCCTTCCTATGCGGAGGCCCTTGCGGAAGTGCGCGGTGAAGTGATCCCTATCGTCGACCTCGGCAACTGGATGAAAGTGAAGCCCCCTGCAAATATGGATATCCGGCTTAAAGTTATTGTGCTCGAGATGCTCGGTACTACCGTAGGCATGATTGTTCACGAGGTAGAGCGCATAAGGAGGATAAAGTGGGACCAGATAAAGCCGCCTCCGGCGCTCCTGCAGGCCAAGCACAGCGGCAGGGTTACCGGGGTGACGAAAATAGACGATGAAGGCGACTCGCTGCTGCTTATCCTGGATCTTGAGAGCGTTATCTCGGAAATGGGCGGGTTTACGCCCAAGCATACGATAGCTCTCGAAGAGATCGAGAGGATCGAGAAGAAAAAGCTGAAGGGCACTGTGCTCATAGCCGACGATTCCTCTGTTGCCAGGAAAATACTCAAAGACACGCTCGAAAACGCCGGTCTTCATGTCATTGACGCGATTGACGGCAAACAGGCCCTTCAGATACTAACTGACTTTATGTCAAAGATCGGGGACAAGCCTATTACCGATTTTGTTCAGCTGATTATCTCTGATGTGGAAATGCCCGAGATGGACGGCCTTACTTTCACAAAAAATGTGAAGAACAATCCGAAACTGCAAATCATACCGGTTATTATCAATACTTCTCTCAGCGGCGATGAGAACAAAGAAAAGGCGAAAGGGGTAGGGGCGGACGGTTATATGGTGAAGTTCGATGTCACCAAGCTCCTGCATGAAGTAGCGAGGCTTTTGAAGTAACTCCTCAATGAAGTCCTTAACAGGGAGGCGTTCGGCGGAGGTTGATCTTTCCGCCGCATATCTGCCCTGCAATCGATACAAGAATAAAAACCGGGATAAAAAAGTAATTGGTGTGGGTTGTAATCCTGGCTATAATGATCATCGGGACAGGGATGTGAATGCATAAGAACCATTTCACTGAATACTTTCTGGCATGCTTTCTGATATAGCCGAAAGGGAGGTTCAGGATAAAGGCAAAGGCTGCTATGATGAGTGCCGTCGGCATTAAAAATTATAGAGCATCGCGACTATGCTGCGTCAAGCGGGGGCGCTGACAAGGAAGGCAGGAGAAGGGGAGCACCCTGTACTCTGCGTTTCAATTTATCTGCCGCTCCCTTCCTTATTAGGCCTATTGCCTATTGTTTATAGTATTTAGTATGCTTTTATATTATGGTCAATTTTAACAATATAGGGATGCTGCTCAGGAAGGGTTTTTTGCCGGTTATTCTCTTCGGCCTGATTGCTGTCCAGACATTTGCAGCTAATGATGTCCGGACCTCTGCCGACAGTCAGTCGGGCAGGGGGTCAACGGCTACCCTGCGCGTGGGCAGGCACGCGCACTATGTGCGGCTTGTCTTTGAGACGCCGGAAACCTATGTGCAAAAAGCTTCTGTCATCCTGACCGGCGCCAATTCAATTAAAATCGATTTTCAGACACCGATATCCTTCAGGGTCCCGCAGAAAGGCGCTCCGAAGACATTGCTGAACATTCAGGCTTCCGGAAGCGGCACGCCTTATGAGATCGACAATGGTCTCAAGATTACGGTCAATGTCAGCAGCTGTATTATTTTCGTCGAAAACCTTGACGACATAAATGTTTCCAAATTATCGTCGCCGTCGCGGCTCGTTATAGACGCGTACATAAGTCAGGCCGCCCCGTCCGAGGGGGGCAGGAAGGATGCTGTCGAGGCGCCACTGACCGCTCCGGACGCTTCGGAAATCAAAGTTGAATCCTTCGCAATCGACGCCGGCCATGGCGGATACGAGAGCGGGCTTGTCTTTGGAAAGATCACTGAGAAAGATCTCGCACTCTCTGTCTCAAAAGAGCTGGCCGGCACCCTTGTCAAGAAAGGCAAGAAAGTTGTTCTCACCCGGAAGGGTGACCAGGTGGTGTCGCTCAGGGACAGGGCGGGCATTGTCAACAAAAGATCTCCTGATCTGATGGTGAGCATCCATCTTTCTTCCAGGAATGAGTTTGTCGTATACACCGGCCTGGAATCGCGCGTGAAAGCCCCGGGCGAGGACAGGAGCGAGGCTGTGGCAAAGGCAATTGCCCGGAGCGCTAAAAACGTTCTTAAAATTAATGTAAGACTTGAGAAGATGCCGTTGGCGTTGCTTGCATATGTGCATGTGCCCGCCGTGTTGATTGAACTGCCCAGCCCGGAAAAGTTCAGCTACGATGGAAAATCCAGGGAAAGAATGATTGCGATAATTTTGCAGGGCGTTGCTTACTCGTCTTCAGGCCAGGTTCAGGCATGATAAGACGATGATGGGTAATAAGAAATTTATTTTAGTCGCATTGCTCCTCCTTATTGTCGCTTCGGCCTCAGGGTGGCTGGCAACAAAGTACCTGCACTTGCCGGCGCGGCAGTTGAAACAACCATTGATCGAACTGAATGGAGATACTGCCGAGAACGCCGGCGTGGGCGCCACGGTGGCTGATGACACAATTACTGCAAAGATATTTCTCCCTTCCGATGACGAAGCGGGCATTAAGATTGAGGAGCGCAGTATTAAAAACAGCCCTGTCCCGGTTAAAATGGCTGAGGCAGTAGTTATGGAATATCTGAAGGGACTCAAACAGGGTTTGAAGGACACAAAACTGCTCGGAATATACCGTGATAAGAGGAGTATTATTTATATTGACTTGTCGGATGAGTTCAGGAAAATGTTTTCAGGCGATGTCAGACAGGAATATGCACTTTTGAAGTCCCTCTACGAAACAGTTACCGTGAATGTCCCGGGCACAGAGGATGTGAGGGTGCTGGTGGACGGTAAAGAGGTAGAAAGCGTGGGGGGCCACTTTGACGCCTTGTATCCCCTCGGGAATACTGTCAAAGAAGAAAGCCGGCAGCCTGCGGCCGACAATAGTAAAAAGAGCTGATAAAAAAACAGGGCGTTTACCTGTTACCCGCATTTTATATGAATAGTCACGAACAACCCATAGGCATATTTGATTCAGGGATCGGAGGGCTCACTGTTTTTAAAGAGGTGAGAAGCCTGTTGCCGGGTGAAAATATTATCTACCTGGGTGACACCGCGCGCGTTCCTTACGGTACGAGGTCGCCTGAAACTGTAATGCGGTATTCTTTTGAATGCACGGAATTTCTTTTGAATCAGAGTATAAAACTTCTGGTTGTGGCCTGTAATACCGTTTCAGCGGTAAGTTTGGATGAGATATGCAAGCGTGTTTCAATCCCGGTAACAGGGGTCATCGGTCCGGGTGCGAGGGCTGCTGCCAGTGCTACAAAGAATAAAAAGATAGGTATAATAGGGACTGAGACAACGATAAAGAGCAGCGCATATTCAAAAGCCATAAGAGCGATGGGGCATGATATAGAAGTTCACGGAGTGGCATGCCCCCTTTTTGTGCCGTTGGTGGAAGAGGGATGGACGGAAGGCGCAATAGCCCGCATGGTTGTGGAACGATACCTGGCCGAAATAAAAGATAATGGTGCGGATACCCTTTTGTTAGGGTGCACTCATTATCCCCTCTTGAAAAAGGTGATACAGGAAGTAATGGGTGATGTGCGCCTCGTTGATTCCGCTATCGAAACAGCCCTGGCTGTGAAGCAGCTGCTGGTTGAGAAGAAGATGACGGCGATGAACAGCGCGGCAGGGACCAGCAGATTTTTTGTTACCGACTCCCCTGAAAAATTCATATCTGTGGGAGAACGTTTCCTTGAGACTAAAATTGGAACGATTGAAAAAATACAACTGTGAGAAAGTATACGGGTATAGCTGTTCCCAGTTTACTCATATAGTCATTAACTTGTACTTTGGAGGTTGAATGAGGCCTGATGGACGGACAGAGTGTGAACTGAGAAAGATAAAGATCACCAGAAATTTTATTCCCGCTGCCGAGGGATCTGTGCTAATCGAAGTCGGCAATACAAAAGTGATTTGCACTGCATCGATTGAGGAAAGGGTGCCCGGATTTCTCAGGGACCAGAAAAAGGGGTGGGTAACAGCCGAATATGGCATGCTCCCCAGGTCTACGGCGCAACGGATGACCAGAGAGTCATCGAGCGGGCGCGTAGGAGGCAGGACGCAGGAAATACAGCGTCTGATAGGCAGGTCATTGAGGGCTGTAGTTGACCGGGAACTCCTCGGCGAAAGAACTGTATGGATCGACTGTGACGTTATACAGGCTGACGGCGGGACGAGGACAGCTTCGATTACCGGAGCATTTATAGCTTTCAGGGATGCGATGGAGTATGCGTTAAGAAACAGGCTTATATCCAGTAACCCTTTGACGGATTATCTCGCTGCGGTCAGCGTAGGGATTGTGGATAATGAGGCGCGTCTAGATCTCTGTTATGCAGAAGACTCCCTGGCAGAAGTGGACATGAACGTTGTTATGACAGGGAGCCGCAGGATCGTTGAAATACAAGGGACCGCCGAGGCCGGGGCATTTTCCAGGGAAATGCTTGACGCTATGCTCTCCCTGGCTGAGAAAGGGATTGCCGAGTTGATCAATATACAGAAGGAAACAGTTTAGTAAATATGGTAAAATAGGAAAATGCAAGGAAAAGACATGTATAAAAGCTTGTTTGTGTGGCTGCTCATCGGGATGGCGATGATTCTGCTTTTCAATCTTTTCAACGTCCCCCCGAAAAGTGAAAAGGAAATGATATTTTCGGACTTTATCAGTAAAGTGGAGGCCGGGGATGTAGATGAAGTCACTATAAAGGAGAACCATATAACCGGGCGCCTGAAGGACGGCAACAAATTCCGGACATATGCGGTGGAGTATCCTGACCTGGTGAAGGAATTAAGGCAGAAAGAAGTTAAAATAACGGCCAAGCCGCCTGACCAGAATCCGTGGTATGTCAACTTTTTCTTTTCCTGGGGACCGATCCTGTTCCTGGTCCTGGTCTGGATATTCTTTATGCGACAGATGCAAATGGGCGGCAATAAGGCCATGTCTTTCGGAAAAGCAAAGGCGAAGCTGGTTTCCGATAAGGCGGTAAAGGTCACCTTTGCCGATGTGGCCGGCGTGGAAGAAGCCAAGACCGAAGTTGAGGAGATCATCGAGTTTCTTAAAGACCCTCAGAAGTTTTCAAAGCTTGGCGGAAAAATTCCCAAAGGAGTATTGTTGGTCGGTTCTCCGGGAACCGGCAAGACTCTTCTTGCCAAGGCGATTGCGGGTGAGGCGGGCGTGCCTTTTTTTTCAATTTCGGGTTCGGATTTTGTTGAAATGTTTGTTGGCGTAGGCGCCTCCCGTGTGCGTGATCTCTTTGAGCAGGCCAAAAAGAACGCTCCATGTATTATATTTATTGATGAAATCGATGCTGTCGGCAGGCACAGGGGAGCAGGACTCGGCGGCGGTCACGATGAGAGGGAACAGACCCTGAACCAGTTGCTCGTCGAAATGGACGGTTTCGAGGGGAACGAGGGTGTAATCATTATTGCTGCAACTAACAGGCCTGATGTCCTCGACCCCGCGCTGCTGAGGCCCGGGAGATTTGACAGGCAGATAGTAGTGCCCACCCCTGATGTGAAAGGGCGGCTTGAGATACTTAAAGTGCATACAAAGAACATCCCTGTTGCCGACAGCGTTAATCTTGATAAGATAGCAAGGGGAACACCGGGATTTTCCGGCGCAGACCTCGCGAATCTTGTGAATGAGGCTGCGCTTGTTGCCGCCAGGAAAGTAAAAGACAAAGTCGATATGCTTGACTTTGAGTTTGCCAAAGACAAGGTATTGATGGGTGTAGAACGGCGGAGCATGGTAATAAGCGATTCCGAGAAGAAAAACACTGCGTATCATGAGGCGGGCCATGCACTGGTTGCCAAATTGACGCCCGGCACAGACCCTATACACAAGGTGAGCATTATCCCGAGGGGAAGGGCACTGGGAGTTACCCAGCAGCTTCCTATTGACGACCGGTACACATATTCAAAGGACTATCTTGAGAAGGCCCTTAATGTGCTGATGGGCGGACGGGCTGCCGAGGAACTTATATTGCACCATATGACCACGGGTGCCGGCAACGACATTGAGCGCGCCACTGATCTGGCGAGAAAGATGGTTACCGAATGGGGTATGAGCAAGAAACTCGGCCCCCTTGCGTTCGGCAAAAAGGAGGAGCAGATTTTCCTCGGACGCGAAATAGCCAGGCACAAAGATTACAGCGAAAAAACTGCTGAGGACATAGACGAAGAGGTGCGTGGCATTGTTACCAACGCCTATGTGATATCTAAGAAAGTGCTGGAAGAAAACCTCGATCTCCTTGAAGCCCTTGCCCAGGCCCTGCTTGAGCGTGAAACAGTCGATGCCCAGGATATCGATGCAATAATCGAAAAGGTAAGATCCGGAAGCTGGGATGAGAAGGATACCGTTATCCCGTCGGTGGGCACTGTTGCCGGTAGCGAGTGATTCTCTCCTGGAACGGTTTCAAGCTTGATTTCGACCGTAAAACCCATATCATGGGCGTGCTTAATGTCACCCCTGATTCTTTTTCGGATGGCGGATTTTTTTTCGATAATGAAAGCGCGGTCCGCCATGCCCATTACCTTGTGGAGAGCGGCGCCGACATACTCGATATCGGCGGGGAGTCTACGAGGCCGGGTGCGGCAGTGGTACCCCTTGAAGAAGAGCTGTCCCGGACTATTCCGGTAATCAAAGCTGTTGCATCTTCTGTGCATATCCCCATTTCTATTGACACCTGTAAGGCGGAAGTGGCCCGTTGCGCTCTTGATGCGGGCGCATCCATAGTCAATGACATAAGCGGCCTGAGGTTCGATCCTGAAATGCCCCATGTTGTAGCTGAATACGGGGTCCCTGCTATTATAATGCATATAAAAGGGACGCCGAAGAATATGCAGGAGCATCCTGTCTACGAAGCGCTCATTCCGGAGGTCATGGATTATTTCCGTCATTGCATCAGGCTTGCCGCTGATTGCGGTATCCCTGAAGACCGGATCATTCTTGATCCGGGCATAGGCTTTGGAAAAACATTTGACCATAACCTTGAGATAATCAGGAACCTGAAGGAGTTCACCTTGCTCGGAAGGCCGGTCGCAATCGGCGTATCACGAAAGGCGTTTATCGGGAAACTGTTGGACGGCGCGCCCCCTGCCGGGCGAATGGAGGGTACAGCTGCTGCGGTAGCCGTCTCGGTCCTTAACGGTGCGCATATTGTCCGTGTCCATGATGTCAAAGAGATGGCAAAGGTTGTCAGGGTTGCCGATGCCATAAAGCGGGCCCAACACTTCAATTCATAGTAAGTACTCCGCTGATCAGAAGTTCCGTCTTGGTAACCGTGGCCGACATAGTTTATCCCGCAGTCTATTTAACTTTATCAAGGAGTCACAATCTTTTTTTCATGGGACCAATTGACGAGGGGGAGCCGGAGATAGGGCCTTTCGGTTACTACCCCATTTATCTAGTCTACTTTTACTTCTCCGGTGTTTGTTTTTACCGACAATCGATAAAATTAGTGATCAACATAAGGTGAGTATTCAGTAATGGAGAAACCGTGTCAGGGATCAAATCTTCACGGGCTGTTGCCCAAATACCTTTGCATATTCCCGCTACCAATTTTTCATGATTTAAGTGAGAGGTACCCTGAAAAGTCCGATTCACCACGTGAGTGGTAATAATAGCTCCGGATTAACTCATTCACTGATATAAGCAGACAAGGTAAGGCTGGAAATAAACAGGTTTCTATTGACTATAATCTTAGCCGAAAAGTATATAATAAGCAGCATAAAGGAGAATGCACATGACGGAAAAGAGTTTAAAAACAGAATGTGTGTAACTCTTTTAAACCGTAGCGTTTTGGAGTCGGCAACGACCTTGTCATCGGACAGTTATCTCGTGATCTCGATCCGGTGAAACGCCTCCGCGAGTTCGCACTCCACGCCTTCGGCCATGGAACATGACCATTCCCGCAACCACGCCTCTATATCAGGTACTTCCAGTTCTTTCATCTGGCTTTCGTGACAGCGGAGCGCCGCAACTTTCAGATCGAAGGTCGTCGTGATATCGGAGCGATAGTTAATATCTTCTGAACCATAGAGGAGCATCTCCGTGACCTTGTGAGGTTCAAGGCCCTCTTCCAGAAGGTCGGGATAAGCGAGATGGTCCCTTGCGAAAGGGAATACGGCATCGAGTGTGACCTGCCCTGTAATCCTGTGGTCCCTGTGCCAGACGTACCGGCGGTACGGATCCGATGTCACAACGGTCCCGGGACGATACTTCCTGATGGCCCGGACGATCATTTTCCTGAATTCTGAAGTGTCTTCAAGTCCCTGATCAGGGAGCCTGAGAAAGACGACTTCCCTTACGCCCAGTATCCTTGCAGCGGATTCCTGCTCTTTTTCCCTTATCCGGGCCAATAGCTCGGGTTTGACAGTCCTGTCTGAAGTTCCTTTCTCTCCGCTCGTGCATACAACGTAGACCACCTGCCTGCCTTCTTTGATCCGGCCCGCTATCGTTCCGGCAGCCCCGAATTCAGCATCGTCGGGATGCGCTGCGATGACGAGTATATCGGCAAACGCTTCCATCATCTATTGGTCCCGACATTGCGATTTAACGCAAGGTCTGAGGGCGGCCGCGTATTCCCCGGTAACGGCTGATGCAATGTTAGACCAGCCATATCTGAGAACAGAGGCGCGTATTTCATTGACCGACAGTCCGCCGTCAGATGAAAGCGCCATTAATCTCTCGATACTCGATGCGAGCGAACGGGGGCTCAGGCTGTCTGCGAGAAGTCCTGTTTTGCCGTCCCTTATAAGGGTGTCCATAGCGCCTACGCGAGCGGCGATGACAGGAGTACCGCATGCGAGCGATTCAAGTGCCACAAGGCCGAAACTCTCGTAATAAGACGGCACGACGAGCACATCGGCGGCGCTGTAATACAAGGGGAGAAGGTCGTGGTCGACCCTGCCCTGAAATTTGACGATGTCCCCTACAGAGGCCCGGCGTACAAGACGGCCGAGTTCGGCAAACGCCTGCGTCTGCCTGTCATCGCCACCCACAATCATGAACATGAGCCTGCGCTGCGAGCGAAGATGCGCGGCTGCAGCTACAAGTCTGCTGAGCCCCTTGACAGGGGCGAACCTGCCGACGTAAAGGACCAGGAACCCGGCTTCCTGAAGACCCAGTTCTTTTCGGGCCAGATCTTTTTCCACGGGGCGGAACCGTTCCAGGTTTACTCCGCAGGGCACTGTTCCAATCTTTTCACCCGGCACCTTATAGTATTTGACAAGCAGATTTTTCTCCTTCTCGGTTGTTGCAAGTATCCTGTCGCTTTTTCGGGCCAGTCTCTTTTCGGCTATCAGACGAAGGGCGGGTTCTCTTTCCTGGCTGCAGGCCACCCTCTTTGCGATGCCGGTCGTGTGGAACATTACCACATGAGGCATGTACCACCTGTTCTGGGCAAGCCCCCCCACTTCGCCGGACAGCCAATAGTGGCTGTGGATAAGATCGTAACAGATGTCGTTACTCGTAATATATGCCTCCAGCGAATGAAATACTTCCGGCAGGTGTCCGGACAGCATGCTCTTTGTGATATGTCCCTTGTGGCCGATTCCGAGATGGATGAGGCGGACATTGTCGGACAAGAACAGCCTGGGGTCCTGCCTTCCGCTGTCGGCGCAGGTATAGATGTCGATGCTGTGGCCGGCCCTGCCCAATTCCCGGGAAAGTTCACGGATGTAAACGCTCATGCCGCCCGTGTCCTCGGTCCCAAGTTCACCGAGCGGGCTCGAATGGATACTGAGCGTGGCTATTCTCAATGGCCGGACATTAGAGTGTGCTCCGGGCGCTTTAAGCCGGGGGCAAGGTAAGATGACCGGAGACGGCGTCATTTCAGGATGGCCTCGCAGTGAAACAGCCTGACCGGACGGCCGCCGACACGGCCTTTGTACGCCTCGCTGCCTCTGAGCAAATTATACTTTTTCCTGCCTCGTTTTATGCTTTCCTGTATGCTCAGGACCTTGCTCAGAAGTCCTACACTGAGGTGGCCAAAGTCCCGGTCATAGCCGTTGTTGTAAAGGTATACCGTCGAGCGGTAGTCGAAACACATTGTTGCGGCTACGGGCCTGTCGTTCAAGTCAAGAAATAAAAGCATCAGCAGGCCGGCATCAGCCATCTCAACTGCGAGAGACCTGAAGAATGACTCGACATCGCCGGCCATGAACAGCGCCTTTTCTGTACTGTTGGACCGAAAGAGCGATATGAAGGTGTCCATAGCATGTAAAACGTCCTTCTTGTCCTCGATGACCCGCAGTCCGACACGGCCCGCACTCTCCAAACGCCTGAACTTGCGGCGCGTTTCGTGGCGCTCTTTTGCCGACAGGATACCGAGGTATCCTTCCCACGTGTCTGAAAGATCTATTTCATAAAGGACATCCACCGGGTTAGAGGATACATCGCAGCCGAGAGGTGTCGAGTATGCATGGAGACAGGAGAAGGCTGTTGAATCGGCACGGACCCGTCCGGTTTGCAAACGGCTTACGCCCTCACGTCTCAGATGGTCAAAAAGTATTGAGAAAAACTCCATTTCCCTTGAGTGCGCAACGATGAAATCACTGTAATCAATCAGGTTGCTGTCGCTGATGAGGCGTGCTGTGTCTCCGGTGACGGCAAGCGGTGCCACACCGAGGACCTCATCACTCTGTTTCACAACATAGAGGCGCGTCTGTGAGCCCTCTCCGAAATATGACCACCATGGACCGATCCACGGCGGAAGCATAAACAAACAATCCCACTTCAGCGCGCTTCCGTGATCCGGCGAGTAGCGCTTCAGACCAGGCAACGGCTCGACGCTTACCGTTCCCGCAGAGGGTGTAGTTTCGGGCCTGTTTATCTTTATAGTCATGTCCTCAACCGCCAGCGGTAGCCGTTTTGAGTATCGTCCACTTCGATTTTAGCACGCTTCAGACAGTCACGGATAACATCCGCCTCAAGCCATTGTTTATTTTCCTTGTACAAGGCCCTTGAGGCAAGCAATTCTTCCACGAGCGGCTCGAGACACTTATAACAGCTTTCCGGCGCAGAGGACAAACGCACTCCGAGAATAACAATTAATTCATGAAAAAGCTCCCTTGCCTGGGAGATGAACTCCGGACTCTCCTTGTCCTGATGGGCCTGCCAGATAATTCTGTCGAGATTTAAAAGGGCGTTTGCAGCATCGCGGGCGTCAGCATCGAGGCCTTTATGGTAAGCGACTTCGAGCGCATGCACAGAGTCCCAGAAACCTGCCTCTTCAGGGACCGGCATTGGTCCCGACGCCGGCATCTCTATAAGTTGCGCTGCCGGAATAACGCTGCCCTCCCTCCCTGAAAGCACCCTCAGCGGGAACCTTTCCCCCCTGAGAAATGTCCTCTCAAATGCCCGGTGCCTGAACGTGACCGAGCCGATGCCTTTTATCGATATTTCCTCCGTGTCGAGGTCTATAATACAGGCCGTATGTTCGTCGAGACCCAGTACGCTCACATCCTCGGGCAGCATTGACTCAAGCTTCCTGAAGCGGCCCTCTCCCATGAAGCAGAAGCGGGTATCGTGGGTCCCTCCTTCGGCGTTGTTCCAGTGAGGGACCACAACGGTATTCAGTCCTAAATGACCCAGAATGTCGAGACCTTCCACCCAATGCAACTCCTGACCGACTTTGTATATCTCGTACACTGGCAGAGTAAAACGCCCGATTGTGAGGGCCGCAGCGCTGGCAGCGACAAAACATGCGCCTTCTTCGATCCGCAGTTCGAGTATTTCAGGAATCGGGGTCTCCTGCCACTGCCGGATGGCATATGTGGGGCTCCCAGGTCCGACCAGGACATAATCAGCCTCTTTCAGCCGGCGAAATGCCTGTTCACGTTCCGTGGCCGGCACACTTTTAGACTTGAACGAGATCACCTCCATCGGATAGCCGACATTGAGCCGGAAATACTCTACGGCCCTTTGAGATAACTGGTCGGCATTCAGCTGGAACCCTGCAGGAGTATCGAGAAAGAATGCCCTGGGGAAGCCGCTGTAACGCGCAAGGATTTCCTTGTGGACCTCGACCATTGTGGCTGTGAGTTCACCGGAGCCCATGAGAACGATCAAGCCCTTTTTCTTTGACGGCATAGTCTAATTTGACGCTTTTTAAGGTGATTGTCAACCCGGATGCATTTTTCGGGTTAATTACCGCCGCAGGTGAAAGGGCACGCTCGTGGAGACCGTTCCCTTTTTAAAGAGTAAAATACCTTTTATAAATAGTGCCGTCTGGTTATGCAGCAGGTGGTGCCACCATTTTGACGGCACGAACTCGGGAAGCACGACCGTTATGACCCCGTCCTTGTAGCGCCCCTGCACTTCGTCTATATAGTCGAGAAGCGATTCCTTTATCGAACGATAAGGCGAATCAAGGATAATCAGAGGCACGCCCATGCATTGCTGGTCCCATTTTGCCCTAATGTTTTGGGTCTCCGCCGGGTCGAGACACACATAGAGGGCGGCCACGTCATTCGACAGGGCCTTCGCGTATTTTACTGCGCCGATGACTGCCTGCTGAATTCCCGATATGGGAATGATAACAGAGTGGTGCTTGAATTCCGGCTGCTCAATTTCGCAAGAAGTGACTGAAAGCTGTTCGGCAACAGAGAGGTAGTGGCTGTGGATTTTTTTCATTAAAATAACAAGGCAGGGAATAGCGACAAGCACTATCCAGGCCCCGTGCGAGAATTTTTCAACCGAGATAATGACAAGAACAATAGCGGTGGTAACTGTTCCAAGACCATTTATCAGTATGTTTTTTTTCCAGCCTGATCCCTTATATTTGATCCAGTGCTTCACCATGCCTGCTTGAGAGAGTGTAAACGCCGTGAAAACGCCCACCGCGTACAGCGGGATTAACGCATGCGTATCGCCACTGAAGAGCACAACGAGCATGGAGGAGAAGAAGCCGAGGAGTACTATGCCGTTGGAGAAAACGAGTCTGTCACCGCGATTGCTGAGCTGCCGGGGCAGAAAACGGTCAGTTGCCATGATCGACGACAGCCTCGGGAAATCGGCAAACGCAGTATTGGCCGCAAGAATGAGTATTAAGGATGTAGCAAATTGTATTGTGTAATAGATGACCCCTTTCGAGAATACCATTTTGGCAAGTTGCGACAGTACGGTTTCATTCTCATTCGGCAAAATCCTGTAAAAGTCCGAGAAATAGGCAATGCCGATGGTAAGTACGCCGAGCAATGCAGCCATCCATATAAGAGTGATTCCGGCGTTGCGCGCTTCGGGGGCCCTGAAGGCCCGAACGCCGTTCGAAACCGCCTCTATTCCTGTGAGCGTGGCGCAGCCGGACGCAAAGGCCCTGAGTATGATAAAGAGCGCGAGGGTGTTTGAGGCAGCCGCTTTATATGCCACCGGGGGAGGACGGAGGACCGTAAATGATTTTACAAAACTCATGGCTATAAGGAGGAACAGACAACCTAAAAAGATGTATACCGGTATCGAAAAAACTTGTCCCGACTCCCGAACGCCTCTAAGGTTAATTACCATTATAAACGCTGTGGCGAGCAGGCACATCAGGACTGTTTGATTGTGCAGCGCCGGAAATGCGGATGTAATTGCTGCGATGCCGGCGGAGATACTGACAGTAACGGTCAATACATAGTCGATGAGCAATGCGGCCCCTGCAACGACGCCCGGATAGTCACCGAGATTGTCCTTTGCAACAATGTATGCGCCGCCGCCTGACGGATAGGCATGGATCGTCTGAAAGTACCAGGTAGCGTCAATCGCTACAAGTAAGACGATGCCGCTAGCGATAAGAATCGAGGAATGGAGCAGGGCGGTTCCCCCGACAATAAGTGCCAGCAGGATTTCCTCCGGCCCATAGGCCACGGATGAGAGCGCATCCGACGAGAACACGGCGAGACCCATGAGTTTGTTGAGCCGTTCGTGTTTTTCCCTGACTGATTCGATCGGGTTGCCGATGAGAAATCGCTTGAGTGACATTAATTCCTCCTTGGGCGCGCACAGGAGAGCACAAAAAAAACCGCCGGCAACACAGGCGGTCTTGTCATCTGCCTATTGCCCTTCCAAATGCCTACGAGGTTAGCTGACGGGCTCGGGCCTGGAAGTGCCTTATTCTTTTGACAAAGAAATACGCCCCATACTACGGTTCCCCCGCATCCATACTCAACCGACTGGTTTCAAATGGATTTAGGCTGCATTTTCAATTAATACTTTAATACCGGGGGCACTGTATTGTCAATAGACAGCGAATAATATAACATTATATGGTAACTATTCAGATTACTATATACGGAGGGAGAAACAAGGTATGCCAGAAAAGGAAAACAGCCGGCAGTTTA